>JBBSUP010000125.1:0-8310 GCA_038234295.1 Chthoniobacterales bacterium
ACTTCCAGATTCGTGAGGCTGACGTTCCCGCGCTGCCGCGGCAAACAGTCTTCGATCCTGCGATATTGCTCTTCGGTGATTTCCATCACCACCCTCTATCGGCAATCCGAATAAACGTCAATTAGTGTTAACACGCCCTAGAAGCCCGTCGGCCGAGTCAGGCTGGAAGCCTAACTTCCGTCGGAATAACGAATTCGTCGTTCTTACGCGTCTCGTAAGTCTGTCTTTGCGCGCTGCGGGAAGAATGGGTCGGAGATCCTTCGTTTTACTCAGGAGGACAGCGCCCCTTCGGGGCAGCCTGGGGGCGCGCTTCATTCGCGAGTCGCGGCGACTTATGAACAGCGAAAACCTGCGCCTGCAAAGAGCCGATCTGCGGCCCGCTCGCCCGGGCGAACGCTCGAAGGTTACAGCGCGGTGACTTTTCATGAGCTGGTTATTCACACCCGCCCGCGCTTCACGCTGCGACTTTGAAGCTTCTGCCGAACGCGTAAGTTGTAGCTCGCGGCTGGCTCGCAGTCACGCGCCGTCCAACCGACTCTTCAGACAACCTCATGACCAGATCACGCTCCGCTCTTGCTTTCGCCGCTTTCGCTCTCCTCTCCGCCAATGCTCCAGCGGAGCCGCTTCTGCCGCTGATCGACAAAGGTCCGATCCGCGTCGCGCTCGAGAAAATCGCGGGCGGCCTGAGCGCGCCGCTCGATCTCACCACCGTTGGTGATGGCCGGCTTTTCGTGGTCGAGCAAACCGGCACGATCCGCTTGATCAAGAACGGCGCGCTGGTCGCGACGGCTTATCTCGATCTTTCCGCGCGCATCGTCGGCGGCTTGGATGAGCGCGGTTTTCTCGGGCTCGCTTTTCATCCCGGATTCGATAATCCGAATAGCCCGGGCTTCCGGAAATTCTACACCTACACGAGCGAGGCCGTGAGCGGCGCGGCTGATTTCACCGAGCCGAATAACGTCGCGAACAACCACCAGAGTGTGGTCGCGGAATGGAAACAGTCGGCGAACAATCCCGACCTCGCGGACCCGGCTTCGCGGCGCGAAATCCTGCGAGTCGATGAGCCGCAGGCGAATCACAACGGCGGCAAGCTCGCCTTCCGCGCGAGCGACAACGATCTTTACATCTCGTTAGGCGACGGCGGGAACGGAAACGACGTCGGCCCCGGCCACAACCCCGCGATCGGCAACGGCCAGGATCTCACTGTTGTTCTCGGCAAAATCCTGCGGATCAATCCGCTCGCACCCGCGCTCACTTCGGGTAGCCCCGACCCGGTGAGCGCGAACGGCAACTACCGCGTGCCGGCGACGAATCCATTCATCAACAGCACGACAAAAGTCCATGAGATTTACGCCTACGGGTTCCGAAATCCGTATCGCTTTTCCTTCGACGCCGCGACCGATCGGCTGATCGTCGGCGACGTCGGCCAGCGCAACATCGAAGAAGTCGACCTCGTCACCGCCGGGAAAAACTACGGCTGGAATCGCAAGGAAGGTTCGTTCCTCTTCGATCCCGCGACTGGCAACATCACGCCCGACCCGGCGCCGGACCCGACGCTCGTGGATCCGGTGCTCGAATACAGTCACGAGGACGGCAACGCCGTCATCGGCGGCGCGGTCGTGCACGGTTCGGCCGTGGCGGCGCTCGCGGGGCAATATGTGTTTGGTGACTTCGTCGGGCCGAGCGGAAGTGGACGGCTCTTCTACAGCGACCTCGCGAGCGGTCTTATCCTCGAGACCGGCCTCGGCTCTTCCGGCGCGTCGTTAGGCAAAATCGTCCGCGGCTTCGGCACCGACGACAACGGCGACATCTATCTGCTCGCGAATGATTCGGGCGGCGGCGTGGTCGACAAGCTCGTCGCGATCCCGCCCACCCCGGCGCTGGTGAACTTGTCGACGCGGCTGAATGTCGGAACCGGCGAGAACGTTGCGATCGCCGGATTCATCATCACCGGGAGCACCAAGGAAGAAATCATCCTGCGCGGAATCGGACCGTCTTTGAACGTCAACGGCGTTCCGCTGAGCGGTCGCCTCACGAATCCGGCGATCGAGTTGCACGACGCCAGCGGCGCGCTCATCGCGACGAACGACGATTGGATGACGAGCCCAGACCAGACCGAGATCACGAACTTGAATCTCGCGCCTAACGACCCGCTCGAGTCCGCGCTCGTCGCGCAGCTCGCGCCCGGCAGCTACACCGCCGTCCTCCGCGACGCGAGCGGCGGCGAGGGCGTCGGCCTGATGGAACTCTATGCGCTGACCGCTTCCGCGAACCCGGCGAACATCTCGACGCGCGGCTTCGTCGCGACCGGTGAAGACGTTATGATCGGCGGCTTCATCGTCGGCGGGACGGCGGCGCGCGACGTCATCCTGCGCGCGATCGGGCCATCGCTCGCCGGCCAGGGCGTGGCGAATCCGCTCCTCGATCCGAAGCTTGAACTCCACGACGGCAACGGCACGCTTCTCCAGAGCAACAACAACTGGCGCGACACCCAGGAGACGGAGATCGCCGCTACCGGGATTCCGCCGACCGACGACCGCGAAGCCGCGATCGTCGCGCAGCTCGCGCCCGGCAACTACACCGCCGTCGTCCGCGGCGTGAACAGCACGACCGGCGTCGCGCTCGTCGAAGCCTTCGATCTTCCCTAACGGACTCGCCTCCAGCACCGTTCGTTCCCAAGCCAAGCGCAACGGGGGCGCCGTTCGTCATCCCGAGCGGAGCGCAGCGGAGTCGAGGGATTCCGCCGGGTTTCTGGGAAGCTCCGATTTCGCGAGCTTCACGCCAATTCCACGGGATCCCTCGACTGCGCCTTCGGCTCCGCTCGGGATGACAAAGTGCCCTTAAACTCTCCCTTTCCATCCCCCGCCCCAGCCCCGATGCTCGCGGGCAGCGCATGAAAAAAAATAGCGATCTCAAGACCCGAATCCTCACCCTCATGCGCGGGCCGAAATATCGGCCGCTCGACAAGATCGAATTCAGCCGCGCCCTCGGAATGAAGAGCGACCATCGCGGCTTGCTCAAGGAAGCGCTCCGCCAGCTCGAGCGCGAAGGCGAGATCGCACGCATCCGCAAGAATCGCTACGTCCTCCCCGCCGAGGCGGATCTCGTCACCGGGAAACTCCAGATCCATCAGAGCGGTTTCGGCTTCCTCGTTCAGGAAAATTCCACCGAAGGCGACATCTTCGTCCCGGCGCAAAACACCGGCACGGCCATGAACGGCGATCGCGTCGTCGCCCGGATCACCCGTGACGCCGCTTTCACCCGCGCGCGCACCGGCAACAACCGACCCGAGGGCCGCGTCATCCGCATCCTCGAGCGCGCCCACAGCACGATCGTTGGCACCCTCCAGCAGACGCGCAATTTTTCCTACGTCGTCGCGGACGATCCGCGCATGGTCCACAACGTCTACGTGAAGCCGCAGGCGCTCCCGTCCGCGGGGCGCGCGCCGGTTCCGGGAGACAAGGTCGTCGTGCGGCTGGAGCCGTGGGAATCGCGCCACGTCAATCCCGAGGGCGAAATCGTCGAGCTCCTCGGCCGCGCCACCGACCCCGGCGTCGACATGCTCTCGATCATCCGGAAGCATCATCTGCCGACCGAATTTCCCGAGGAGGTCCTTGCCGAAGCCGAGCGCGTGCCGGCCGAAGTCGATCCCAACGCCTACGGTGAACGCGAAGATCTGCGCGGCCGTTTCATCGTTACGATCGACCCCGACGACGCGCGCGATTTCGACGACGCGGTCCACGTGGAGAAACTTCCGAACGGCGATTGGGAACTGGGCGTGCACATCGCCGATGTCTCCGCTTACGTCACCCCGGGGAGCGCGCTGGATCGTGAGGCACTAAAACGCGGCAACAGCGTTTACCTCGCCGATCGCGTCATCCCGATGCTCCCGGAGCGCCTGAGCAACGGCGTCTGCAGCCTTAATCCCCGCGTCGTTAGGCTGACGCATTCCGCCTTCATCCTTTTCGCGAAAAACGGCGCGCCGAAAAGCGCGCGGTTCGGCCGGACGCTTATCCGCAGCGCGCATCGGCTGACCTACAAAGAAGCGTATGCCATTTTGCAAAAGCCGGCGCAGGACGAGCTCGGGGAACGCCTGCACACCGCCTGGGCGCTCGCAGCGCTCTTGCGGAAGCGGCGTTTCGCCGAAGGCTCACTCGATCTCGATTTCCCGGAGATAAAAGTAGTCCTCGATCGTGAGACCGGGAAGCCGCTCCGGCTCGACCGGATCGAGAACGACGAGTCGCACCAACTCGTCGAGGAGTTCATGCTCGCGGCGAATGAAGCGGTCGCGCTCGAGCTGAAAAACCGGCTTGTGCCGAGCATTTACCGCATCCACGAGCAGCCCGACCCGGGCAAGCTCGCGGAATATCGCGAGCTTATCCTGAGCTACGGCTTCAAGGCCGGCGACCTCACGAATCGCGCGGAGCTCCAGCGTCTGCTCGCATCGTTGCGCGGAAAACCGGAAGAGCAGGCACTAAAAATCGGCCTGCTCAAAAGCCTGAAGCGCGCGCGCTACTCCATCCAGCCGCTCGGCCATTTCGGGCTCGCGAAAAATAACTACACCCACTTCACCAGCCCGATCCGGCGCTACGCCGATCTGGTGATTCACCGCGCGCTCGCCGACCGCGGCGGCCGCAAAACCGATCGGATCGGCGCGGGCGAACTCGCGAGCATCGCCGATCACATTTCCACGACCGAACGCGTCGCCGCCGATGCCGAGAACGAATCGGTGCGGATGAAGAAACTGGAGTTTCTCCAGGCGCAGGTTGGCTCGAAAACGCCGCAGGTTTTCCGCGCGAACATTCTGGAAGTGCGCAACTACGGCCTTCTCATCGAGCTGCCCGACGTGCTCCTCACGGGACTCATCCACATCTCCTCGCTCGAGGACGATTTCTACGTCTTCGACGGCGCGCGCCGGCGGATTTTCGGGCGGCAATCGAAGCGGCAGTTCGCCGTCGGCGATAATCTCGAAGTCGTGGTCGCGCGGATTGACGCCTTTAAGCAACAGGCCGACTTCGCGCTCGCGAAGGCCGCTCCCGCGCGTTCGCCGCGCCCGGCGCGCCATTCCCGCGATCGTTAGGCATTCCTTCCTTACTCCCTTGTAGTTGCGCTCCCTAGCCGGGTTGCGCTCCTGCGACTTTATCCCTTCGGCGCAGCCTTATTTGGCTGCTATCGCCTGTATCTTGTCTATGCCGCTTGGTGGGGCCATCGCCTTTGGCGGCTGAATCGCTCGCGGCGAAGGCCTCATGCAGGGCACCTACCGACCGGGCTTGCCTTCCTCCGGCTTGAATACCATCCGGAAAGCTTTCAAAGCCGCCGGGTGATAAATCGTGGCATGCTTCTCCTCCGGCATCTTTTCGTAGTGCCAGTGGACTCTCGGCGGAGCATCTTTCGAGAGCGCCTCCGCGAACCTGGCCGTAATCTCCGGCGTGCCGTCGCCGCTGCTCGCAAACCAGAGCGTCCGCTCGAGCTGCGGAAAGGAGTGCAGCTTCGCGCCCGCTTCTCGAATTAGTCTCTCGTCATCCCACCAAAGGCTAGGGTCGAAGGCGAGATAAGTGTCAAACAGGTCGGGCTCGAGGAGAAAGGTCTCGACGACAAACAAGCCGGCCAGCGATTCTCCGACGATCGCCGCTTCAGCGGTCGTGCGATAGCGCCGTTTGATTTCCGGCATTAACTCCGCGCGAAGAATCTTCCGGAAAGCCGCCGAGCCGCCCACCTTCAGCGCGATCTTTTTATCCTTCTCACTTTGCGTCGGACCAGTCATATCCCGCCGGCGCTGGGTATTCTCAATTCCAACGAGTAGAAATGGCCGCATCGTGCCGTTACCGACCGACACTTGAACGAGCCCGGCGACGTGTAGAAAATCTTCCGCCATTCCGCCGTCCGGCATGTAGAGAACGGGGTAGCGCAGGGCGGCGGATTCCGCGTAGCCCGGAGGGAGATAAACGTTGATCCGGCGAGTTTCGTCGAGCGCCTTCGAGTCGAGCGTGAAGGTATCGCCGATGACCAAAGGTGATGCAACGGAAGCGGGCGTCCCAGCAGCTTGTGCCGTGGGGAGAACAATTGCGCCAACCCACAGGAGCAAGACCGCGGTCAACACGAGGAAGTGCCTGATCATCGCTCTCAGCATGTTCCCTTCCTTCCGAGGCTGCAAAACATTTCCCGCAATAAATACGCCTCTTTTGCAGGACGCGATGCATCTCGCTTAAGATTAGTCCCAAGACAGTACTACCCGTTTGCAAGACTCAGGCCAAGGCCAACCCGGCTCTAACCGGATCCTTCAGCATTTTCCCTCGATTTGCCCATCGACAGCGGTTCGAAAGCAGTTCCTCCCGACGGCCAACTTCTCCAACTCATACCGAGCGTCGCGCCCGAACTACCAGCCAAAGCTTCGGCGCTACGAATAGCGCTACCTGACACAGGACCGCCGCCCCATAGCGTAGAAGTAGTAGGAACCAAACAACAGCGCCGCCCGACGGAACAATAATCGAAACGAAGGCATAACGAACGACCGGCGCATACTCTTGAACTTCCGCAGCCGGTCCATAATTATACCCAAAAATTGAGATGGTAATGCTGACATGAAGCCAGCGAAGGATCGCACGTTTCCTGGAGCTACTAATCAGTTAGTCGCCTTGACATTGCCATCCACGCGATCTTTTAACAAGACGTCCTTGGAAAACCACAGCGCACAGTATTCCTTGAAGCCCTGGATGATGCCGATGTTACTACCCTGCAAGGTGTAACAAAAATCACCTCATCTATTCCTCAGTCAGCTCACAACAAAGAACGATCATCCGCCACTTCTTCGATTCTTCCTGCCAGTTCTGGAGGTTCCTGAGATACCCATCAACCTCTGAATTTGGCCGAATCATTTAATTCATCCTTTTGGCTCCGCGTCCGACGTTTCCCAGATACTCCCCGACAGCGCTAAAACTGCAAGCGCAGAATCGGCCTGAGGTTTGCCATCAGCTTTCTATCTCAAGGGGTAAAGCGCTGGTTCTAGGTGTAGGCGGCGACGCGGCCCGCGATGGCGAGGTGGCTAAGGAAGGCGGCGATCTCCTCCTCGTCCCTTTCGGAGGGATGGCGTTTGCGGTGGAAGAGGATGCCGCGGTGCTAGCTTTGGGTATTAAATTGACAGGTAACCGGTGCGGTCGCCCGACAAACCGACGCGCCAGCGGCAAGTCGACTTTCCGCGAGTCCTTTCCTTCCTCTGCGCCCTCGGCGTCCTCTGCGGTTCAATCATCGCACCGCGCGCGGCGGAAGATTCTCCTTCCATTGGTCGCGCGATTATGGGTAACATCGGTGCCATTCGCAATGGACAGCATCCTTGAAACGAGAGAGTTGGAGATCGAACGCAAGGTGTTCGCGATCGATCTGCGCGAGAACGGCCGCGGCCGGTTTCTGCGCATCACGGAAGAGAGCCAGGGCCATCGCAATGTCATCATCGTCCCGATCTCCGGGGTCGATGATTTTGCCGATGCAATCGACGACGTGCTCGCGGCGGAGCCGGCAGAGCAGAGTTAGCGAGAGCGAGATCGCGGTCATTCTGAGCGGATCCCGCGGAGCGGGAGGAGTCGAAGGATCCCGTGGAGTTTCGCTGCCGTTCCCGTTTGGAGAGGTGCCACGGCTGAACTTTCTCGCGACCCAAACTTTACGGTCGCTCGGCGGGATCCCTCGACTGTGTTTCGCTCCGCTGCTCTCCGCTCGGGATGACGGGTGCCGGCTCGCGCGTTGACACTCCGGCCTGCTCCCCTAGCTTGCGCTTCCCCGAAAATCGCAGTCCCAACTCTCTGTTTCATGGCTACAAAAACCAAATCCGCCCGTTCCAAAACTACCGCCAAATCCAAGCCAAAAGCAGCGAAAGCCCCGCGCTATGTCTACAATTTCGGCGAAGGCAAAGCCGACGGCGGCGGGAGCATGAAGCCGCTCCTCGGCGGCAAAGGCGCCAACCTCGCGGAGATGACGCGCATCGGTTTGCCCGTCCCTCCGGGGTTCACAATCACCACCGAGGTCTGCACTTATTATTACAAGCACGGGAAGAAATATCCCGCGTCGCTCCAGGCCGAGATGGAAAAAGGCATCGCGAACATGGAGCGGATCATGGACACGAAATTCGGCGACACCACGAAGATGCCGCTGCTCGTCGCGGTCCGCTCGGGCGCGCGCGATTCCATGCCGGGAATGATGGACACGATCCTGAATCTCGGGCTGAACGACCAGACCGTGGAAGCACTGGTCGCGGCGACGAAAAACGAGCGGTTCGCGTGGGATTGCTACCGTCGTTTCATCCAGATGTATGGCGACGTG
>JBBSUP010000126.1:0-8147 GCA_038234295.1 Chthoniobacterales bacterium
AATTGAGCGCCTCTTCCGTCGGCTCAAAGGTTTCCGGCGCATCTTCTCCCGCTTCGATAAACTCGATGTGATGTTCACCGCCTTCATCCACTTCGCCCTTATCGTCGAGGCCCTGCGTTAGTGTTAACACGCCCTAGCCGGTCGGCTCAGGCACGCGACAGGCTAGAAGCCTGTCCGCCGAGTCAGGCAAGATGCCTGACTTCCGGAGGCGCTACACGTTGAAGCGGAACTCGACGACGACGCCATCTTTGACCACAAAAAGAGCCTGGCGACTTCTCGTCCGCGATCCGCCTTGTGACCCGCGTCATCGGCGTTACGGTTCCGTCCCATGGATCTGACGAAAACGGCCTTCGGCATGTGGAGCGGCGGGCGCTTTATGCACTACGGTGAAGCGCTGCCCGACGATCGCTTTATCGAGCTCGTGCGCTTTGCTTATGCGCAGGGAATCCGCAGCTTCGTCACCGCCGATGTCTATGGAACCGGCGAAGCCGATACGCTGATCGGCCGCGCGCTCGAAGGGTTCGCACGCGAGAGTTACTGCCTCGTCGGCGCGGTCGGGCACGACTTCTACGAAGGCGAGCGCGAAGGCTCGAAGGGCTTTCCCCGTTTCACCAGCGAACGCCTGCGCAAGCCGGCCGACTACGCCGCTTACCTGCGCCGCGCGACCGAGAAATCGCTCGAGCGTTGCCGCGTGAGCCGGTTCGATCTTTTACTGCTTCATAACCCCGACGCGACCGGCTACACCACCGACGCGGTCTGGAAAGGCATGGCGAAACTGAAGGACGCCGGACTCGCCGATCGCCTTGGGATCGCGCCTGGACCGGCGAACGGGTTCACGCTCGATCTCATTCTCGCGCTCGAACGTTTCCAGGGGCTGATCGATTGGGCCATGATCATTCTCAATCCGCTCGAGCCTTGGCCGGGAAGCCTCGCGCTCCCCGCGGCGGAGAAAACCGGCACGAAAGTTCTCACGCGCGTAGTCGATTACGGCGGCCTCTTTCACGACGACGTGCGACCCGGTCATGATTTCGCCGCGCGCGATCATCGCACCTTTCGGCCGAGCGGCTGGGTCGAGGCAGGCTCCGAAAAGATAGGACAGCTACGCCCAATCGCCGAGGCGCATGGCCTGACCATGCTCCAACTCGCCTGCGCCTGGAATTTACAGCACCGCCCGGTGGAATGCGTCGTCCCGACCTTGATCCAGGAACCCGGGGCCGGGGCGAAGCGAATCGAAGCGAAAGTCGAGGAACTCGCCGCTCTCCCGGAAGTAACTCTCACCGACGACCAACTCGCGCAGATCGCAGAGATCGGGGACAACAAGAATTGCATGAACCTGAAGGGTGCGAATCCTGAGCACGTCGGCGAGACTCTGGCGGATCGTTGGCCGCTCGATCGCGACTTGGAAGCGGCCGCCGCGCGGTGGCAGATCGACCCGAGCCGCGACCTGCTCGGCCCCGCGAAGCCGGCCGAGGCGATGCGGTAGGCCAACGCGCCTGCGCGCTTACAGGAACGAGCGCAGCGCCGCCCCGATCCAACTGTATTCGCCTCGCCTCCCCGTGGGGGCCATAACCGCAGAGAAGGTGCTCGTGGTGACGAAGGAGCCCATTTGCAGGCGGGCTTTCGCGGCCGCAGGTCTCTGGGTAGCAGTTTCGCTGATTTGCTCTTCCCAAAGTTGCGCAGTCAGCTAAAAAGACCCGTCGCCGATGCCCCGCGCTCGCTCCTCCGCAAAGAACAACTCTACCGCCAATCTCGGCTTTGAAGCCAAGCTCTGGCTCGCCGCGGACAAGCTGCGCAGCAACATGGACGCGGCGGAGTACAAGCACACCGTCCTCGGCCTCATCTTCCTCAAATACATTTCCGACAGCTTCGAGGAGAACCACGCAGAGTTGACGAACGAACGCGACAACCAACGCCTGAAAGGCGTCCTGCCGAAAGACTACGCCCGCCCCGGCCTCGACAAGCATCGGTTAGGCGAACTCATCAGCCTCATCGGCACGATTAGCTTCATCGCGCCTGTAGAGTCCGCTACAACAAATCCAAAGACATCCTCGGCCGCGTCTACGAATACTTCCTCGGCCAGTTCGCCAGCGCCGAGGGCAAGAAAGGCGGCCAATGGAGCGAAGCGACATCGACGACCGCAGGGAGCCCGCAGGGTGAGCACAACTCGGCTCATCAATTCTACACCTCGCAGAGCGTCGTCCGACTCCTCGTCGAGATGCTCGCCCCTTACAAAGGCCGCATCTACGATCCCTCTGCGGCTCCGGCGGCATGTTTGCCTCCCCAGGCTCTACGAGTCAGCCGCCCTTATTGGAGAAACGCGCTTCCGCGCGGGGTAGTGTCCAGAGCGAGAAATTCGTCGAAGCCCACGGCGGCAAGACGAATTGCGAACTCGGGACTGCGAAGTCCGAACTAACAATGACCTCATTCGACGCTCGAAATTCGGCATTCGACATTTCCTCGAACCCCACCACCCGCCGCCTCGCCGTCATGAACCTCGCCCTGCGCGGCATCGAGGCCGACGCGCCAATTGCGAATGTCGAAGTGCAAATGTCGAATGCCCTGCGCTCAACTTCGACAGTCGAAATTCGACATTCGAACTTCGCATGAGTGAAGAACTTAAGAAACGGACAAAGCGATTCGCGCTCGACGTCATCTCGATATGCGCCGACTTACCGCAAGTCATCGAAACTCGTCACGCTATCGGACAAGTCATCCGCTCTTCGAGTTCCGTTGCTGCCAATTACCGTTCAGCGTGCCGCGGCAAGTCGAAGCCCGATTTTATCTCGAAACTTGGAACCGTTGAAGAAGAAGCCGACGAGAGCGGTTTCTGGCTCGAGATGCTCCGCGACATTGCCGACATTCGACATTTAAAGATCGACGCTCGAACTTCTGAAGAGCTTATCCGGCTGCTCGACGAGGCCAATCAGCTTGTCGCGATAACGGTGGCGTCGCGGAAGACAGCCCGCGCGAACAATGATTGATTCATTCGACATTCGAAATTCAGCGTTCGGCATTTGCCCGAGCCCGCCCTTCAACGACTCCGACTGGTTCCGCAAAGACGACGACGTGCGCTGGCAATGGAGTGGAACGACATCGACTCCCCAAGACAGCCCGCAGGGTGAGCGCAACCAGGCTCATCAATTCGGTTCACTCAGCCGGGGCAACGCCAACTTCGCCTGGGTGCAGCACTTCATCCACCACCTCGCGCCCCACGGCATGGCCGGCTTCGTCCTCGTCCGTTTCTGGTTTGGATAAAATTGAAAGCCGCGCGCGTGAACAAGAGTTTAGATAATCCCACGTCGGTTAGCTTTCGAGAACGCCGACGCGAGACGCTTGGTCCAAGAAAGTCCATAGATTGCGCAGGATGACAATCGTAGTGCGACTTGCCGATCTGGAATTCCTTTCGCCGCAGGATTTGAGCGGAGGGCTTTCCGCTTCCGAAATTATTGAGGTGATCCGCGCGAGCGTTATATCTGGTTCAAGCTCGGGCCGGTTACCGAACGCGCAGAACCGCTGCGTTACAGCGGCCAGCCTCCAAGGTTTGCCTTCACCACACGGCTTGCATATCGCGAAGCCAATGACCTCGCTGATCTCCTGCTGATTCGTGAGCCGGAGCGGCGGTTTCGACGCGAATGCGAGGCTGAAGAGCTTACGGTCCAAGTCTACGACGAGTCAGCGTCAAGCGCGCAGGTCTTCGACGTCGGGCAATTGCGTCTGCGATTCAAAGTCAGCGCGCCGGGACGCGAACCCTTGAATGTCCGCTTCGATCCAGTCGCGATGGTTTCGTTGGCCGCCCGACGCGCGATTTAGTTGGAACGAACTAATGTTCGAGCCGAAGACGTGCATCGCTCGGCTGCGTGACAGTCAGGTTTTTGCGAAAGCGCGATAGCACCACCCGTTACCTCTTGTCGTTCGTCAGACGCGGTGCAGGCGGACTCGGTCGAGCATCTGCGCAAGCTGCTCAATGTCGCGAGCGGTGGCGTGGTCTTCACCACCATCCAGAAAGTCATGCCGGAAGAGAAAGGCGGGAAAGCGCCAGCTCCTCTCCGAGCGTCGGAACATCGTCGTGATCGCGGATGAAGCGCACCGCAGCCAGTACGACTTGATCGATGGGCTCGCGCGCAATCTGCGCGAATCGCTCCCGCAGGCGTCGTTCATCGGCTTGACTCCTTCGCTGCCCAGCTCAGTCGGGCTTCGCCCAGCGCTTTGCGCTGTCTATGTCGGTTGGCGCCCGCCTCCTTCCATTCACCGGACGCCGATCGAGAAGACGGACGCCAACACGCGCGCGGTCTTCGGCGATTTGCCTTCCCAGGCTCTACGAGAGTGCCGCCCTTGATTTGGAATTGCGCTGGCGCGCAGGTAGTCATCAGCATCTACGACATCTAGCGCGCCGTGGTCCCGCAGTGGCGGGATGCCGATCTATTACGAGAGCCGGTCCGCGAAGCTGGGGTTGAACCAACGCGAGCTGCCGAAGATCGGCGAGGAGTTCGAAGCGATCACCGAAGGCGAAGAACTGACGCGCAAGGAGAATCGAGCGGCATGGGATGCCGCGAGATGGACGGAGCGAAGCGCAGCCCGAACGCGTGCAGGAGTCGAGGGACGGCGCCTGCATCAAGCTCAAGACGAAGTGGGCCGCGCTCGAAGTGCTGGTCGGGAATCCGAAGCGTTGCCAATTATCTCCACATCGTCCACAAAGTCGCGATCACATGAAGTTGCCTCAATCCGACAAGCTTGTGGTCGAGCCCGAAAAAATCGCGGATTATCTTCTCAATCCGTCACATCGCTACGGTGGGAGCAAGGCTCGTTTCTTCGGCCAGCATGGGTTCGAAATCGCAGCGTGGGAACTATTGGCGCAAGCGCTCCGCGAGCACGGACGCACCTACGAGATCGCTCGTGAACGTCAGACAGGCTTCGGCCCGCGGTTCATCGTCGAGGGCGACCTGAATACTCCGAGCGGTCACCGGCCGCGCGTACGGACGGTCTGGCAACTGGATGACGGCACAATTGCACCGCGATTGATGACCGCCTATCCTCTGGAGGCTCAATCATGATTAAGGAACACGATTGTGTGGTGCTAACGAAGAACGTGCTGGAGGAGGGTCTGGAAACCGGCGACGTCGGAACCGTTGTGCATATTCACAAGGACGGCACAGCATACGAAGTCGAATTCATGACGCTGACCGGCCAAACTGTTGCCGTTGTCACACTGCTGGCAGGCGAGGTTCGACCATTAAGCGGTCGCGATCTGGCGCACGCGCGCGAATTGCAAACGGCATAACCAGCGCTGGCACTGCCGGCCTCTGCCGAGGCCTCGGCCAAATGACTCGCTTGATCAGCAAATGAAATCCGATCCCGTGGCCGCGCACGGTCACAGCAGTGCGCACCGCGTAGAGCTTTTCCAAAGCGAAATCTGCGGCTGTTTCGACTGTCTCGCGATCTCTGCGCCGTCGGAAATTCAGGAATGGATCGACGACGTTCCGGAGGAGGAGGATGTTGCGGTTACCTGTGTCACAGCTGTGTGCCCGCGCTGCGGAATTGATTCAGTCGTCGGATCAGCCTCCGAGTATCCGATTACGCACGAATTCCTGTCGGACATGCACCGGCGCTGGTTTTGACGGGGCCGCGCCGCAGCGCCTGCCGCGGGCAAAGACCGCAGAACTTGTCCGCGCCTTTCGAAATTCGTCGCAAAGCCGATCGCACGCGGAGGGCGAGATCATCGACGTTCTCAGCGCCGCCGTACTCAAGCAACCCGACATCAGCATCCTCTCCGACCAGTTCCTCGCCGAAGTGCGCGGACTCAACTACAAAAACGTCGCCGCCGAGTTGCTGGGAAATTGTTGGACGAGGAGATTCGTGTCCGCTCGAAGCGGCACCTCCCCCAAAGCCGCGAGTTTTGAGCCGTAACGGATGCGCAGCAACGGGCGGGATTTCAAATGCTGAAGAAGGGGATCGCGAGGCGCGATCCTCAGCACGCGAGGGCGCGTGCGCTCCCCTATCACAATCGCGCGATCGCGACGCAGGAAGTGATTGAAGAGCTAATTAAGCTCGCAAAATAAATGAGCGCCGCCGCCCAACGCGGCATTGATCTCGGTCTGACGGACGACGAGATCGCCGCGAACAACAGCGCCGTCGAAGCGATGGGCAAAGACGAACTCAAAGTCATCGCCGCCGAACTCGTCACCCAGGTCCGCAAAAGCGTCACAATCGACTGGACCGTACGCGAGGGTGCGAGAGCCAAGATTAAAGTGATGGTCAAGCGCATCCTGCGGAAACACGGCTACCCACCGGACTTACAGGGACGAAGCTGTGAAGACCGTTCTCGCCCAGACCGAACTCCTCTGCGCCGGTTGGGTTGATGCCGTGCGAGCCTGATAGTCCTATCGGGTTCTCGTATTTCTAGAATTTGCCGCAGGCTAACTGCGTGGGGCTCGTTCCCCGCACGATATGGTTACGAATGCCGCAGCTAATGACTGCAGTAGCGACTCCACGCACGGTCGGCGAGTCCGCAATCAACCGCTAAAAAATGACAACTGGGCGACAGCAGGCCTCGTTCGAGGCTGCTAGGATCGCGGCATGCCTAAGTTCCGAGTCTCGCTTCGAGCGGCCCTAGCTCTTTTGATTTTTGCTTCGTGCTTTGCTGGTCCCTCTCGAGCGGAGGCAGGGTCGCGGCGCTTCACCTATGTCTATGAAGCCACGACCGCGGCGCCCGGTTCGGTGGAATCGGAAAATTGGATCACCTGGAAGACGAGTCCGCAGGAAAATCGGCGGTTTAACTCGGTCGATTTCCGTAACGAAATAGAATTCGGGGTGACCGAACACCTGCAGGTGGGAATATACCTGGCGGACTGGGGTTACCGGGAAGATCCGGGCGCCAATGAGCATGGCTTCAGTTATCAATCCTCAGCGGTGGAGTTAATTTACAACCTGACCAACCCCACGACCGATCTGCTTGGGGTCGCGCTTTATGGGGAGGTCCGCGGTGGTCCCGAAGCGCTCGAGTTAGAATCGAAAGTTATTCTGCAGAAAAACCTCGGCCGCTTTGTCATTGCTTATAACGGGACCTTGGAAGCGGTTTGGGAAGGCGATCGTTTGTGCGAACGCGCAGGAGAGTTCGCGCAGTCGTTCGGGGTGAGTTACGAAATTACGCCGGCCTGGTTGATCGGGACCGAGCTTCTGCACGAGGTCGATCTTCCGGATTGGCGGGAAGCGGAAAAATCGGTGGTCTATGGAGGGCCGAACCTCTCGTATCGACGCGGCAGTTGGTGGGCGACGGTGACGCCGCTGGTGCAACTGACGGATCGACCCTCCGAGGTCGACGTCCAGACCCGACTCATTTTTGGCTTTAGCTTCTAGCTTGTGCTTCACCGTTGCTTCCAAGTCTTCTCTGCGCTCGCGCTCTGGATGCTCGCGGCCGGTTGCGCCACGGATCCGAAAGAAGCTTTCCCGACTGGCAAATCCGTCCTCGCTAACTCTACCGTAAGTGGAGTGAGTCTCGGCACTCTCGAATTGGGTCGGAAGGTCTTCACGACCAAATGCACCGAGTGTCATGTCGCGCGACCTATTGGTGGTTATTCGGCGGCGCAATGGCGCCACTATGTGGGAGTGATGTCGCCTCGCGCACATCTGAGCGTTGAGGAGCATGCCGCGCTCGAATCCTACCTGCTCGTGGCGCGTGCGTCTTTGCCCCAGCCGAAGCCTTAAGGGCCGTCTCAGAAAGAGGGTGACTGGTCATTCTATTGTAGGGCGGGCGCTCCGCCTGCCCCGGGTTAATCAGGGCAACCGAAGCGGTCGCCCTACAATCGCCGAGATGTTATTTGCATCATCGGCAAGCGGTCCTGAAACTGATGAGTGGCGCGACGAGCTGCGCGCGAATGATGACCAACGCGAGGCGTTTCCCCATTGAATCGACCATCGTCTTCGAAAGCGTTTGCACCACCAAGCAAAGAGGTTCGTCACCTTGGCGGATCCTCGAGCAATACACACTCGCCGGCACCAGCGCAGCGACACCTAACTGTTGTACCTCAACACGTTGTCCGCAGTTTTGGGTAGTCTTGAGCTAGGTGGAAGAGAGTTTAAGGCGGAGTGAGGGCGATGGAAGTTGTAGTCATGAAGGTAATGAGGAAGGAAGGTAGCGCGGTGAGTGCTGG
>JBBSUP010000127.1:0-7458 GCA_038234295.1 Chthoniobacterales bacterium
CTCTGCGGCTCGAGCGCGCACCGCGGCGGCGCGGTCAGCGGCATCCCCGGCCACAACGCCGCGCAGAAAGTGCTCGACTCGATCTGACCGTTTTGCGTTGACGCATGCAGACGTGTAGCGCACGCTGATCTGCATGAGGACGACGCTCAATCTGGATGACGATCTGCTCGCGACCGCGCAAGCCTGCACCGGCATCATGGCCAAGACCCAGCTGTTGCATGAGGGATTGGAAGCATTGGTGCAGCGCGAAGCGGCACGGCAATTAGCCCGGATGGGCGGAAGCGATCCCAAAGCGACGGCCGGCCGTCGCCGGCGTGGCCCGAAGTGAAAGTGCTGGTCGACAGTTCCATCTGGATTGATCACCTCCACCGCGCGAACCAGGGCTTAGGCGCCCTCCTCGAGAGTGGCGCGGTCTGCACGCATCCGGTTGTGCTCGGCGAGTTGGCCTGCGGCTCGATCAAGAACCGCGCGCGATTCCTCACCGAACTCCTTCGCCTAACGAGCCTGCGGGAAGCAAGCGCCGCGAACGTTTTGCGAATGATCGAGACCGATAAATTGTGGGGTCGCGGACTGGGTTGGGGTGATGTGCATCTGCTGGCTTCCTGCCAGTCGCAGCAGGCGTCGCTGTGGACTCGCGACGCGATCCTGGCTCGGGCGGCCGCCGACCTCAAAATTCCGCGGCACGCCTGATCGACGCGCGGCCGAGTCGCTTGCGTTCAGGTTCCCTGGGCTTGACGTGATGTCGTCGATCACGTTCAATAGAACATATGAAACGCCTTCTGCGACTTTGGACTAAATTCCATCGGCCCGCTCCTCCGCGAGCGCAGCAGTTGGAGCTGAATCTGCGCGATCGGTCACCCGACAAGCGGGAGCGCTCCGCTCTGTCGGAGCGAGTTGCGAAGACGCGATGACAGAGCATCGCGCTCCAGCTTAATCCCCCTGCACCACCGCCTCGGCGAAAGCGACCTCGCCCTCGCGCAGATCGAGATCTCGCTCCTCCGCAGTCCCGAAAACCCGCGCGCGCCGGTCGTCGAACTCACCTTCCCAGCGTCCGACCACGACCGTGGCGAGACAATTGCCGATCAGATTCACGCAGGTCCGGCCCATATCCATGAGCTCGTCGACTCCGAAAATAACCGCCACGCCGATCGGCCCCAGCCCGGACGGGAGAAAGGTATTCAGAGTCGCCAGCAAGATGACGAGTGACGCGCGCGGCACGGCGGCCACGCCTTTCGACGAAATCATGAGCGTGAGCATCATGACGATTTGGTGCCCGATCCCCATATGCACTCCGGTCGTCCCCTCGGCCGCCTGCGCGACGAAGACGGAAGCGAGCGCGAGATACAGCGTCGACCCGTCGAGGTTGAAGGAGTAGCCGGTCGGCATCACGAAGCCGACGATCCGTTTTGGGACGCCGAAGCGCTCCATCGCTTCCATCGCTTTCGGTAAAGCCGATTCGCTGCTCGTGGTCGCGAACGCGATCGTTGCCGGCTCGCGCACTGCCCTGATGAATTGCCGCAGGGGAATGCGTGCGAGAAAGATGACCGTGCCAAAAACCAGCACGACGAAAAGCCCGAGCCCGAGATAGAGCGAGAGAATCAGGTTTCCCAGATTCTTGAGCACGCCGAGCCCCTGCGTTCCAACGGTGTGCGCCATCGCCGCGCCCACGCCGATCGGCGCGAACATCATCACGTAGTTGGTGAACTTGAACATCACCTGCGAGAGACTTTCCATCGCGCGCAGGATCGGTTTGCCCTTCTCGCCCACGGCCGAGACCGCCATCGCGAAGAGCACCGCGAAGGCGACAATCTGGAGCACATCGCCGTGCACCATCGCCTCGACCACGCTCGCCGGGAACGCGTGCACGATCGTCTCGACCAGCGTCTTCGGGTGGGTCGTGCCGATCTTCTGGATAATCTCCGTGTTCGACGTGGCGAGAATCACGCCGACACCGGGCTTGGTGAAGTTCACGACCGCGAGCCCGATGAAGAGCGCGGCCGTGGTCACGACCTCGAAATAGATCAGCGCCTTCACGCCCATGCGGCCGACTTTTTTCAAGTCGCCGCCGCCCGCGATCCCGACCACGAGCGTGGAGAAAACCAGCGGCGCGATGATCGACTTGATCAGGTTGAGGAAGATGTCGCGGAGGAAGTAGACGGCGTTCCCCCAATCCGGCCGAAGCCAGCCGATGAACCCGCCCACCACGAGGCCAATCATGATCTGAGTGGTGAGCGACGGGCGATACCAGGGGCGTGGCGAGGAGGCGCTGAGTTCCGGTCGAGTCATGAGTGATCCGCAGATTACGCAGATTTATGCAGGATTGGGAAAGGCTGAGTTCGTACAGCCTGTCATCCCGAGCGGAGCGAGGGAGCTCGCAAGCGTTCCTCGATGCGGCCTTACCTGATGATGTCGGAGGACGCTTGTGAGATCCCTCTCCGCGCATCGCCGGTTCGGGATGACAGTCGGGTGCGGGAGGGCAGAAAGAACGCTGCGAGTCGCCTCCCTTTTGTGAATCTGCGGGAATCTGCGAAAGCTCTGGCCATGTCCCTAACGAATCTTCGCTGCACCAAATGCGGTCTCACCTACGACTGGCAAGAACTGCACAACGTCTGCGCGGCGTGCGGCAAACCGCTTTTCGGGGAGTACGACCTCGCGGCAATCGGGCGGAGTTGGAGCCGTGAAGCACTGGTCGGTCGCGATAAATCACTCTGGCGTTATCGCGAAGTGCTGCCGCTGCCTAACGACGCGGAGCCGGTGTCGTTCGGAGAAGGCGGTACGCCGCTCCTGAAGGTCACGCGCTGGGCCAGCGAGCTCGGGTTTACCGATCTCTGGGTGAAAGACGAAGCGCAAAATCCGACACAAAGTTTCAAGGCCCGTGGCATGACCACCGCCGTCTCGATGGCGAAATATCTCGGGGCGAAAAAGCTCGCCGTCCCGACCGCGGGCAACGCCGGCGGCGCCCTTGCCGCCTACGCCGCGCGGGCCGGACTCGAGGCGCACATCTTCATGCCGAGCGACACGCCGCGCGCGAACGTGATCGAGTGCCGCGAGACCGGTGCGCACGTCACTTTAATCGATGGATTGATCACCGATTGCGGCGCCGAGATCGCCCGCCGGAAGGAAGCGGAAGGCTGGTTCGATGTCTCCACCTTGAAGGAGCCGTATCGCGTCGAGGGCAAGAAAACGCTCGGTTACGAACTCGCCGAACAAGGCGGATGGCAACTGCCCGACGTAATCCTTTACCCCACCGGCGGCGGGACCGGGCTCATCGGCATGTGGAAAGCTTTCGCCGAAATGGAAACGCTCGGCTGGATCGGCGCGAAGCGGCCGCGGATGTATTCGGTGCAGGCGGCGGGCTGCGCGCCGATCGTGCGCGCCTTCGAAGCCGGCGCGGAAGCCGCCACGGAGTTTCCCGACGCGCACACCCGGGCTTCCGGGCTGCGTGTGCCGAAGGCGATCGGCGATTTTCTCATGCTCCGGATCCTCCGCGAATCCGGCGGCGGCGCGGTCGCGATCGCGGATGAAGAAATGATCCGCGAGACGCGGGTGGTGGGAGCCGCGGAAGGTCTTTTCCCGGCGCCGGAAGGAGCGGCCTGTTTCGCGGCGTTGCGCGTTCTTTACTCGTTAGGCACGGTGCAGACCGACGAGCGGATTGTGATCTTCAACACCGGCGCGGGCGTGAAGTATCTCGAGTGCTACGAGGATTAATCCAGCTCCGCGGCCACGGCGCGCAGGGCGCGCTTTTCCAGGATGAGCGACGGATGCAGCGCCGCCCAGATGCGGACATTCCGCGCCTGCGGCATGACCGAGCTGCGCGCCGGGACGATCATGAGGTCGAGCGGCGTGTAGAAGGAGGTAAACTTCACGCTGCGCAGGCGCTCGGCATCGCGGTCGAGATCCCGGAGGAAGTCGCTGCCGCGGCGCATTTGCCGGCCACCGGCGCGCCCGTTCAAGAGCGCGATGATCGTCCCGTGATGCGGCGTGGCCAGACTCACGAAATGATCGACCTGCTCCAGCCCCCCGAGCCGCTGCAGGTAGTAGCGGCTGACCAATCCGCCCATGCTGAATCCGACGAGATCGAAGCGACGCCCGCGCAGTTTCTCCTGCACAAAGAGCGCGAGCTGTTGGGCCAGCTCATCCACGCCGACGTCGCCGCCCGCGGGTGCGAGATCGGGCGTGAAGACTTCGCGGCCCTCACGCCGCAGATGTTGCGCCAGCCGAGTCATATCCTGGGACGAGGAGAAAATGCCGTGCACGAGCACAACCGGAGTTTGTGCCGGGAACGGACGAACCGGCGCGCAGCCGAAGCCATCGAGGGCGGCGAGGAGAGAGCTGAGCCAGGCGACGAGTTGCATGCGGCGAATCGCGGTGCGGTGGTGCGCGATGCAGGGTTCGAACCTGCGACTTCTTGCGTGTGAAGCAAGCGCTCTACCACTGAGCTAATCGCGCCTTTGCAGGTTTGGAACCTGCGACTTGTCGCCGCGGCGACCGCTCTACCACTGAGCTAATCGCGCCGAAAACGAGGGACCGCTAGGATTACAGCGCTCCCCCGGACGGGCAACTTTTTTGATGATCCGCGCGACGACAGAGCGTCGCGGTCCAGGCACTTTCGTCGATGGAGCGTGATGCTCCGTCAGCGCGTGTCTGGTTCGCTACTCCGTCGCTACCGCGAGCGCGGAGGGCGTCGGCGCTGGAGGAGCGGCCGGCTGGTCGCCGGAGCGGAATCGCGGGGCACGCTGGGAGAGGGTTTCCCAGAAATAAAAGCCGACGGTTGCGAGCAGCAGCCACGACGCGAAGGGTCGCGCGCGTTCCAGCAGGTGAATCGCGTGCAGTGTGGGAGTGAGCTTTTTGTCGAGCAGCATGACATCGGTGATCATCGCCGCGCTCATCGCGGAGAAGAGGAAATGGATCACGGTGAGTGGCAGGCTGACTCCGAGCGCGACCGCGCTCAGCACCGCGCCCCAGAGCAGGTAGCGCTCATGCATTTGCCCGAGGAGCGCGAACATCAGGAGCCACGGCGTCGCGAGCGCGATCAGGAGCCGAGGGTCGCGCCGTTCCGCGTGCCCGGCGGCGCCGCGCGCGCAGAGAATGAGCGCGCCGAGATAGAGGAGGCGCAACGTCCATTGCCAGGTGAAAGCGATCGGCCACGCGCCGAGCTGCGCCGTCCAGTAGGGCGTCTTGAGCGACAGATCGAGGTGCGCGAGGAGCGACGGCAGGTTGTAGCACGAGCTGATGAAGAGGTAGGGATAATGCTCGGTCCCGTAGAGGAACCCGACTTTGAGCCAGGAGAAATCGCCGTCGCCCCAAGCGCCGATGCAGAATGCCGCGACGGCCACGATTCCGGCCGCCCAAGCCGCGGAGTGACGGAGGCGCAGGCGCCAGAAGATGAGGCCGCCAACCATGGCAACTGCCCCAAGGATCAGCCACGCGAACGGGCTTCGCAGCAGCCAGGGCGAGACGATGAACGCGACCGTCGCGCCGAATCCGGCGAGGACGCGACCGGAGCCGTCCCAGCGCTTTTGCCAGAGCGGCCAGATGATAAAAAACGGCGCGACGAAAAGAATCTGACCCTTGAACATCGCCCCGAGCGCAAGCAGGCAGCCGCACCAGAACCAGCGATTCGTGAGGCTGGCGAGGGCGGCGAAGAGGTAGAACGGAAGAATCCAAACATCCCATTGCGGCCAGGCGTGCGCGTCGAGAATGAGCGACGGCTCCAGCCAGGCGACACTCGCGGCGATGATCCCGCAGAGGTTCGCGCGGCGCGCCGGTGGGAGGCGATGGAGCAGAGAGGAATGCGTCGCGCCACCGGAACGCTCGAGCCCCAGTTTCACGAGCAGAAAAATCCCGAGCGCGGTGACGATCTCGCAGCAGAAATTCACGAAAAGCAGCGGCTCGACGTATTCCGGCGTGCCATCGTCGACGCCGGGGAATTTCGCCCGCACCGCCTTAGTCCAGATCGACATCGTGAGGAGCCGGAGCGGGGGGTAATCGAGATTGTATTGGCCTTCGTAGGCGCCGGCGCGGACGCTCGCGTAGAGGCCGAGGTAGCCGCGAGCGAAGGCGCGCCAGGAATCCGGCTTATCGTTAGGCGAAAGGTCGCGTCCTTTCTGTAAAGTCTGGCTGCCCCAGTAGAAGCCGTTGACGATGTCGTGCTGGAACCGCAGATGCGTCGTCTCCTCCCAGGCATAGCGACGCAGCTGAATCCCGCCGAGGAGCACGGCGAGAAGCGAGACGACGAGGAGGAAATTACGCGGAGTCGCAGCGGCCGGGAGGAAGTGAGCAACGCGGCGAGTGTGCATGCGCGCCCGGAGGTTAATACGCCGGGCGGCGGGAGCAACTTCCCGGGGGAACGCGGTGGGGGCTTCGCGGTTGGAGTGAGGGCTTCACCGCAGCCCGGCGGGATCCCTCGGCTGCGCTGCGCTCCGCTCGGGATGACGTGTCCGACCGGGGCCTACGGAGCAACGCCCCGGCTCGGAACTCCCTATTCCACGGCTCTAATACGAACCGGCCGGCTGCGGAAAAATCTCGTCGAACATCAGCAGAAAGCGCCGAATCTCGAACGGCTTCGTCAGGTAATCGCTCGCGCCGGCCGCGAGCATGCGCTCGATCTGGCTCGGGGTAGCGTCGGCGCTGATCACGATCACGGGCGTCTCCGCGGTGGCCGGTTCCGCCCGCAGACGCCCGAGCACTTCGCTTCCGTGAATGTCGGGCAGATCGAGATCGAGCAGGACCAGCCCGGGCGTATTTGCCTTCGCCATTTCCACGGCTTTGAGGCCGCAATCGGCCCAGGCCAGGTTGGTGCCCGGGCGATCGGCGAGGATGTTCTCGATGAGCTCAAAATTCGCCGCGCTATCCTCCACGCAGAGCACTTGCCGCGCGCCGGGACTCGCGGAAGGCAGCTTGAACTCCACGGTCGTGCTGGAGGCGGGCGCGCTTCCGAAAGGGTAGCTGGGCGGACGCGGCGTCAAACGCGGAGCACTCCGGGGCGCAGTCTCGGGCGCGCTCGGCAGGTGCTGCAGCGCCGCGGCCAACTGCTCACGCAACATCCTGATCTCGAGTTGCGCGAGACGCAGCGCCTGTTCGCTGCTGTTTTCGTTGTCCGGTGTATTCATAGATTCTCTCAGAAGGAAGCGATCTTCAGACCCGAGGGTAGTTCGTCTACGGGCGAGCGGAGTTTTTTCGCCATCTCCAGATCGCGGCCCATTTTGTTTTTGTGGGTGGAAAAGAGCAGCGCCGTTTCTTCGGAGATGAGGTCATCCTCGAAAGCGCGCATGAGTGATTGGTCGAAGCTGTGCCAGCCGAGGGTGCTGCCGGCCTCGATGATTTCCTGGAAAGTCCGGTTCTCGCCCTCACCGTAGAGGAGCGTCTCGCGGGTGCGCAGGCTGCTGCCCATGATCTCGGTGACGAGGAGCCGGCCGCCTTCGAGCTTGGTCACGAGGCGCTGGCTCACGACGTAAC
>JBBSUP010000128.1:0-7227 GCA_038234295.1 Chthoniobacterales bacterium
CGATAGGGAAAGCGCGGAGTTGAATCGGCGTAGGCTCGGAGAAGCCCATCGCCTGTGTTCCCCGCACGACTTCCTGGGAAAGCCCGAAGTTGTTGAAAGACACAGGCTGCAACAGTAGATCGGTTAGGCCGAGAAGCAACGGGAGGTGGGCGCTTTTCGTTAGGCGGCGGGTGCCTTCATTTGCACCTTCATGCGAGGGGAGGGAGGTGTAAGTGTAAGTTAAAGTTCAGGTGCAAGTCTTGGAGTGCGGCGCGCAATAACGCTTGCGAGGTTCTTCGCCGCGCTCAGGATGACGAATAATGGCTCAGCCGAAATCGTTGCGTGTCTTGGTCCTCGCCGACACCCATAATCACCTCCCGCCAAAGCTTGCGCAGCTCGCGGTCGGCGCGGATGAAATCTGGCACCTGGGCGATGTCTGCGCACCGCATTTGCTGCTCGAGATCGAGAATGTGGGACTCCCGGTTACAGTCGTGCGCGGTAACTGCGATTCGAACCACGATTGGCCGCTCATCGTCGACCTGAAGCGCCACGGCGTTCGCTTTCGCCTCGTGCACATCCCGCCGTCTCGACCACCCGAAGGCGTGGACGTGCTCCTGCATGGGCACACCCACGTGCCGCGCGATGAGCAGGTGAGTGGCGTGCGTTTCCTGAATCCGGGCTGCGTGACGAGGCCAAATCGCGGCGCGCCCGCGAGCGCGGCCACGCTCGAGATCGCCGCCGATGGTGCACTCACGTGGACGCTCAAGCGCCTGTAGACGTTTCGCTCTGCGAAACGCGGGGGCACGACCTCAATCTTATCAGGGCGCGGTTCCGCCGCCAAAAGCACCGTGGAACTCTCGCGCCTGAAGGTACAAGCCTCGCCGAGACTCGCGCTTCGCAGAGCGAAGCGTCTACAACTCGTCGTCGGCTTTTTTCTCTTTCGCCGCGGCGGTTTTCTTCGCCTTCTTTACCGGCTTGGAACCGGCGTCGACAGCAGCGTCAGCGACCGGAGATTTACTCGCGCGCTTCTTACCTTTTTCCTCGGGCTGCGGCTCGTCTTCCATCGGCTTCGGCGCGTCAACCCACTCCAGAAATGCGACCTTGGCGGAATCGCTTTTGCGCTGGCCGAGCTTGATGATGCGGGTGTAGCCGCCTTTGCGGTCGGTGCTGCGCGGCGCGATGTCGTCGAACAACTTCTTCACCGCATCTTTTTGCTTGAGCACGGCGAGGGCGGTCCGGCGGGCGTGGAGCGTGCCGGTCTTGCCCAGCGTCACCATTTTTTCCGCGAGCGGGCGCACGGCTTTCGCTTTCGCGAGCGTGGTTTTGATCCGCTGATGTTCGATCAGGCTGCAGACCTGATTCGCGAGCAACGACTTCCGGTGCGACGCGGTCAGTCCCAGTTTAACGGTTTTCTTTTGGTGCCTCATAGCTGCTTCTCCGACGTAAAAAAATACCTGACGATTGCCTGACGACTCTTACTCCTCGGTCGCGCCATTCGCGCTTTCGGCGCCGGCGATCGGGATCTCGACCAGACCCGGATCGAACTTCTGCCCGAGACCAAGGCCGAGCTGGAGCAGCTTGTCCTTGATTTCGTTGAGCGATTTCTTGCCGAAGTTGCGATACTTCAACATCTCCGCTTCCGACTTCTGCGCGAGCTGGCCGACGGTGGTGATGTTGGCGTTGTTCAGGCAGTTCGCCGCGCGCACGCTCAGCTCGATCTCGTTCACGCTCATATTGAGGAGCTTCTTCAGCTTCACGTTTTCCTCGGAAACACCAGCCGGCGTTTCGTCGAACTCGATCACGTCTTCGTTGAAATTGACGAACACATCGAGGTGATGGCGCATGATCGCCGAGGCCTGGAGGAGGGCGTCGTCAGGAGTGAGACGGCCATCAGTCCAGACTTCTAGGATGAGCTTGTCGTAATCGGTCCGCTGACCGACGCGGGTGTTCTCGACCGCGTATTTCACGCGGGTGACCGGCGAGAAAATCGAGTCGATTGCGATGAGACCGAGCGGCTGGTCGGCGCGCTTGTTCTCGTCGCCGGTGGCGAAACCGCGACCGACGCGGACGTCGAGCTCGGCTTCAAATTTGTGCTTCTTATCGAGCGTGCAGATGACCTGCTTCGGGTTCAGAACTTCGTAGCCCTGCACGAGCGAGATGTCGCCGGCGGTGACTTCGCCTTCCTTGTTCACGTTCAGCTGGAGCTGGCGCATCTCGGGGTCGGCGGCTTTGAATTTGATCCGCTTGAGGTTGAGCACGATGTCGGTGACGTCCTCGACCACGCCCGGGAGCGTGCCGAATTCATGCTGCGCGCCGGTGATTTTCACGGCAGTGATGGCGGCGCCTTCGAGGGAAGAAAGGAGGACGCGGCGGAGGGAATTTCCGACCGTGTGTCCGTAGCCGGCTTCGAAGGGCTCGGCGACGAACTTGGCGTAGGTATCTGTGGCGGACGACTCCTCTTTGGTGAGGGTCTTGGGCATTTCAAAACGACCGTAACGAACAGGCATAGGATTTAAGGGATGAAGGAAGAAGGATGAATTAAGAAACGAGCGGAGCGCCTAACGACACTTCATCCTGCTTAATTTTCTTCTTCCTTTCAAGAAAGCGCCGGGTTCCCCCTGGCGAGCGCGGTCTCCGCCAAGCGGCGGAAAACCCAGGGACCAACGGCGCAACGTGTTAAAGACTCGCTGCGGGACGTGGAATGAACACCATCACGCCTGCTTTGCAAGCGGCCTTCGTTTTCCCCTTGCACCTGCACTTTAACTTACACTCACACTGGCTCCGGTAGAGGGGGAGTGTAGGTGTAAGTTAACGTGCAGGTGCCGGTGGGCAGGGCTCAGCCCTCCTCGACGGCGTTCGGGAGTTCGTTGCGATCGTCGGGCTGCCGCGGGAATTCCTCGGCGAGCAGCACGCCCGTCCGCTCGATCGCGTGCACCACGGCGTCGCTAAAACTCTGCGCCTTGAAAAAAGTGTGCATCGCCGCGACGAGCTCCTCCCAGAAACTGGCGCCGCAGCGCTGGTGAATGCCTTCATCGCCGAGCACCGCAAATTTCTGCGAACGCGGCGCGACGAAAATGAGCACGGCATTGCCCTCGCGCGTCGCCGTCATTCCCAAAGAGGTGAACTGCGCGCGTGCTTCCGCGAGCACGTCATCGACGTCACCGCGCCGGATGAAGACCCGGATCTCGCCCGAGGTGAGGAGTTCCGCCGCGCCGATTGCCTGCACGATGCGATCGTTGTCGAGCTCCTTGAGAAAATCATTCGTGCGCATCGCGTTTTACCAGCTCGAGCCGGCGCCCCCGCCTCCGAATCCACCACCACCGCCGCCGCCGCTGAAACCGCTAAATCCGCCGCCTCCGCCACCCGAGCTGCCGCCGCCGAAACCACCGCCGCCACCCCCGAAGCCCCCGATGAACGGGCCGCCCATCCCGCTGAAGCCGTAGCCGCGCCGCCGCCGTCCCTTCGAGCGATTCGCGAAGATCACAAACGCGATTACGACGAGAAAAATGATGAACCCGATCGGAATGCCGGAGACCGGGCTCGCCTTCCCTTCCTGCACAGTTTTGCCGGTGCCTTTGTATTCGCCTTTCGCGGCTGCGATCATCGCGGCGACGCCCGCTTTGAGCCCGCCGGTGTAATCATTCTTCTTAAAATAAGGCGCGATCACGTTGTGCGTGATGTCGAAACAGGTTGCATCCGGCAGCGCGCCTTCGAGCCCGTGCGCGGTCTGGATGAACATCTGGTGGTTTGCCACGAAGACGAAAAGCGCCGCGCCGTTCTCCTTGTCTTTGCGCCCGATGTCCCAAGTGAGCGCGATGCGGCGGGTGAAATCGTCAATCGACGACTCGCTCTGCATGGACGGATAAACCGCGACGAGCAGTTGATTGGAACTATCGCGCTCGAATTGGGCGAGCTGTTCGTTCAGTTGCAGTGCCGTCGCCTGGTCCACAACGCTCGCGTAATCGTTGAAATAACCTTTCGGTTTCGGCGGAAGAATTTCCGCCGAGAGCACGCTCGCGAGCAGGAAAAAAAAGCCGGCCCACGCGGTCATCCCGAGCGCAGCGCAGCGGAGTCGAGGGATCCGGTCGCAATGCTGTGAAGCCCCCGTCTCAGAGCTTCCCAGAAACCCGGCGGGATCCTTCGACTGCGTTGCGCTTCGCTTCACTCCGCTCAGGATGACAGGACGAGGAATCGTCAGGGTGTCGCCACCGGGGCGGGAGCGGGCGTGGCCGCGCCGTTGTTGAAGTCGAATTTCACCGCCGGCGCCTTTTCCGCACCGGGCTGCGAGTTGAAAAACGGCCGGGGCTTAAAGCCAAACATCTTGTTCAACATGTTGGTGGGAAAGCGCGAGAGCGTGGTGTTGTAGTCCTGCACCGCCGCGTTGAAATTATTTCGCTCGACCGAGATCCGATTCTCGGTCCCCTCGATCTGCGCCTGCAAAGTCTGGAAACCTTCGGTCGCGCGCAGTTGCGGATAATTTTCGCTGACCACGAGCAGACGCGAGAGCGCGTTGCTCAGCTGCCCCTGGGCCTGCTGGAATTGTTCCAACTGCGCGGCATCGGTCGGCGCCTTATTCGGATCGAGCTTCACCTGGCCGACGCTGGCGCGCGCGTTCGTCACCTCGGTCAAGGTGGATTTCTCGAAGTTGGCCGAGCCTTGCACGGTCTGCACCAGGTTGGGGATCAGATCCGCCCGGCGCTGATAGACGGACTGCACGTCCGCCCACTTTTTGTTGACGTTTTGCTCCTTGGTGACGAGGCCGTTGTAACTGCCGCAGCCGGAGAGCGCGAAAAGGAAGACCAAAGCAAGGACAACACCGGCGAAATGGATGACGTTTTTTTTCATAGCAGGATTGGTTGCGCCTAACATTGACGCATCGCAGCCAAAGTCATCCGCAAAATCAGCCCGGCTCACTGGTCGCGGCCGCGCTCTAGGGATTTGGCGGAGGCGCATGTCAGTTGGACCTGGAAGTCCGTGATCGGGCGCGCGGGCGATTATTTAACAAACGCCGACTGCTCGCCGACCCGGCTCGCGGCGTCGGAAACCTCAACCTCAACTGAGAAACGGAATATTATGTCTATGAAACGAACCTCAATCACAGGTGCCTGTCTTGCGGCAGCGATCCTCTTCACAACCAGTGCGGTCTTCGCACAAATCTCCTCCCCCAGTCCCAGCATGACCCCGATGAACACGGGCGACATGACCGCAGGCAGCACCTCCGGAAGCAGCAGCATGACCGGCGATAACACCCAGTTCGTCCTTGGCTCCAAGATCATGAACTGCCAGGTGAAGAACCAGCAGGGCGATACTCTCGGGACGATCAGCAACCTCGTGGTCAATCCAGCGACCGGTCACATTCGCTATGCGGTGGTGAGCAGCTCAGGCAAAAAAGTTGCCGTCCCATGGAGCGCGTTGACGGCCAAGAATACGGAAAGCGGCGGGACTCCGCATTTCGAGGTGAACACGACCAAGGAGAAGATGGCGGATGCGCCAACGTTTGATCCGAATAATCTCTCGAGCCTCTCAAATCGCGCCTCGGAGGAGCCGCTCTTCACCTACTATGAGCTGATCTGGTTCCCCGATGTGGTTTCGGCTGACGAACAAAAAGCGCGCGGGGACAACAGCACGTCTGGAACCGGTAGCTCCAGCACTTATGCAAGCCCCAGTCCCTATGGGAGCACGACGCCTTATGGGAGCCCCACGCCGTACGGGAGCACGACGCCCGCCAGCACTCCTGATTCCTATCCGACCCCAAGCCCTCAGTAGCGGACGACGTTGACCGTCCTCGCGATCGCGCGCTCGCAGTGAGCCGATCGCGGGGCGGAGCAGCGGGCGGTTAAGTCGCAGCCGGCCCCGCTTCGGCGGCGGTATCCTTCGGTTTATCCGTTGCGGCCTCTTCCGGCACCGTGGAATCCGAGACAGTTGTCGGCGCTTCGGGGATCGGCGCCTTGGGCAGCTCGCGGCGTTTCAATTCGTCGGAGTTCGGCAACTCGTCGAGATCGCGCAACCCGAAGTGCTCGAGAAAAAACTGCGTCGTTTCGTAGAGCAGCGGCCGGCCCGGCACCTCGGCGCGCCCGGCGATTTTCACCAGTCCGCGCTCCATCAGAGTCTGGAGGACGCTGTCGATCGCGACGCCGCGGACGGCTTCGACATCGGCGCGCGTGATCGGCTGCCGGTAGGCGATGATCGCGAGCGTCTCGAGCGACGGCGGGGTGAGCCGGGCGGGCTTCACGGCGGGAAAGAGCTGCTTCACCCATGGCGCAAAGACCGGGTCGCTCGCGAACTGCCAGCCTTCCGCTTTCTCCACGAGCTGAAAGGCGCGTTCCTGCTCGATGCAGCTAATTTTTAGCTGCTCCAAAGCCGCAGCCACTTCTGCTTCGCTGGTTTTCGCGAATTCGTTAGGCACGAGTTCGTCCTCCCCGCCGGCGTCCTTGATGGCGCTGGCGATTTCGCGCGGCGTGAGCGGTTTTTGCGCGCTGAAGAGGAGCGCTTCGACAACGTGCGGGAGATTCATGAGAACGAATTAGGAAAGCAGGAAAGCAGGAAAATGGAAGCTGCCGCTGCGGCGCACCGCTACGTCATCCTGAGCGCAGCGCAGCGAAGTCGAAGGATCGCGTCGAGTTGCTGGAGTTCTCGCGCGCGTGCTTCACGGCCGCTCCACGGGATCCCTCGACTCCGTTCCGCTGCGCTCCACTCCGCTCGGGATGACGCCGATCGCGCGCTCGATTTCCTTGGCGATTCCATCGGCCTGACGCCCGATCTGCGCGGCGTCGCGGCCTTCGATCAGGAGGCGAATTTTCGGTTCCGTGCCGGAGTAGCGCAGGAGGACGCGGCCTTTCCCTGCCAGCTCTTTTTCGGCTGCGGAAATTAGCTGCATCACCGACGGCAACTGCTCCAGCGGCGGCTTCTCTTTCACCCGCAGATTCCGTTGCGCCTGCGGATATTTCGTCAGGCATTTTTTTAACTCGCTCAACGGCTTTCCGGTCTCCTGCATGATCCGCAAAATCTGGAGCGCGCTGATGATCCCGTCGCCGGTGGTGGTGAAATCGCGGAAGATCATGTGGCCGCTTTGTTCGCCGCCGAGATTCAGGTCGCGGCGGACCATCTCCTCGATAACGTAGCGATCGCCGACCTGCGTCCGCACGACTTTCCCGCCGTGCACGGCGAGCGCTTCGTCGAGGCCGAAATTGCTCATTACCGTGGCGACCAGCGTTTGCTCCGCGAGCTGGCCGCGGCGGAGCAAATCGA
>JBBSUP010000129.1:0-7079 GCA_038234295.1 Chthoniobacterales bacterium
ATAACGCGCCGAGAATGTTGTGATCACCGCGAAGTTAGACGCCAGAGTATTGTAGACGCTTCGCTCTGCGAAGCGCGGCGGACAGCCCTGACTTTGCCTAACCACCCCAAGACCCGCGCTTCCCAGAGGGAAGCGTCTACAGCTGCCGCAAGATCGAGGATGCTAACCGACCCGGAAGGTGGCCGCGGGGTCAAGACGGGTTTGGATCGGTCCGACTCGCCTAGAAATCGGCGAGCAGGCCGCCGCGCTCACCGGTCGGCCGCATTCTCCTCGACCAGCTGATGACTATCCCGCGCAGTCAGCTGCAGATCGTAAATCGTGCGCAGCTTCTTGATGTGCCCGAGGGTCTTCGGACTAAAGGCGGATTTGCCCTCGAGAGCGTGCAGCGTAATTCCCTCGAGGAGATCGCCTAACGAAAGATCGAGATACTCCGCGAGGGCCTTGAGCGTTTTGACCAGTCGTTTCTCCATCCGGGCGCCAACCTGGACGCGGACGACCGACTTCGCAGGTGTGGACTTCATGTTATCTTATTACCACTACAACAAGGTAACGCAAGGCCGCTCGCGCGGATGGCGCCCGCTTCCTAAGAGGGTGTCGAAAAACTCGTGTCATCCCGAGCGGAGTGGAGCGAAGCGAAACGCAGTCGAGGGATCCCGTGGCGAAACCTTTAAGCTCACTCCACGGGATTCCTCGACTCCGCTGCGCTTCGCTCGGAATGACCGAGTTTTTCGACGCCCTCTAGGAGCGCTTCGCGCCGCGCGACCAAACGAGCAGAAGAACCCCGCAGGCGGCCAGAATGCCGGTGGCGATGAGCCAGCCTCCGGATTCCGGAATGTGCAGGTAAGTCGTGTCTTGGCGAACTCCTTCCGCCCAGCCGAGGAGCAGGCAAAGCACTGCGACCGCGAAAAACATGATACTGAAAGCGAGCATCGAATCGCCGCGCCTGGCCGAAGCGTTTTCTTCCGAAGGAGTCATGGCGGAGAATCGCACGCCGGTCTCGCAGGAGCAACGGCGCAGTCGCGAAACGGAGGTCGTTAGGCCTGAGGTGGCGGACGCGATGAGCCGTCAGCTCTTCTCGCAGCCGGCGATGAGTAGCGTGATCTCGCCTTTCGCCGGATGCGCCTCATAGTGCGCGAGAAGTTCGGCCCCGGTCCCGCGGCGAAATTCTTCGAATTTCTTCGTCAGCTCCCGCGCCACGCACAAGCCCCGCTCGGGCATAAGCGCGGCGCACGCGGCCAGAGTTTTGTTGATCCGGTAAGGCGACTCGAAGAAGACTGTGGTCTCCGCCCGTTCCGCCGCGGCGGTTAATTCGCGCTCGCGCTGGCCGCTTTTCACCGGCAGGAATCCGCGATAACAAAAGCGCTCGAGCGCGAACCCGGAACCGACCAGTCCGGTCGTGATCGCCGAGACCCCTGGCACGATGGTGAACGGCAGTTCGCGTTCGATACATTTGCGGATCAACCGCGCGCCTGGGTCGGAGAGGCCGGGCATGCCGGCATCGGTGATGAGGGCGATCGATTCTCCGGCCGCGAGCCGTTCCGCGAGCTGCGCGGTGCGCATGGCTTCATTGTGCTCGTGGTAACTGAGGAGCGGTTTCCGGATCTCGAAATGCCGGAGCAAGTTCCCCGAATGCCGCGTGTCTTCCGCTGCGATCAGGTCGACCGATTTTAGAACCTTGAGCGCTCGCAAAGTGATGTCGTCGAGATTGCCGATGGGAGTGCCGACGACATAGAGCATCACCGATTATCCGTGAAGAAACGCGGTGGCGCCAATCGGACCGCGGCCGCGGGTGCCGGGCGCTGCGGAACAAACTGGGCAACCGAACTGGTTGCCCGACAATCATCGCGGTCGCCTCCTGTCTCGCGCCCGGCAGGAAGCGTGCGGAGCAATTTCCGGCCCTCCAGCGCGCGACCCGGGGCGCGTGCCCGGAAAACGAAAGAACCATCCAGAATATCGCTGAATGGTTCTTCTGCCAATTCGACCGAGGAGTCGACCAGCAATCCGGGAGCCGGTTAGGACGGCTCCCGGACGGTTGAAGGTTAGTGTTTCGTTGTTCGACCGTTAGGGCAGCATTTTGCCGCGGTTCTGCCGGGCAGGCAGTTGATCCTGCGAGTTCACCTTACCATCGGTGTTGAGGTCGTTACGGAAGTTGCTGCTGTTTGTATGTGCCGGAGAAGCAGCGCCAATGGCCCTGAGGTCCCGGAAGTTCACGACACCGTCAGCGTTCACGTCGCCCACGAGTTTACCGTAGGTGACTGAGGCCGAGGCCGTGTTGCCTTGATCATCTGTCACGCCGTCTACCGTGACGGTGATGTTCTGCGCATTGCAGCTTCCGCTGCCGACTTTCACAACCAGGCTATGCGAGTCTGTCGAAGCGAGCGTGACCCGTGCGGTGCCACAGCTGCTGGTGACGCTGCCAACGCCCGTCAGGTTGTTGTTAAACGTGAGCACGAGCGTGTCTGCGCCCGCGCGATCTTCGATTCCTTCGTCACCGGTGAGCGGGAGCGGGACGCTGAAGATGCCGGCGTTCGTGTGCCGTTTGACCGAGACGGCGCTTTGCAGCATGAGATCGCCGCCGCCGCCGCCGCCCGAGACGGTGCCGTTCACACCCATCGAGAAGTCGTGGCCGTTGGCCAACGCAGGATCATCCGTCGGCGTGAAGAAGAAGCCGAAGAAGTCGCTGGTGAAGAAGGCCATCCCGTTATTGCCCGGAGGCATGCCGATAGCGTTCGCGCCATTGGTGGTGGAATCGAAAGAACGACCAGTGAGATCGCCGATCGGAGTCACGTTCAACCAGTAGTGATTGTCGCCGTTCCCGTCCAAGTGGACGTTGAGGCCTTCGACTTCTACCATGAATTCGGTGAACCCGAAGCCATCGCGACCCGTCGGGGTCACGGTCGGCGTAGCCGTCATACCGCTGGCCACAACTGTGCCGCCGTTGTTACTGGAAACACCCTGACGGATTTCCCAAGTGGCGCCGGTGACGTTGGTGTCGGCGAGGTCGTTCGAGTAGACCGAGGTCACATCCCAGCCGGAGCTATCGGTCACGATGAAATCATCGTAAACGTGGGCGGCAGCACCTGCACCGAGACTAGTGTCCTGCTCGTTGGCGAGACCGTTCACGCCGTCGAAGTCGCCGTTATACCAGAGCGCGTCGCCCATCGGCGTCGGCGTCGGCGTCGGAGTGGGGGTCGGCGTCGGCGACCCATTGCCCGCGTCGGCGCGGATTAGCCAATTGCCGATGAACCCGAAGCTTTCGACCGGAGCGACCGGAATCTCATTGTTGTTCAGGTTATTGATATCGCCTGTGGCACCGCCAGCAAGGTAGCTGCGGTTGCTAAAGCTCGGGCTGGTTTCATCAATCGCCGCTGGGAATTGACCACCGCTATGGTTGATGATGTAACCGACGAAGAAGTTCGCCGTCGTCACCGTGGTGTTGAAGGTGGTGCTGATGAAGGTGTTGGTGCCCTCCTGGGAGACCGTGCCCGGCGCGGTGGCCAGCACGACTGCGTCAGTCGGACTGCCATCCCCATTCGGATCGCTCCAGATCACAGCCGTATAACTCAGCCCATTAAGGCTGGGATCGGGGAATACGGGGGTGCCCCAGGCGATCGAGACGGAGGTAATGGTTTCGTTACCCGGAATGACCGCGAACTCGTTCAGCGCGATGATGTCGCCGCCGAGGGTTAAACCGATCGCATCTTCAGCCGTGCCGTCGTCGATCATATAGGTCGAATCGGGAAACAACAGGCGATGGAATGATTTTGCCGCAGAGGTGGAGGGGCCTCCTGGACCGTATGTCTTTTGCGCTGAAGACAACGTTGGACGGGAGCCGGCTTGCGCAAGCGCAAGCGACGCCGCCATAGCCATTGTCGTCAGCATGGCTTTCTGCAGAGTTTGGTTTTTCATTGCCTCCAGTAGTTCAAATTTCGCGCGGGTGTGTCAAGCCTTTCTAAGTGTTTTTGCGCCCGTCGCAGGATTATCACAAAAAGCCTCTTTTGAACCCTGCGGGCTTGCGGCCGCCGCGACACTGGCGCAGCGCAGCCGCCCGCTGCGCACCCCGGGTTTTCTAATGCGCAGCCGGAGCGAATGCATTAGAACAACCTCCATGGCCCGGAAAAAAAAGCGCGCGTCCAGCGCTCTCGTTCTCGCAGAATCTCAGCCGCTCGCGCCCACGGAGCGACGGCTCCAATTCGGCGAACGCTGGGCCTACGCTCCCGCTCCCGAGCAGAACGATTACATCGCGCTCAAGCCGCGCTACCAGCTTTTCATCGACGGGAAATTTCGCGCGCCGCATTCCGGGAAGCATTTCGATTCCATAAATCCCGCGACCGAGGATAAGCTGGCCGAGATCGCGGAAGGCGACGCGCACGACGTCGATCTTGCCGTGAAAGCGGCGCGGCGCGCGCATGACAAAGTCTGGAGCAAAATGCCCGGCCGCGAGCGCGGAAAATATCTCTACCGCATCGCGCGGCTCATCCAGGAAAAGTCCCGCGAGCTAGCCGTGCTCGAGACGATGGACGGCGGCAAAACGATCAAGGAAAGCCGCGACGTCGATCTGCCGCTGGTCGCGGCGCACTTCTTCTACTACGCGGGCTGGGCGGATAAGCTGGTCTATGCCTTCCCGGGGCGGCAGCCGCGCTCGTTAGGCGTAGCCGGGCAGATTATTCCCTGGAATTTCCCGCTCCTCATGGCCGCGTGGAAACTCGCGCCGGCCCTCGCGGCCGGAAACACCTGCGTGCTCAAACCCGCGGAGACAACCAGCATCACCGCGCTCCATCTCGCGGAGATTTTCCAACAGGCGGAGTTACCCGATGGCGTCGTCAACATCGTCACCGGCGCGCGTGTGACTGGGCAGGCTTTGGTCGATCATCCTGACGTGAACAAGCTCGCGTTCACCGGCTCGACGGCCGTCGGCAAGATGCTCACCCGCGCCGTGGCCGGGACGAAAAAACGCCTCACGCTGGAGCTCGGCGGCAAGGCCGCGAACATCATCTTTGAAGACGCTGCCATTGATCAAGCGGTCGAGGGCATCGTTAGCGGCATCTTTTTTAACCAAGGGCACGTCTGTTGCGCCGGCTCGCGCCTGCTCGTGCAGGAAGGCGTTTTCCCCGCGGTCGTCCGCAAGCTCCGCGACCGCATTTCCACGCTTCGCGTCGGCAATCCGCTCGACAAAAATACCGACATCGGCGCGATCAATTCCCGGATGCAGCTCGATAAAATCTGCGAGCTCGTCGAGAGCGGTGTGCAACAAGGCGCCGAACTCGTCCAGCCGCGCCTGCGTCTGCCCGCGAAAGGCTACTGGTATCCGCCGAGCTTCTTCACCGGCGTGACCGCATCCCACCGCATCGCGCAGGAAGAAATTTTCGGCCCGGTCTTGAGTGTGATGACTTTCCGCACGCCGGAAGAAGCGATCGAGCGCGCGAACAACACCCCCTACGGCCTGAGCGCCGGCGTCTGGACGGATAAGGGGAGCAAGATCTTCAAGATCGTGAGTAAACTGCGCGCCGGAGTCGTCTGGGCGAACACTTATAATAAGTTCGACCCGACGAGTCCTTTCGGCGGCTACAAGGAAAGCGGTTTTGGCCGCGAAGGCGGCATCCACGGGCTGATGCCGTACCTCGCGCTCGACTGAGCCACCGCCAGAGCCGTCATCCCGAGCGGAGCCCCGCGGAGGCGGGGCGCAGTCGAGGGATCCCGTGGAGTTTCGTTAAAGCGTCCGCGGCCGATCTTCATGGACGCCCCACGGGATCCTTCGACTCCGCTGCGCTTCGCTCAGGATGACAACTTATCAGGCTTCTCCTTGCTCTGCGCTTCCTGCTGCAGCCGCAGGAGATACTCGGACAAGTGCGCGGGATTTAGGGCCTCAACCGGCCGGAGCTCCCAGTCGCAGTAACCTATTTCCGCCAGCGACTCTCCCGTTAGCGGCTGGAGCACGGCGACATCCTCCGGCGTGAAAAATTCCCGCCAATTCCCCGCGGCCGCCGACCGTCGCGTCCGTTGAAATTCATCCACCTCGCGCCGGGAAGTGAGCGGCACACCGAGATAGGACTCGAGCGGCCCGAGCTCTCCCTGCATGAAGTCTTCATACCGCAGTCGAAACCCGCTGATCTCCCCTAACGAACAAAGGAACTGCCAGTAAGTCTCACTTACTGCCAGAAGCTTCGCGCTGGAGTAGCCTCTCCAACGCATCACTCGATTCACTTCCTCGCAAAGTCTTGTGAAAGAAATTGCGGAAGGCTTTTGTTCCTTCGCCCGCACCAGGTCGATCAGTTCTTGCAACTGCTCCGGACTGGCGCGCCCCTTCCCCGCCAGATTGTAGAAGTTGTAGAGCAACGAGCTGATCGCCTGGTCGCGCGGATCGCGCAGGATGGTGACGATGCGGTCAAAGCGGGCGCCGCTTTGGCGGCGCAGGATTTTCTCCAGCGCCGGGAGATTTTGCTGCCATTGCCCCCATAGAATCTTCACCACGAGCGGCCTCTCCTGCCGGCGCGTGATCTCCTCTTCCGATTTTGGCTCCATGAGAAATCCGGCTCCCGGCAGCGAGTGCTGGATCGTTTTCGCGATCACGGTGGTGCCAGTTTTGCCGAGTCCGCATGCGAGCACGTTCATGATGCGCCTGCACTATACGCCGTCACGCACGGCGTTGTAGCCCGGGGGCGGTGACCTCGGCGACCTGCAAATTAGTTTCGACCAGCCGGGGTCACCGCCCCCGGCTACAGCGGCGACAACGTCCTCGCTTCGCTTTCACTCCTGCACTACAGGATCGCCGTGCGTCCGGCCTCCGCTTCCCGCAATCCCGGCCAGGTCTCACTTCTCACCGCGACCTGTCTCGTGGTCGCGAACATGGTCGGCACGGGCATCTTCACCAGCCTCGGTTTTCAGGTCGGCGGTCTGCCCAGCGGCTTCGCGATCATGGCGCTCTGGGCGTTGGGCGGCGTCTGCGCCCTCTGCGGGGCGCTCTCCTATGCCGAACTCGGCGCCGCCCTCCCCCGCTCCGGCGGCGAGTATCATTTCCTGCGCGAAATTTATCACCCCGCACTCGGGTTCGTCGCTGGCTGGATTTCGATGACGGTGGG
>JBBSUP010000130.1:0-6617 GCA_038234295.1 Chthoniobacterales bacterium
CAAGGCGAGGCGACCATGTTCTCCGGCTCGGGAGTGCAGCTGGACACATCTAACCGGTGGGGCGATTACTCGGCCATGGTCCTGGACCCAGTGGACGACGCCACCTTCTGGTACACCAACGAATATTATAACACCAACGCCTCATTCGCTTGGAAGACCAAGATTGGCGCCTTTAAGTTCACCGGGACGACCGCGCCTCCTCAGGGCACGCTTAGCGGAACGATCACCGCTTGCGACAGCGCAGCTCCGCTCAGGGATGCCGTCATCCAAGTCAATGGCGGACCTTCCGACGGGTATTCGGTTGCGACCATGTCCGATGGATCCTTCACGACACAACTGGCGCCGGGTTCGTATCAGGCGACTATTATCGATCCGGCGCATGATTGCGTGGCGAGCGGACCGTTCTCGGTTACGATTAGCGACGGTCAGACGACCATTCTAAATCAATGTTTGACCGGTACGGCCCAGGTCGTCCTAGCTTCCACCGAAGTTTCTGGTGGGAACGGCAATGGAACCATCGAGCCAAACGAGTGCAATCTGCTCAATGTGAGCCTTCTGAATGATGGTTGCGCCGTGGCCACCAACGTCAACGCGGTGCTTTCGACCAACACGCCGGGAGTCACTGTGACGCAGCCGAATTCGCAGTATCCGGATATCATTGAAGGTGCCACCGCGACTAATGTCACGCCGTTTCAGGTGAGCACGGATCCTTCGTTTGCCTGCGGAACGACGATCGACTTCACCCTCACGGTTACCTTCTCTGGAGGTGCCAACGCGGTCTTCATGTTCTCGCTGGCGACCTGCGAGGCGCAGGCCTCGATGATTAGCGGCAGTTTGGATGCGTCGGATCTGACGCAGGAAGGCCGGTTGGGCCGATTCGCGCCAGCGTCCAGTTGTGGCACGATGAAACCTTGCCCGGGCACCTTCGGAACGGGTAATCGTCACTACGATGTGTATTCCTTCCCGAATGGCCCGATGGCGACCTGTGCGACGGTCTCGATCACGCCGACCAACGCAAACGCTTCGTCCAGTATCCAAGCGGTCGCGTATCTCAATAATTACATCCCGCCGACATTTGGCAATACGGGTAACGTCTGCATCAATTACCTTGGCGATCACGCTGGCAGCCCGGTGCTGAATACAGCCGCAACGTTCTCGGTGGACATTCCGGCAAATCAGACGCTGGTCATTGTCGTAGCAGAAACTAACGCGACTCAGCCAGTCCCATCTACCTACGACTTGAACGTGTCCGGCTTAGTCGGAAACGGCATGGGTAATGGAGTCTGCGCAACGCCCACGCCAACCCCAACGCCGACCGTAACGCCGACGCCGACGCCGACGCCGACGCCGACGCCGACGCCGACCGCAACGCCGACGCCAACGCCCACTTCGACCGCCGATCTCCGCGTCTGGAAGACGGATGGTAAGACCTCGGTCTCGCGAGGTGAGCAAATCACCTACACCATCGGGGTGCAGAACACTGGTCCGGACGGAGTAACGGGGGCGGCAATTGCCGATACGTTCCCGTCGGACATCACAGGAGTGACTTATACGGCGACGTCCACCGGTGGCGCTACGGGCTTCACTCCGAGCGGAAGCGGCAATATCAACGATACCGTTAATATGCCAGCAGGCAGCACCATCATCTACGAGGCGACAGGGACCGTCTCCATGACTGCCACACGGAGGATTCGGAACGTGGCGACGGTGACACCTCCCGCAGGGACGGTCGATCCGCTGCTTCGCAATAACCGAGCCCGCGATATCGATAGGGTTACTCGCTAGCCTCAGTGTGCGGCTTGGCGCGATCGCCAAGCCGCATCCCGCAGGACGGGATTTTGGGAATCGTTGCCGGGAGTCGTCCCATCCGACTCCGGCCTTCCCGGAAGGAAGATTTAAGTTCGCGCGCTGACGAGGAGCGCGGCCGCGGAAAACCTCAAAAAATAAAACGCCCTTGCGACAGCAAGGGCGTTTTATTTTGTGGTTTAGTCAATGTGGTCCAAGGAGAGGTGGAGACGACCCGTTTCTCCGCTTGAATTGCTTTCCGAAACACCGGAAGTTTTTTCATGTTAATTAAAGATGCTGAAAGCACCGCGGTGGGAGCGCCCCCGGTGCAGCAGAAGAAGGCGATCCCCGCCGTCAAGAAGACGCCGACGTCTCCCCAGATTTATATCGACGGCGAGTTTTACGACCAGGCGAACGCCAAAGTGTCGGTCTTCGATCACGGCCTCCTCTACGGCGACGGCGTTTTCGAGGGGATTCGCTTCTATAACGGCCGCGTCTTCCGAATGGAGGAGCATATGGACCGCCTTTGGGAATCGGCCCGCTCAATTTGCCTCGAGATCCCGCTCTCGCGACGCGAACTCGACCAGGCACTCCTCGAGACTATCCGGCAAAACGGTCTGCGTGACGGCTACGTCCGTCTGATTGTGACCCGCGGCGTCGGCAATCTCGGCCTCAACCCCGTCCAGTGTAAACGCCCGAGCATCATCATTATCGCTTCCACGATCGCCCTCTATCCCGAAGAAGTATATCGCCGCGGCCTCACGGTGGTGACCGTTCCCACCCGGCGCATGGGCCCGGCAACGCTGAACCCGGCCATCAAGTCACTTAATTACCTCAACAACGTTCTCGCCCGCATCGAGGCGAATCTCGCGAACGCCGACGAAGCGCTCATGCTCAACGACGCCGGCAACATCGCCGAGTGCACCGCCGACAACGTCTTCATCATCAAACGCGGCCAAATCATGACGCCGCCGATTACGGCCGGTGCGCTCCGCGGAATCACGCGCGCGGTGGTGTTCGATATCGCCGCTGAGTTGGGGATTAAAATTTCCGACCCGGATCTGACCCGGCACGATCTCTATATTGCCGACGAAGCATTCCTTACCGGAACGGCGGCGGAAGTGATTCCGATGATCAAGGTCGACGGTCGGGTGATTGGAACCGGCGAGCCGGGCGCGATCACCACGCGCCTGATTGCGCGCTTCCGCGAGTTGACACGCGAAAGCGGGACGCCGATTTTTTCGGAGTGACCTGCGGCTCGCGCCTAACGAATAGCTGCGCGCCCGATTTTTCGGCGGCGGTTGAATGTTTTCGGCGAGTTGTGGTCTAATCAACAGTCATGCTTTGCGACGTCTGTAAGTGCAACGATGCGTCGGTTTTCCTGACGCAGATCCTCGAGGGGAAGATGCAGAAGGTGAATCTCTGCGACGCCTGCTCGAAGGAAAAGGGCGTGCAAGACCCGACCGGTTTTGCGCTGGCCGACCTGTTGTTAGGCATCGGTGCGGCCGAGGAGATCGAGAAAGGTGCGCCGACGCAGAAGTGCCCAGTTTGCGGGTTCACCCAGGCCGATTTCAAAAAGACCGGGCGCCTCGGTTGCAGCGCCTGTTACATCACTTTCTCGGAAGGCTTGGGGACGCTCCTAAAGGCGATGCACAAAGGCACTGAGCATGTCGGCAAACTGCCACAGCGTGCTTTTCGGCAGATGGAATTAACGGATAAGCTCCGCGCTCTGAGCACTAATCTGGAGAAGGCTGTTGCTTCCGAAAACTACGAAGACGCCGCGACGCTCCGCGATCAAATCAAACAACTCGAACACGAGATGGCGAGCTAACCTGGATGAAGTTTTCCCAAGTCATGGCGAGCGGCGGCGAGTGGTTGCGCGGGGAAGGCCCCCATCATCAGATCGTGGTCAGCAGCCGCGTCCGGCTCGCGCGTAATCTGCGGCATCGATCTTTCCCTGGCTGGGCCAAAAAGGCGGAGCGTTCGCTGATCCTCGAGCAGATCAAGCCGGCCGTCGAAGAGTTGACCGAGATGCAGGATTCCTTTTCGGAAATGCTCCAGGATTTATCTGCGCTCGAGAAGCAGGTGCTGGTCGAGCGCCATCTTATCAGCCGCGAGCACGCCGCGAAGGGCATCGGCAGCGCCGTGGTCATGAATCGCAAGCAGACGCTGAGCATCATGATCAACGAAGAGGATCACTTGCGTATGCAGTCGATGCGCTCCGGGCTGCAATTAAAGAATGCGTTCAAGCTCGTCGACAAGATCGACAGCGTCCTCGAGGGCAAGCTCGACATCGCTTATGACCAGAAGCTCGGCTACCTCACCGCCTGCCCGACCAACGTCGGCACGGGCATGCGCGCTTCCGCGATGTTGCATCTGCCCGGCCTCGTCCTCAGCGACCTCATTAACCAAGTCATCCAGGCCGTGAACAAAATCGGCCTCGCCGTTCGCGGTCTGTATGGCGAAGGGACCGAGGCGATGGGTAACCTTTTCCAGATCTCCAACCAAACCACGCTCGGCGAAAAAGAAGACGAAATCATCGGCCGCCTGACCAAAGTGATCGAGACGATCATCCAGAAAGAACACGATGCGCGGCAGGTCCTGATCCAGAAAAAATCCGATACCCTCTCCGATCAGATCGGCCGGGCATACGGCGTGCTCACTTATGCGCACGCGATGACCTCGAAAGAGGCGCTCAATTTACTTTCGATCATGAAACTCGCCGTCGATCTCGGAGCCTTCTCGGAAGAGCGCCGTCTTCCGATCGATGAGCTCTTTATCGAAACCCAGCCGGCGCATCTGCAGAAGACCTCGCAGCAGAAGTTAAACGCGGAAGAACGCGACTTCCTGCGCGCTCAAATCATCCGCGACCGTTTGAAATTCTTTCCTAAACCTGATATGGATAAAGTGGCGCGGGAGCCGAATTCTGATCCCTCCTCGACGCCTAACAATCATGAATAATTTTACTCCTCGCGCCCAGCAGGTCCTCGCGCTGGCGCGCAAAGAAGCAGACCGCTTCAATCACAACTACGTCGGCACCGAGCATCTCTTGCTCGGGCTGATCAAGCTCGGCCAGGGCGTCGCCGTGAACGTGCTCCAGAAAATGGGGCTCGATCTCGAGACCGTCCGGATGGAAGTCGAGAAACAGGTCGGCTCCGGCCCGGAAACGAAAATGGTCGGCAACATTCCTTACACCCCGCGGGTGAAGAAGGTGCTCGCGCTCGCCGGGAAAGAAGCGCGCGCGCTGAATCATTCCTACGTCGGCACGGAGCACATTTTGCTCGGCCTGCTTCGCGAAGGCGAAGGCGTCGCCGCGCGGGTGCTGAAGAGTCTCGAAGTCGATATCGAGCGGACCCGGAACGAGATCCTCAAGGAACTCGACCCGAATTTCACGCCTCCGGAAAACGACCCCGAAATGGGCGCGACCAGCGAAGGCGGCTCCAAAAAGGACGTCAAGACTCCGGCCTTGCGCGCGTTTGGTCGCGACCTCACCGATCTGGCGAAGAAGAGCGAGCTCGACCCGGTCATCGGCCGGCACAACGAAATCGAGCGCGTCATCCAGGTGCTCTGCCGGCGGACGAAGAACAATCCGGTCTTGTTAGGCGAAGCCGGGGTCGGTAAAACCGCGATCGTCGAAGGCCTCGCGCAGGAGATCGCGAGTGGCAACGTTCCGGAACTCCTTCGCGACAAGAAAGTCATCACCCTCGACCTCGCCCTCATGGTCGCGGGCACGAAATACCGCGGTCAGTTCGAGGAGCGAATCAAGGCGGTCATGGACGAGATTCGCCGCTCGAAAAACGTCATCCTTTTCATCGACGAGCTCCACACGATCGTCGGCGCCGGTTCCGCCGAAGGGGCGATGGATGCGAGCAACATCATCAAGCCAGCGTTAAGTCGCGGGGAGTTGCAGTGCGTCGGCGCGACCACGCTGAACGAGTATCGCAAATACATCGAGAAGGACGCGGCGCTCGAACGCCGCTTCCAGACCGTGAAGGTGGAAGCGCCGAACGTGGAAGAGGCAATCCTCATCCTGAAAGGTCTGCGCCCGAAATACGAGGCGCACCACAAGGCGAAGCTGACCGACGAAGCGCTCGAGCAGGCCGTAAAACTTTCCGAGCGTTACATCACCGGGCGCTTCCTGCCCGACAAAGCGATCGACGTGATGGACGAAGCCGGCGCCCGCGCCCGCATCAGCGCCATGACCCGTCCGCCCGACGTGAAGGAGATCGAGAACGAGATCGAGCAAATCCGCGTCGACAAGGAAGCCGCGATCAAGGCGCAGGATTTCGAAAAAGCCGCCGCGCTCCGCGACAACGAGAAGCAGGCCAAGGAAAAACTCGAGCTGATTCTCGCGCAGTGGCGCGAGCAGCGGGAGGAAAAAGAGGTCCTCGTTACCGCCGAGGACATGATGTACATCATCTCGAAAGTGACCGGTGTTCCGCTCCAGAAAATGGAGCAGAAAGAGACCGCGAAGTTGCTCGCGATGGAAGCCGACATCAGGCAGCGCGTCATCGGCCAGGACGAAGCGGTCGGCGCGATCAGCAAAGCCCTTCGCCGTTCCCGCGCTGACCTGAAAGATCCGAAACGCCCCATCGGTTCGTTCGTCTTTCTCGGCCCGACCGGGGTGGGCAAGACCTTTCTCGCCCGGACGCTCGCGGAGTTCATGTTTGGCGACAGCGACGCGCTCATCCAGATCGACATGTCGGAATACATGGAAAAATTTACCGCCTCGCGCCTCATCGGCTCGCCTCCGGGCTATGTCGGTTACGAGGAGGGCGGCCAGCTTTCCGAGGCCGTCCGTCGTCGTCCTTATTCGGTCGTGCTCTTCGACG
>JBBSUP010000131.1:0-6601 GCA_038234295.1 Chthoniobacterales bacterium
CGCGGTCGCGAACCTTGCTGCAGTTGCCATTCTCCTGCGCCTGATCGGCGGGAGCGGCAGGCACGCTGCGGCGGCCTGGTACGCGTGGAATCCACTCGTGGTTTACTGCTTCGCCGGCGCGGCGCACTTCGACAGTCTCATGATCCTGCCGATGCTCGCGGGGATCCTTTGTTTCGTCGAAAGCCGGCGCGCCACACTGCCGACGAAGCAATGGCGCTGGGCGATTCTCGGCGCGATCGCTTTCGGCGCGGCCATTTCGCTGAAGCTGATCCCGGTGCTGCTGCTGCCGCTCTGCGCCTTCGCGCTCGGCCGCCGCGCCTGGGCGCTCCTGCTCAGTCTAGCGATTCCGGCTTTGCTCGGTTTGCCCTTCGGTTTTCCGCAGGTGCGGATCTGGGACTCGTTAGGCAAATTCGTCTACGTCGCGCGGCTGAACGACATGTTCTGGTGGCTGATCGAGGACACGATCTGGCCGAACGTTCATCAGGTAAACTACAGCTATAACCGCATCATTCTCAGTGCGGTCGTGATCGTATCGCTCTGCTTTTGGCGGAATTGGAAGCGCGGGTTGCTCTGGGTGATGGGGACGGCGTTGATCCTCAGCCCAGTGCTGCATCCCTGGTATCTCACCTGGATTTTGCCGCTCGCGGCCTGGCGGCGCGCGGTTGCCTGGCAGGTGCTCTCGATCACGATGTTCGCCTATTACCTTTTCTGGGATGAACGGCTCTTTCCGTTGCCCTGGCATTCGCCGCTCTGGTTGCGCGGATTTATTCTCCTCCCGCCGCTGCTCGCGTTGCTCGTCGATGGGCAGCGGAGGATGCGTCCTGACCACGACCTGACGGCGTCGACCGTCACGCCTGGGTAGCGCCCACGTTCCGTGGGCTGGTCGCGCTGTTCCAGCGCGACGAACTTTCCCTGAGCGCGGGGTCGTTAGGTGAAGCGCAGCGGCAGGGAAAGCTCGCGACGGTGGAACACCGACGCCCGCCCACGAACCGTGGGCGCTACCCGGAGCCCGCGCGCCTCGGTGCCGCTCTCCCGGGGTGTATTCTGATTCCGCGGCTGCTCGCGCTGCTCTTCGAATGGAAACGGAGGATGCGTCCTCACCATATCTTACGGCGTCGGCCGTCATGCCCGGGTAGCGCCCACGTTCCGTGGGCTGGTCGCGCTATTCTAGCGCGACGAACTTTCCCTGAGCGCGAGGTCGTTAGGCGAAGCGCGGCGGCAGGGAAGTTCGCGACGGTGGAACACCGTCGCCAGCCCACGGGACGTGGGCGCTACCCAGCAACCGCCGATCGCGCCTAACGAGTGGCGTTGGTTTGTGCCGCCCGGAAGTCTTCGGGGATCGGCGCTTCGAAGAGCACGCGCTCGCCGCTCCGCGGATGGGTGAAGCCGAGTTTCCACGAGTGCAGCATCTGCCGCGGTGCGGGTCTTTCGCGGTTCCGGCCGTAGAGGCTGTCGCCGAGCACGGGATGCCCGAGATGATGCAGGTGCACGCGAATCTGATGCGTGCGGCCGCTGTGCAGGGTGCACTCGACCAAGCTGACGCCGCCGGCCGTTTCGCGGACGCGGTAGTCGGTGCGGGCGCTCCGGCCGCGCTCGAGGTTCACCGCCATTTTCTTGCGATGATGCGGATGCCGGCCGATCGACGCGTCGATCGTGCCGTGCACGCGCCGGAAGACGCCGGTCACGAGCGTGAGGTAAATTTTGGTGATCTCGCGATCGGCAAATTGCCGCGAAAGCTCCTGGTGGGTCGCGTCGTTTTTCGCGACGACCATGGCGCCGCTGGTTTCCTTATCGAGCCGATGGACGATGCCCGGTCGCTCCTGGCCGCCGATCCCGGAAAGGTCGGTGCAGTGATGGAGCAGGGCGTTCACCAAGGTGTGTTCCTGGTTCCCCGCGCCGGGATGCACCACGAGGCCGGCTGGTTTGTCGACGACGAGGAGGTCGGCGTCTTCGTGCAAAATGTGGAGCGGAATTTCCTCCGGTTGCGCGCGGGTGGGCACGAGCGGCGGCTCGATCAGCCTAACGACATCTCCGGTCTGGATCGCTTCGCGCGGGCGCGGCTGCCGGCCCTGCCAGGTGACGGCGCCGCCGCGGATCCATTCCTGCAAACGCGCGCGCGAGAACTGCGGGAGCGACTCTGCGAGGAAACGATCGAGGCGCATGCCGTTGTGCGCCTTTGTGACTTCAAGCTCGATCAAGGCGCGGGGGCCGTGGGGCGCGCGGCGATCCATTTTGCGATCTCGGGATAGAGGCGCGTCTTCAGGTCGGCCTTGAAGCGAATTTCTTCGGCAGCCTTCGCCACTTCCTTCTTGGCGCCGGGATCCAATTTCTCACGAGCGTAGGTTTCTAGTTCCGCCGCGCGCTCCGCGGAACTGAAGCCGCGCGCGATGTCGGGGACGAAGTGGTTCCGGGCGAGACTGTCGAGCTTCGGGTCAAGTTCATCGCGATGTTCCTTGATGAATTTCCACGCCGCGTCGGGCCGCTCGCCATCACGCGCGACGGTGCTGATCAATCGGGTGGCGTAGGTTGTGGAAAGCTCGTCGCCTAACGACAAGGCGAGCGTCTGCGCGGCGAAATCGGGCGCGAGCGCGAGGGCAGTATAGTAGCTGCCTTTCTCGCCGATGTTCCGGGTAGCGCGTCCCAGTTTGTGCAAGGCGTCCCAGGTTTTTTGGTCGGCGACGCGGCCGGCGATATCGCAGACAACTGGGCGAAGATTTACCGCGAGCGAATTGGGATCGGTCAGGAACTTGCCGAAGCGCCGCTTCGCTTCCGCGATCACCTGCGGGTCGCCAAGTTCGCCGAGCGCCGCAAAAAGCTCGACGCGGAGGAGACCGGTTACGACCGGTTCGTTAGGCTGAGGATCCCAGCCGACGCGCTGGAAGACGGGCCGCAAAAGCGAGCGCGCATATTCGCGGAACGCGTCGCGCTCTTTCATCCCGATCCCGAGGTGGTCGATTGTGTCGAGTGTCTGCGTGATCTGCTCCCAGATCGCGAGGCCGTTGCTGGCTTGGACCGCTTCCGCGAGACGGAAGTAGTCCGCGATCGAACCGTTGTTGGCGCGCACCAGCGCCCACGCATCGGAGAGCAGGCAAACCTGCGCCGCGTCGGGCAGTTGTGGCGCCGCCGCGAGGAGCCGGGCGAAGTTCACGTCGCTGTATTTGACGCGGTAATAGCCAACGCCGCCGGCGTTCAGGTTGATCGTCTGTGCGGGCTTCGCGGCCGGCAGTGTGGCGGAATGTTCCGCGAGCAAATAGGAGTGCGGCGCCGTCGCCTTCTCGTTAGGCACAAACGCTTCCCAGAGAATCGGGATCTTCCAGAAGAGCGGCTTCGGATCGGTCTGGTGCACCGTGAAACGCTTTTGGCTTATCGTGAGGCTGCCGTCCTCCGGCGTGAGCGTAAGGAGCGGCAAGCCCGGCTGTTCCGTCCAACTCGCGGCGATTTCCGCGACCGGTTTGTGCGCCGCGCGTGCGAGCGCCGACCAGAGATCAGCGGTGGTGGTGTTGGAAAATTTGTGCGCCTGCATGTAATCGCGGATGCCGGCGCGGAAGTCGTCTTCGCCAAGGTAGCTCTCGAGCATGCGCAGAAACGCCTGGCCTTTTTGGTAAGTGATTTCGTCGAAAGCGCTGTCGGCTTCGCTCTCGGTCTCGACCGGTTGCTGGATCGGATGCGTCACGGAAAGCGCGTCCGTGGCCATCGCGTATTCCTTCGATGCGGCCGCGCGCGCCCAGACCTGCCACTGCGGATTGAGTTGATCCGTGCACTTCGTCCCCATCCACGAAGCGAAGCCCTCGTTCAGCCAGAGATTGTCCCACCAGGCCATCGTCACGAGATCACCGAACCACTGGTGCGCCATCTCGTGCGCCTCGATCCCGAAGATGCGTTCCTTCGCTGACTCCGGAGATTTCTGCGGGTCAAAGAGGAGCGCGCTTTCGTAATAAACGATTCCGCCCCAGTTCTCCATCGCGCCGCCGAACCCGCCGGGCACGGCGATGAGATCGAGCTTCGGCAGCGGATATTTCACGCCGAAATATTCGTTGAAATAATGGAGAATTTTCTGCGCGCTCTCGAGCGCGTAACGACCGGTTTCCGCTTTACCCTTCGTCGTGACCACGCTGATCCGGACGCCGTCGGCTTCGCCATGGATTGCGTCGAGTTCACCCGCGCAGAAGACCACCAGATAGCTCGGCATCGGCGGCGTTTCGCCGAAGCGCACTTCCTTAGTACCGGGGTCACCGCCACCGGCTACAACCTCGCGCTCGACGGGCATGTTCGAGACCGCGGTGAAGTTTGCTGGCACCGTCGCGGTGAGGCGGAAGCGCGCGCGAAAAACCGGCTCATCCCAGCATGGGAACATCCGGCGCGCCGAGGTCGCTTCCATCTGCGTGCCGAGCATCGTCTTCTGCGCGTCGCTCCCGTTTTCCTGATAGGTCGCGGCGTAGAGCCCCTCGCCGGCGGTGTTGATTTTGCCAGCGAAATCCAGCGCAAGCTGATGCGTGCCGGTCGCAACTTCGTCGGGGAAAGTGAATGTCGCCGTCTGCGCCGCCGCATCGAGTTCGACCTGCGCGGTCTGCTCGACCTTCCCGGTGGCGTCGAGCAACTTCGCGGATGGGATCGTGAGGGCGTTGGCGTTCAGCGTGATCGTCTTCGTCGGCTGGGCAACTTGAATCACGATGGTTTCGGTGCCGGTAAAAGTGCGCTCGGCGATCGCCGGTTTGATGCGGATGTCGTAGCTCTTCGGGACGACAGTTTTCGGCAATTTCCCCGGTGTCTCCGAGAACTGGAACGGCTTTTCCGCCCGGAGTGATGGTGTCGCGGCGGAGGTGAAAATCAGGGCCAGCGCAAGAAAAGCTGACCGGAGGAAAACGGACATCGCGAACAGTGCCGGGGGACGCTGTGATTGTCGAGCGGGACGAATCGCCCGGCGCCCGCCCTCGCTCTGTCATCCCGAGTGAAGCGAGGGATCTCACAAGCGTCGGGTGGTTTCACTTTGCCAAAAGACGTCGCTAAACCCTTGGGAGATCCGTCGCCGCGCTGCGCCGGCTCGGGATGACAGGTGCATCAGGCCTCGCGATAACCCCGCGCGTCCTGAGCCGACAACACCGTGCGGCGGGACGATTGCCGCGCCTGCGCGGGATGTTACTATCACCGCAATGTCAGCCGACGGTGCGCCCGCGCAGCCTTGTCCGAGTTGCGGGCGACTTGTCGAGACGACCGAGCTCGAGCCTTTCAGCAAGGTCGCGTGCCCCGATTGCGGCGAAGAACTCCGCGTCGAACGGATGTTTGAAAACTACGAAGTCGTCGAGCCGCTCGGGACCGGCGGGATGGGCTCGGTCTTCAAGGCGCGTGACACAAACTTGAACCGCTTCGTCGCGCTCAAGCTCCTGCGCAAGGAGTTCGCCGGCGACCACAGTTTCATCGAAAAACTCCAGGAAGAAGCGCGCATCACCGGTTCGATCAAACACCCGCACGTGGTCGAGGTTTACTCCGTCGGGAGCGAAGGCGGACAGTTCTACGTCGTGATGGAACTGGTCGATCGCGGCAGTCTCGACGACCGGATCGAGGACGAAAAACAGCTCACCGAAATGCGCGCGCTCGAGCTCGGCCTCCAGATCGCGCAGGGCTTGCAGGCGGCGCTCCAGGCCGGGCTGATCCATCGCGATATCAAGCCCGACAACATCCTCTTCGCCGACGCTCACTCCGCGAAAATCGTCGACTTCGGCCTTGCCCTCTTCGCGGAGAAAAACGCCGAGGCGCAGGGCGAAATTTGGGGCACTCCCTACTACATCGCGCCCGAGCGGCTCACCGGAAAACCGGAGGATTTCCGCAGCGACCTCTACAGTCTCGGCGCCACGCTTTTCCACGCGATCGCTGGCCGCACCACTTTCGAGAGCGAGACCCTGGCGGCTTCGGAATTGCAAACCCTGAAGGAGCACCCGCCGAGATTGCAGGAGGTCGCGCCGCAAGTTTCCGACGAAACGGCCGCGGTCATCGACCGGATGCTGCGACCGGACCGGGAGGAGCGGCAGAGTTCCTACAAGGAATTGATCGACGAGCTCCAGGCGGCCCGCGCGGCGCTGGTGGCGCGCGAAGAGGAATTGCGCGCGCGCTGGAGCTGGCCGGTGCCCATGCTCGTGCTGCTCGGCGTGCTCGTGTTCGCGGGCGGGACGCTCTACGGGGTCTGGGTCGGGCTCCATCATTTGCCCGACTGGCGTTCGCATGTGCAACTCCCGTGGGACAAACCCGCGGCGCAAAGCATCACCTCCGCCGCGACGCCGGCGCTCGATGTGACGGCGCAAATCCCGGCGGCGCGGCGCGAGCTTCAGGCGGGACATTACGCCGCCGCGGAAGGGCTCTTCCACGAGCTCGCCACGGCGCGGCCGGAGCTCGCGCCGGTGGCCGATCTCTGCCGCGGCCTACAGCTTTGGGAGCAGGGCGAGTTCGCGCGGGCCGCGTCGCTTTTGCAGAAATTTGTCGCGCACAAACCGGCTCCGGCGTTTGCCTGGATCAACCATCTACAGCCGCTCGCGCAGGATCGGCTGCACGATTTCCAGCTCTACGAGCAATGGCAGAAAACGCGCGCCGCGACGCGCGCTCCCGAGGA
>JBBSUP010000132.1:0-6569 GCA_038234295.1 Chthoniobacterales bacterium
AAAACTGGGTCATTCCGAGCGGAGCGGAGCGCAGTCGAGGAATCCCGTGGGGCTTCGTGGAAGATTTCGCACAGCCGCTTCTTAGCAGCGCCACGGATCCCTCGACTCCGCCCCGCATCCGCGGGGCTCCGCTCGGGATGACACGACTATTTAGACGCCCTCTTAAACCACGCGAGATTTTTTCGGGCGCCGCCGCATCCGCGCTAAGTTGGCGGCATGCTTTTCTCGCGCTGGTTTCTCGTCCTTCTCTTTTCGTTTGGCAATCTCGCGCTCGCGCAGGCCGCGGAGCGCGAATTCCGCGGCGCGTGGGTGGCGACGGTTTACAACCTCGACTGGCCCTCGCAACCCGGCCTGCCCGCGGCGACTCAGCAAGCGCAGCTCCGCGCCCTCCTCGATCGCGCCGCGTCGCTGCACCTGAACGCGATCCTTCTCCAGGTCCGCCCCGCGAGCGACGCGCTCTACGCTTCGTCGAAGGAACCGTGGTCGGAATTTCTCACCGGCCGCGCGGGCGTTTCGCCCGGCTACGATCCGCTCGCGTATGCGATCAGCGAAGCGCATGCGCGCGGGCTCGAGCTGCATGCGTGGGTCAATCCTTTCCGCGCCGCGATCAGCGCGAGCGCTCAACTTCCCGCCAATCATGTCGCGAAAGAACATCCCGAATGGGTCCGCCGTTTTGGCAAACAACTCTGGATCGATCCGGGCGATCCCGCCGCGCGCAACTACGTCATCAGCGTCATCACCGACATCGTCCGGCGTTACGACGTCGATGGCCTGCATCTCGACGATTACTTTTATCCCTACCCGCTGAAAGACGGCACAGCGACGTTTCCGGACGATGGCACCTGGCAACGTTTCGGTGCGGGGAAAGGGCAGAGCCGCGGCGATTGGCGCCGGGAAAATATCAACGACTTCGTGAGGACGATGTATCGCGCGGTGAAGTCGACGAAGTCCGGCGTGCGCGTCGGGATTAGTCCGTTCGGCATCTGGCGTCCGGGCGTGCCGCCGACCACGAAAGCCGGGCTCGACGCCTACGGCCAGCTCTTCGCCGACTCGCGGAAATGGCTCGCGAACGGCTGGTGCGATTATCTCGCGCCGCAACTCTATTGGAGCATTCGTCCCGCCGATCAGAGCTTCCCGGTGTTGCTCGATTGGTGGCGCGCGCAAAGTCATGGCACGCCAATCTGGCCGGGCATCGCGACGGAGCGGATTGGCTCGAAACGTCCGGCGCGCGAGATCGTCGAACAGATCGAGCTCAGCCGCCGCGGCACGTCGTCGCCGGGGCAGATTCACTGGAGCATGAAGGCGCTGATGCGCGACCAGGGTGGCATCGACGAGCTGCTGCGGAAAGGCCCCTACGAAGAGAAAGCTGCGATCCCGCGCTAGCGCCGATGTAGCCGGGGGCGGCGACCCCGGTTCCCCTAACGAACGACGCCGGCCGGGGTCACCGCCCCCGGCTACAACGGCTGCGCGCTTCGCTACTTCCCCGGAACCGTGACCGCATCCACCGCGACCGGAGCCTCGCCCGCGACGCGCGCAACACCGACGATCCGCGCCTCCGGCGTCGCGGTCTGCTGATCTTTCGCCGCCGCCGCCGCCGCGCCGACAATGAGATCTCCCCTAAACGTCAGCGGCTTCTGCAATCGGCTGGCGGAGGCGGAGCTTCATTCGCCGCGAAAACAGGCGTCCTCCATCGCCGCTGCTCGGTCTGCCACCAGAAGAAAAGCGCACCCGCCACGGGCGCCGGGAACGCCGACGCCAGCACCAGCCGCGGGAAGCAAATTCCCCACCACGCCCCTCACGTGGGCCGCTCCGGCGCGCGCGCCTGCCGCACGACTTCGTCCTGCAAACGCGCCCGCATCGGGTTCGCCATTTGCGGCGAAAATTTTTCGATCATACCGGAGCGAAAGACGCGAGCTAGACGACGAGGAGGCTGCGTTGGTGAGCGTAGTCTTCAGCCGTAGCGACCTCGGGATTGAGCCACTCGATGACGGCGGCAAAGCCGAGGCTTTCCGGATCGTGATGGAGATAATCGGGCGCCACCGCCAGCGGCCGGAAGTCTTGCCTGAGCTGAAACGACAAGGTCGGATCGTTGAGCCGACCGGCCATGACTTCGAGGACGTATTCCTCGGCGCTGAGGCGATCGGCGTGCAGATGATAACCGGAAAGCCGCGCGCCCGCCCGCGTCCGGAGCAGGCCGAGCCGCTGCACGAGTGCGCGCCGCGCGCCGTAGATTTTCTTACCGATGCCGCGACGTTGTTCGTTCGGCTGGACCATCACCTCGGCGCCATAGAGGGTGCGGCCCTCCGGGTTGTGATTCCGAAACGTCCCGTGCTCGGTGAAATCGCGCCAGCTCGTCGTCATGTCGTAATCATCCCAGAGAACGATCAGGCTCGCGGCCATGCCCACGACGCGGCCGCTTTCTTCTTCGACCGCCACGAATTGCCCCTCGGGGAAGACCTCGCGATGCGACGCGAGCTGGGCCACGGACCAGGTCGGACTCGCGTGGTAGACCTCGCCCGTGAGCGCGATGATCTGGGGGAAATCCTCGGGGAGCGTATTCCGCACGATCACTTCGGATCCCGACTTTTCCCCCTGGCTCATAACTTCACCAGCTCGGTTTGCGCAACTACGTCGTGGGTTCGTTTGCTGTCGCGCAACGGCAGCACGGTGCCAGTTTCGCGACCTTCCTGGATCGTGTTTAGGTTCAGCTCGCCGATCACCATCATCTCCTGGTTCGGGATTCCCTCCGCGAGAATACCGTCGCGCGAGAACGAGAAATCGCTCGGGGTGAGGATCGACGCCTGACCATAATTGAGCGACACCGCCGGGACCATCGGGAGCGAGCCGACCGTGCATGCTTGAATCACGTAGACCTGGTTCTCGATCGCCCGCGCATGCGCGCAATAACGGACCCGGAGAAAGCCCTGGCGATCATCCGTGCAGCTCGGCGTGATGATGATCTGCGCGTCCTGGTGCGCCGCGGCGCGGGAGATTTCCGGGAACTCGATGTCGTAGCAAATCGCGATCGCCAATTTGCCAAAATCCGTATCGAAAACTTTCAGCCGTTCGCGCGGTGCGATGTCCCATTCTTCGGCTTCGAAACGGGTCATGTGCATCTTGCCCTGCACTCCGTATTCGCCCGATGGGCTGAAAAAATGCGAGTCGTTGTAGAGCTTGTCCCGCGACTCGTCGAAGACCGGAATCGTCCCAGCGACGATGTAAGTCTTATGCTCGCGCGCCAATTTGCGGAAAAGCTCGATGTAACGCGGCACCTGGCGCGCGAGATCGATGATCTGCTGCCGAATCGGCCGGCGCACATCGCCGAGCGTGAGCAACTGGACCGTGAAATACTCTGGGAAAACGATCAGGTGACATTTGTAATCGACCGCCGTCTCCACCAGCGCGCTCACCTGATCGCGAAACTGCTCGAAGGTCTGCACCGGCCGGATGAAGTACTGGAGCGTAGCGACGCGAATGCGATCCATCTCTTTCCCTCGCGGCAAAGTATGCAAGGAGCAATTCGTTAGTCGAAAAGAGCGGACTCGTTAGGCCGCGGCACGCTGGTGGCGGCCGCGAGCGGCAAGGACTTCGGCGGCGACTCTTTCTCCAGATTCGACGGCGCCGTTCATGAAGCCCTGGAACCTCCGAAGTATGCCCGCCGCAGAAGTGGACGCGGCCTTCGGGTACGCCCTCGGAGCCGGCAAATTTTTCGGGTATTGCCCGACGCGCCAGAAGGAATACGAGCCGCGCGACTACTGATTTTTCAACCAGCAAGTGACCGCGCTCTTTTGATTCCAAAGACTCGTTAGGCCCGGAATCGCCGGTTCCATTTCGCGCAGGATTCTTGCGCGTGGCGGGTCTCGTCGCCGCGGGCGAAAGAGGCGCCGATTTTTCCGCCGGTGAAGTTGAGGAGAATGCCGGCACGTCCCGGCTGGGACCGAGTTGTGTCCCAGCAATTCTGTAAACCCGCGTCGGCGAAAACCTCGCCGTTGTAACCCTGTCGCTCCCAGACGCGCTCGTTGAATTGCAGATGCAATTTTCTGTTCGTCCCCATGCCGAGCTCGCGGATTGCCGTCATTTTGCGCAGTGACAAACCGACGCGCGAAAGGCGGCGGCCGGGTCGGCATCCGGAACGATGGTCTGCTGCGGAATCGAGGTCGTTAGGCGGCTGTAATCGCCATGCGCCGGGACTCCTCCCTCAAAACGAAGTGGCGATCCCTGACCCAAGAGGGGCCGAGGAGAACCGCGTAGGCAGCGACGAGGAGAACGACCGCGCCGAGTGGAAGATAGAGCCAGCGAAACAGTTTGTTTCGCCCGTGCATCAAGGCCGCCGCTCTTTGATCGCCTGCAGGAGATCAGCGACGACTTGGTCACGCGGCTTCGCGCCGAGATTCCCTTGGCCGTGGACCCGGACGCTGACCGCGTTTGCCTCCATATCGCGGCCACCGATTACGAGCATGGTGTGGACTTTCATCTGCTCCGCGCTGGCGATCTTGGCCTTGATGTGGTCGTTGCTCGCGTCGAGTTCGGCGCGGACTTCATGGGCGCGGAGTTCCTCCTGAATCTTGCGCGCGTATTCCACCAGTGGGGCTTCGTCGCCGATCGGGAGGATGCGGACCTGTTCCGGAGCGAGCCAGAGGGGGAAGTTGCCGGCGTAGTGCTCGATCAGGAAACCGATGAAACGTTCGTGCGTGCCGAGAGGCGCGCGGTGAATGCAGAGCGGGGTTTTCTCGGTGTTGTCGCGGTCTTTATAAACGAGGCCGAACTTTGGCGGGACGGCGAAGTCGACCTGGTTCGTTGCGATCGTGAACTCGCGCCCAATCGCGCTCCAAACCTGGACGTCGATCTTCGGGCCGTAAAAGGCGGCTTCGTTCGGGACTTCGATGTAGTTAATCCCACTGCGCTGGAGGACGCCGCGGGTCATCGCTTCGGTCTTTAGCCAGAGCTCGGAGTTATCGACAAATTTCTCGCCCAGTCGCGCCGGATCGTGGGTGGAGAAACGCATGACATACTTCTCGATCCCGAAGATTTTGAAATACTTGAGGTACATCTGGTTCACGGCGTTGAACTCAGATTCGAACTGCTCTTCGGTGCAGTAGATATGCGCGTCATTCATCTGCATCGAGCGCACGCGCATGAGTCCGAATAACTCTCCGCTCTGCTCGTAGCGATAGCAGGTGCCGTATTCCGCGAAGCGCAGCGGCAAGTCGCGATAACTATGTGGCACCGCCGCAAAGAGCTTGTGATGATGCGGGCAGTTCATCGCCTTGAGGTAGTAGCGATCGGAAGTCGGGCTTCCAGCCTGACTCGGCGAACAGGCATCTTGCCTGTCGGATGCGGGATCGGCCGGCTGGAAGCCCGCCGACCGAGACAGGCTGGGAAGCCTGTCTTCCGCTAACTCCATCGGCGGAAACATGGAATCGGCATAGTACGGAAGATGGCCGCTTGTTAGGTATAATTTTTCTCGCGCGATGTGCGGTGTGCGGACGCGGACATAGCCATTCGCGAACTCAGTTTCCTTCGCGAGCTTCTCTAGCTCTTCGACAATAGCTGCTCCGCGCGGGAGCCACATGGGCAGGCCCGGTCCAACGTCGTCGTCGAAGGTGAAGAGTTGTAACTCTTTCCCGAGCTTGCGGTGATCGCGTTTCTTCGCTTCTTCCAGCATGGCGAAGTATTCGTCGAGCTGGGTCTTATTTTTGAAGGCGGTGCCGTAGATGCGCTGGAGCTGCGGGTTTTTCTCGTCGCCCTTGTAGTAGGCGCTGGCGACGTTCGTGAGGCGGAAGGCGCCGATGTTGCCGGTGCGCATGACGTGCGGGCCGGCGCATAAGTCGGTGAATTCGCCGTTCCGATAGAGCGTGATCTTTTCGTCTTCGGGAATGTTCTCGATGATATCGAGCTTGAACTTGCTTGCTTCGGGTCGCGAGCCGAGAGCGGCGAGTTCGCCGGCATGGGCGAGGGCGAGCGCTTCCGCGCGGGTCACTTCCACCCGCTCAAAAGGCTTGTTCGCTTTGATCTCTTTTTTCATCTCGGCCTCGATCTTTTCGAAATCCTCCGGAGCGATTCGGTGCGGCAGCTCGACATCGTAGTAGAACCCGTTCTCGACCGGCGGGCCGGCGGCAAACTGCGCTTCGGGCCAGAGTTTTAAAATGGCCGTGGCGAGGACATGCGCGGCGGAATGGCGCAGGCGTTCCAGATCGGTCATCTGGGCGCGTTGTTCGGGTGTTTTGCGGTCGTCGGACATGATTTGCGAGATCCTTCGCTGCGCTCAGGATGACAGCGCGCGCAGGCGGAGGCAAACGCGAGAAGCCGCGGCGCCGCGCCTGCAGGGTTGTAGGGTCCGCTGTCTCCAGCGGAATGGTGATGTGATTCGGCGCCGCAGCAAAGCGCTGCGGCTAGCGCACGCTACAGGCTCAAGCGCTCGCGCAATTCCTGGGCGCGGCGGCGCGCGACTTTGATCTCCGGATCGGTCTCGCCCAAATGAAGGAGCAGGCCGCCGTCGAACCACGGCTCGACTTTGCGCACGGCGCGCAGGTTGATGAGGTGCTGGCGGCTCACCCGGAAGAAGAGTT
>JBBSUP010000133.1:0-6456 GCA_038234295.1 Chthoniobacterales bacterium
CGCGAAGTTTTTCTCCGGCTCGGTCATGGGCACGAATGGTGGCCGCTCGCCGTAGCGGGCGGTGAGCCGGGCGCGCAGATGCTGGAGCGAACCCTCGAGCTGAAGCGTGAACTTCGGCTCGGCGACGCCGATTTCCGGCGGCGTCATCCCGGCGGGCAGAACGATCTCAACGACCTCGCGCCAGAGCGGCCACTCGAGCGCAAAAAGCTCCAGTCCGCGGCGCACCGGCTCGCGCAGCGCATTCGTCAGGCTCGCGGGCAGGCCGGCTCCGACCTCGGAAAATTCGCCCCCGCGCAGCGACCAGGCTTCACCGTCAGCGATGAGAAAGAGTTCGTTAGGCAACCTCTCTGCACTAATCACAACTTTCTCAGTGCTCAGCTTCACGAGCAGTCGCGGCCGACGCTTTTCCGGCGAGATCCGGGCCGGCTTTTCCCGGCCAAAAGTGATCCGCGGATGACCACGCAGAATCGGCAGGAGCGCGAGAAATTCCGCGCCGGAAACCGTGTTCAAGCCGTGCGGCAGCTGCTCGGCAAGCGCGAGGTCGCGCTCATCGAGCTCAGCATCGGCAAGTGCATCAAGCAGCACGCGGCGCCCGCCGGTTTCGGCTTCGACGACCACCATGATCTGTCCGCGTTCCCAAGCGCTGGCGAAGTTTGGCGGCAGGATTGCGTGAAGCGCGGCTGTGGCGTTTTCCTTGGAAACTAGCCGCCAGCGTCCTGTAGACGCTTCGCTCTGCGAAGCGCGGGTATCGACATCCGATGCTCGGCTCGCGACGTCCGCCGATACCCGCGTTTCGCAGAGCGAACTGTCTCCAGGAGGCGGTGCGAGCACCACGAGCCCGACCGCGAGCGAGTGCGCGCAGACTTTTCCCCACTCCCGCGATTCGCGGCAGGTGCAGAGATTTTCCACGTCGGTCGCGCTCCGAATGCGCAGGCCGGCCCGATATTTTTTCCCGCCTTCGCGTACTTCGCCGCGGAGGGACGGCGGCTCGTAAGCAGCCTCGCCGACGCGCCCGGCTTGCACTAAAGCGCGCGCCGCTTTCATCGCCTGCCAGCCGCCGGCGGAGGAAAGGAGCTTCTCGGTGAGCGCGAGCACGGCGGAGCGTCCACGCAGTATGCGGGTGACGCAATTTGCTGCCGCTGCGGAATCGTGAAATAACAGCGCGCCATGTCGCACGTCGAGTCTCCGCATCATAAGTCGGCGCTGATCGCGGGCGTCGCGGCCTTCGGCACGTGGGGGCTGGTGCCGATTTATTGGAAGCTGTTGCGGACCCTCCCGGCTGGGGAAATTCTCGCGCATCGCTTCGTCTGGACCTGGGTCTTCATGGTCGCGCTGCTCAGCTGGCAGGGGCGCTGGTCGGAGGTGCTCGCGAATCTCCGCGCGCCGCGCACGTTCTCCCTCTGCGTCGCGAGCGGCGTGGCGATCGCGATCAACTGGCTCGTCTTCATCTGGGCGGTGAACGCCGGGCACGTGCTCGAGACGAGCCTCGGTTATTTCATGACGCCGCTCGTGAACATGCTCTTCGGCGCGCTCTTTTTTCGCGAGCGCTTGACCCGTGCGCAGCTCGTCTCCGTGCTCCTCGCGACCGGGGCGGTGATCTACCTCTCGGTCGATCTCGGGAAGGCGCCCTGGGTTGCGCTCACGCTCTGCCTTTCCTTCGGCGCCTACGGGCTGCTCCGGAAAATCTCCGGTGCGGCGCCGACGCCGGGGTTGTTCGTGGAAACGACCGCGCTCACCCCGCTCGCGCTTGCGTTTTTGCTCTACCTCGCGACGCGGGGTGAGCAGCATTTTGGTTATACGAAACCGGGCGTGTCGCTGCTGCTCTGCACGACCGGGATCGTCACCGGCGTGCCGCTGTTATGGTTCGCGCACGCCGCGCGGCATTTGCGCCTCACGACGCTCGGGTTTCTCCAGTACCTCGCGCCGATGGGTTCATTTTGCCTTGGGATTTTCTTGTATCACGAGCCGTTTCGCCGCGCGCAGCTCGTCACCTTTGCGCTCATCTGGGTCGCGCTCGTGATCTATACCGCCGACGCGGTGTTGCGCTGGCGCGCGGTGAAAACCAAGAGCGCCGTCATCCCGAGCGCAGCGTAGCGGAGCCGAGGGATCCCGCGGGGTTGCTGTGAAGCTCCGCCGGCGCTCCCGCATTCCTGCGGGAGCGGTAGGGCAACCCAGCGGGATCCCTCGACTCCGCCTTCGGCTCCGCTCGGGATGACGGCTTTGCCGAGGGCATCTCGGCGCGACTGCGCTATCTTCCAGGCGAAATGTGGAGTGAAGATAATTTCCAATACGCGCTCGAGAACACCGAGGTGATTCTCGCGCCCGAAGGCCGGATCGCGACCTTCGGCCAGACGAGTTTCCGCTTTTACCTCATCAGCGAGTTGATGGATCGCGCGAATGAAATCCGCGTGCGCGACGGCCGGATTCACGCGGAGAGGCCGCAAATTCTGACCGCAGATCACATGTCGCGGCTGCTTCTGGACGGGTTCGGGGATAAGGCGGAACGTTATCTCGAGCAGTTGCGCGAGGGGGCGCAGCGCTTCGCGTTCGTTCGCTACGGGTTTCAATTTCGCAAGACGGATGTGGTCGAGAAAACCGTGCGCGATTCGCTCGCGGCGGTGATCGAGCAGACGAAGGCGCGGGTCGAGAGTTCCGAGGAACCGCTGAGCGCCGTGATCCAGGGCGTTGATGACGGGTGGGAGGTTTGTCTGCTCAAGTTTACGATCGACCTGATCGAGAAATCTTCCGGCGGAAACATGGGCGATTTCCGGCGCCGCGGTTTGCTTTAGGGACCTTGCGAGCTCCGGTCGGGTCCTGCTTCGAAGGAATTTGTGACCGTGGATGACGCAGATTTCGCGGATGAAAATGCGCGGATGGACGTTGGCTTTTTCTTCTCTGGATCCGCTTAATCTCGTCAGCCGCGGTCTATGATTGCCTTAAATGCTGACGTCGCCGAGCGGGGTAAATCTTGACTTCGGGTGCCGTTTTTCGTTTCATGGAAGCTTACACCGCGGCCGCAAACGAGGTTCCCGATGGTCGACGATCGGGTGGGCGAGAGGAAGCGGCGAAGGCGAGACGGCGAAGCGATCGCGACCCCGCAACGGCTGAGAAGATTCGATTAACGAAATGATGTTCACGAAACGAATGGTGCTGCTTGGTGGTGTGGCCTCGCTTCTCGGCGTGGCCGCGGCCTTTTCCGGCCAGAAGCAACATTCCGCGGGGAAGATTGTGACCTACGGCGCGAAGTCGCAGTTCCAACGTTTCCAGCACAATGGCATCGTCTCGCCGGAAGGACCGGCAGGGGCTTTCGGCGCGCGCGACCGGGCCCAGGGAGGCGATGACCGGTTACGACAATCTGACCAACGGTTTCCTGAAGCAGGGCCTGGCCTGAGACGAGATCACCGAAGACCACGTCCAGCCGTTGCGCTCCTACAATGAAGGGCACTTCGTCTTCGAGGAAGTGGAAGGCGTCGGCCGCGGTCTCGGTCCGACCTACAACGCGCAAAGCTGCGCGGTTTGCCACGACAGCGTCGCTACCGGCGGCGCCAGCCAGATCGCGGAACATCGCACCGGCAAGGTGGTGGACGGCCGCTTTTTCGAGTCGTTAGGCGGCTCGCTCATTCAATCGCGCGCGACTCATCCTGACATTGTGGAACAGGTCTCGCCGGAGGATGACGTGCGCACTTTCCGCATGTCGACGAGCGCGCTCGGCGATGGCTACGTCGAGTGCATCGCGGATAGCACGCTCGGGGCGATTCGGCTCGGGCAGCCGGAGGAATTGCGCGGGAGCGCGGTGCCGGTGCCGGTGCTGGAAGGCGACGGCTCGGCACGCTTTGGGCGTTTCGGCTGGAAGGCGCAGCACGGAAGCCTGGTTTCCTTCTCGGCCGATGCTTATCTCAATGAGATGGGCATCACGAATCCGCTCTTTCCCGATGAGAACACGTCGGGCGACAAGTTTGTCGGCTTCGGCACGATCTACGATCCAGTCCCGGAACCGGAAGACGAGGGCGATGATGTGACGGCGTTTGCGAACTTCCTCCGCTCCACGAAAGCGCCGCCGCGCGGCCCGATCACGAGCGATGCGCTCGCCGGGGAAGCGCCTTTCACACAGGTCGGTTGCGCGGTGTGCCATGTGCCGTCGATCCGGACCGCGGCGCAGGGGACGGTGATCAATGGCGGGGCCTTCACGGTGCCGCGCGCACTCGCGAACATGACGATTCATCCCTACAGCGATTTCCTTTTGCACGATATCGGGACGGGCGACGGCATCCCGATTCTGCCGCAACCGCAGTACGCCTCGACCGCTCCGCAGATTCGGACCGCGCCGCTCTGGGGCCTGCGGACGAAGAACCGGCTGATGCACGACGGGCTGTCGTTCACGCGGCAGGAAGCGATCGCGCGCCACGCCGGCCAAGCCGCGAGCGTGGCCGCCGCTTTTAGCGCGCTCAGCTCGGCGGAACAGGCGCAGGTGCTGGCGTTTCTCGACTCGCTTTAAAACAAGAGGCGAGGAAATCGGCGTCGCGCGTTCCGACGCTGTCGTCAAAGAGCACACGAAGCTGGTCATCCCGAGCGGAGCGCAGCGAAGTCGAGGGATCCCGTGGCGTTTCGTTGAAACTGTGGTCGCAGGAATCTGCGGCGGAGCTTCCCCGCAAATCAACGGGATCCCTCGGCTCCGCTGCGCTCCGCTCGGGATGACAGCTCGGCCGGCCGCCCGCAAATTACGCCCGTTCGTAGCGCCGGATCAGCTTGAAAAACCGGAGCGTATCGCGCACCGGATGGATGCTGCTCGTTTCATCCGCGTAAACCGTGCTGATTGGCACCGAGGCGATGCGAAAACCGTGCCGGCTCGCGACGATGAGCATCTCCGTCTCGTAGTCGAATCGGCTCGTGCCCTCGAGCAGATGCGGCGCGAGCGCACGCGCGATCATGCGATAACCGCATTGCGTATCGGGCACTTCCTGCCCGCACACCCGGCTGATGCGCTCGCTCATGTAGCGATTGACCGCGCGCCTAACGAACGGCATTTCGCGCACGTCGTTCATCCGCGTACCGACGTAAAGCCCGGCGGTGGTCGTCGCGGCGGCAGTTAAAAAGCGGGGAACTTCCGCGGGCAGATGCTGTCCGTCGGCATCGAGCAGGAGGATGAACGCGATTTCCTCACGCGCGAGCCAATGACGCAGGCCGGTTTTTATCGAGTCGCCTTTCCCGCGATTCTCGGGATGCACGATGACCTCCGCACCGCCCTCGCGCGCGCGTTGCGCGGTGGCGTCGGTCGAGCCGTCGTCGACCACGAGCACGCGATCGATTTCCTCCCGCACGCCGGCCACGACTTCGCGGACGTGCGCTTCCTCGTGATAGGCGGGAATGACCGCGGCGACGTGGGCGCGATCGAGCGGCGAGGGCTGCGTCACCTGCGGGTGCATGTGAAGAAGCGCGCTGCGCTCCATGCCTAACGAACGACCGGATGAAAATCCGCGGCGTGGTAGGAGCTGCGCACGAGCGGCCCGGAGGCGACGTGGGCGAAGCCCTTCGCGCGCGCGATCTGGCCGTAGAGATCGAACTGCTCCGGCGTGATGTATTCGACCACCGGCAGGTGCTGCGGCGTCGGGCGCAGGTATTGACCGAGCGTCAGCACCTGGCAGCCGATCTCGCGCAAGTCGTCCATCGTCTGGAAAAGTTCCGGCTCTTTTTCGCCCAGGCCGAGCATCACGCCGCTCTTCGTCACCACTTTCGGCGAGAGCGTTTTCGCGCGCTGCAGCACTTCGAGCGAAGTCCGGTATTTCGCGCGCGAACGCACCGCCGGCGTGAGCCGCTCGACGGTCTCCAGGTTATGATTAAAAATCTCCGGCTCCGCTGCGAGCACGAGCTGGATGCACCAATCCTGCGCGTGAAAATCGGGGACGAGCACTTCGATGATGATCGACGGATCCATCTCGCGGACCGCGCGGATGGTGCGCGCGAAATGTTCTGCGCCGCCGTCTTTCAAATCATCGCGCGCGACCGCGGTGATGACGACGTGCTTCAACTTCAGGCGCCGCACCGCTTCCGCGACGCGCTGCGGTTCATCCTCCTCGAGCGCGAAAGGCTTGGCGGTCGAAACCGCGCAAAAGCCGCAGGCACGGGTGCAGCGCTCGCCTGCGATCATCATCGTCGCCGTGCCTTGGCTCCAGCATTCCCAGCGGTTCGGGCATTGCGCGCTCTCGCAGACGGTGTGCAGGCGCAGATCGGAGATGAGCGCCTTGGTGGAAAAGAAAACCGGGTTCGAAGGCAGCCGCACTTTAATCCAGGGCGGTTTTTGCGCCTGGTGCAGGGCGGGATCGATCTTGGCGCAGGACATGGGTTCGGAGCGTTAGGTTTTAAGTTTTAAGTTTGAAGAAGGGCGTTGGCAAGTTGTGGTGTCGCGACCCGTGTCATCCCGAGCGGAGCGCAGCGCAGCCGAGGGATCCCGTCGCGCCG
>JBBSUP010000134.1:0-6072 GCA_038234295.1 Chthoniobacterales bacterium
AACAGCGCGCGCTCGAGAAAAAGCTGCGCAAGAAAGGCGCCCCGGTTCCGGTCGTGCCCGAAGTGTTGCTGGAGGAATTTGCGAATCGGCCACAGCCGAAAGTTGTCGATACGACGGCGCTCCCCGATGAGCCCGCGAAGAAAAAACCTTCGCTCGCCGAACTGAAGAAACGCGGTCGGAAAGCTCCCGCGGACGCCGACCTAACGACCGCGTCCTCACCAGATTTCGACGGGGAAAATTATGTGCGGCCCGGGTTCGATTTGCTCGATGCGCACGACAACGAAGGCCGCATCGCCGCCGATCCCGCGGAGCTCGCGGAGATTCAGCAGACGCTGATTGACACCCTCGATCAGTTCGGGATCAAGGTCTTCCCCGGCGACATCACACGCGGCCCCACGATTACCCGCTACGAAGTTTATCCGGCGAAAGGTGTGCGCGTGGACAAGATCGTGAGCCTCGAGCGCGACCTCGCCCGGGCCACGCGCGCGGAACGAATTAACATCCTCGCGCCGATCCCCGGCAAGGATACCGTCGGGATCGAGCTCGCGAACTCGCGCAAAGTAAAAGTGACGTTGCGCGAGCTGCTCCAATCGGAGGATTGGCAGACGAGCACCGCGAAACTCCCAATCGCGCTCGGCAAGGACGTCTACGGCAAAACCATCATCGCCGATCTCGCGCAGATGCCGCACCTGCTCGTTGCCGGCACGACCGGATCCGGCAAGAGCGTCTGCATCAACGCCCTCATCGCGAGCATGCTTTACCGGTTCACGCCCGATCAGCTCCGCTTCATCATGATCGACCCGAAAGTGGTCGAGATGCAGGTTTACAACTCGCTCCCGCATCTCGTCATCCCGGTCGTGACCGATCCGAAAAAGGTGCTCCTCGCGCTCCGCTGGGTGATCGATGAAATGGAAAAGCGCTACAAGATTTTCGCCAAGGCCGGCGTGCGCAACATCACCAGCTTCAACGCGCGCCCGAAGAAAAAAACCCAGGCCGAGCTCGATCTCGACGTTGTAGCCGGGGGCGGTGACCCCGGCCGTTCGTTAGGCGACGATGGCTCTCACGCGCCGGGGTCACCGCCCCCGGCTACAATCAAAGTCCCGCGCGACGGCGACCCGATCGTTCCCGAGCACATGAGCTACATCGTCGTCATCATCGACGAGCTCGCCGATCTCATGCAGACCGCGCCGGCCGACGTCGAGAGCGCGATCGCGCGGATCACGCAGATGGCGCGCGCGGCCGGCATTCACCTCATCGTCGCGACGCAGACGCCGCGCGCCGATGTCATCACCGGCGTGATCAAGGCGAACATCCCGAGCCGGATCGCGTTTCAGGTCGCGAGCAAGATCGACAGCCGCGTCATCCTCGATGAGAACGGCGCGGATCGATTGCTCGGCCAGGGCGATATGCTCTATCTCCCGCCGAGCACTTCCCGGCTGATCCGCGCGCAAGGTGTGCTCGTGACCGACGAGGAAATTACCCGTCTCGTCGATTTCGTTTCCGCTCAAAGCCCGCCCGCGTTCGATCTCGCGATGCACGAGAAAATGGAATCCACGAGCGCGGCCATGGATGACGACGTGACCGACGAAGACGAAGAACTGGTCGAGAAATGCCTCGAGATTATCCGGCAGGAAAAACGCGCCTCGACCTCGCTCCTGCAACGCCGCTTGCGCCTCGGTTACACCAGGGCGGCCCGGATCGTTGATATTCTGGAGCAGCGCGGCATATTGGGCCCCGGCGAGGGCGCGAAGCCGCGTGAGATTCTTGTCGATCTCGACGCCGCCGTCTGACCCCCGTCATTCCCGATGGAAGCTCTCGGCCAAAAACTCAAGCAGGCGCGGCTCGCGCGCAATATCACCCTCGAGGAAGCCTCCCGCGTGACCAAGATTCGCCCGTCGCGGATCGCCGAGATCGAGCAGGAAGATTTCTCCAGCTTCGCCAGCCTCGCCTACGCGAAAGGGTTCCTGCTCATCTATGGCAAGTTCCTCGAAGTCGATGTCACGCCGTATCTCGACGCCTTTGAAACGTCCGACCGAATGACGGTCGACGGTTACTCCTACCTGCAGGACAGCGGCCCGACCGCGCCGCCTCCGATCGTGCGGCGTCAGTCGCGGAAAAGCCCGGCGATTTTCCCGTTCCTGATCGCGGTGGCCGTGCTCGTGATCGGGCTTTATTTGATCCGGCTGTTTTTGAATTTGCAGCGCATCACCCCGCCGCGGGAGACCGGGCCTGATCTCGTTCCTGCACTCACGGCAACTGCTTCACCGCTCACGCCGACTCCCGCTCAAGCCGAGATTGTCGCGCCGCGCGCGCAGCCCGTGGAACCGTCGAACGAAGGTCGGCCCGCCAGCGAAGCGTTGGTCACTCCCCTCACGACTCCGCCTCCAACCGCCGCGCCGACCGCGGAGCCGGAAGTGCGCCGTGCCCAGCCGGTGCATCCGGAAGATTTAGCGCCCACGCCGCCGCCGACGCTGTGAAGACTGCGTTGCCGACTCCTCGCCTCACGACGGTGGGAATGGTCAGCCTCGGCTGCGCCAAGAACCTCGTCGACGCTGAGATCATGCTCGGCAGCGTCCGCGCGCGCGGGATGGAAATCACCGCGCAGGCCGAAGACGCGGACGTGCTCGTGGTGAACACCTGCGCGTTCATCGACTCGGCGAAAGAGGAATCGATTAACGCGATCCTCGAGGCGCATCAATCGCGCGGGCTCGCGAAACGGCCGGGCCAAAAACTGATCGTAAGCGGCTGCATGTCGCAACGTTTCGCTGCGGAACTGCGCGAGCAGTTGCCGGAAGTGGATGCCTTTATCGGACTCGACCAGGTCAGCGAACTGGGCGCCATCGTCGAGCAAGTCGTTAGGCAAAACGAAGCGCCCGGGGTGAATCTGGTGACCGCGAAGCCGACTTATATTCCGGATTGGGACACGCCGCGTTTCCGCCTCACGCCGACACACAGCGCCTACTTGAAGATCGCCGAGGGTTGCAACCACCCGTGCAGCTTTTGCGTGATCCCGCAGATGCGCGGGCGTCATCGCAGCCGCCCGCCCGCGTCGGTCGTCGCGGAAGCGCGCAGCCTCGTCGCCGAGGGCGTGCGCGAACTCAATCTCATCAGCCAGGACACCACCTATTACGGGATGGATCTTTGGGAACAAAAGGCCGGCCCGCGCCAGCCGGTCGATTCCACGCGCGGGCTTACGCTCTCGTCGCTCCTCCGCGAGCTCGAGGGAATCGATGGCGATTTTTGGGTTCGTCTGCTCTACACGCACCCGGCGCATTGGAGCGATGAGCTCATCGCGACGATTGCTGGTTGCCGCAAAGTCGCGCGTTACATCGACATGCCCCTCCAGCATATCGACGAGGCCATGCTCGGCCGGATGCGGCGCGAAACTTCGCGGCAACACATCGAAGATTTGATCGTTAGGCTGCGCGCCGGCATTCCCGGGATTGCGCTCCGGACGACCTTCATTGTCGGATTCCCGGGCGAGACGGAGGCGGAATTTGAAGCACTTCTTGAGTTCATCGAGCGCGTCCGTTTTGAGCGGCTCGGGATTTTCAAATACTCGCAGGAGGAAGGCTCGCGCGCGGCGAAAATGCCTGGCCAACTACCCGCGTCGGCGAAGAACGCGCGTTATCGCCGGGCGATGACGTTGCAGCAAAAGATCGCGCGCGAAATCGCCGCGGCGCAGGTCGGCCGCGAGTTGAAATTGCTCGTCGATCAGCCGCTCGTCGCGCGCACGGAAGCGGACGCGCCGGAAGTCGATTGTCGCGTGCTCCTCGCGGAAGCGGCGCCGGTGGGCGAGTTCGTTAGGCGGACGATCCGCGGCGCGCGCGATTACGACCTGCTGGCGTAAGGGCTGGCCACCGCAGCGCGCCGGTCTCCCGAACGCACTGCTCACTAATTACGAGACTCTGCGCGCTTATCCCGAGCGCCCTACTCGATTGTCATCCCGAGCGAAGCGAGGGATCTCGCAAGCGTCCTGCGGAAGTCACCAAGGGTTCGAGTGTCGAGCGACGCCTGTGAGGTCCCTCGCTCTGCTCGGAATGACAGTTTCTCAGCGCGGAATATTCAGACGGTGTCCGGTTGGGAATTGACAGAGTTTCCGCAAGTCTTCAGAGAGGAACCTCGCAATCCCGCGAACAAGATTCTACGGTAAAATGCCATGGCGGATATGAACGAACCGAAGAAGGAAACTGTTCGGATAACCTTGCCTCCGCGCCCGTCGTCAAAACCGGCCGCAGCCTCGGGGGACAGGGAAGCCGTTCGGATCACCATGCCAAGTCGCCCGCCGGGTTCGGGACCGGCGCCCTTGCGTCCGCCGCCGCGTCCGCCGACTTCCACACCGCTGGCACCTGCTGGGGGAACGCCGGGGGTTCGTCCGCCCGCTCCTCCCGGAGCGCGCCCACCCCTGCCGCCTGCTCCGATTGGTTCCGCTCCTTCTGCTCCACCGGCGCCCGCGCGCCCACCTGCGCCGGCCGGTGCGCCGCTCTCGCCAGTCCGTCCGCCGGCGCCCCCGAAAATGGCGGCTCCAGCTCCGCCGCCGATGCGCCCGCCCGGCGCTCCCCCGACACCTCCCGTGGGCCTGAAACCGCCGACGCCCTCCGTTCCGCGTCCGCCGCTCGCTCCCGCACCCGCCGCCGTGAAAGCGCCGGTCCCGCCCCCGGCCGTGAAGCCGCCTTCCGCGCCGCCGGCCACGACACCGATCACACCCGCGGCTCCGCCACAACTTCCGGTTCTTCAGCCGCGCCCAGTCGCCGGCGATCGCACCGCCGCGCCCGGTCCGCGTAAGGAAACCGCGCGCATCGGTTCCGCGCCGGAGTCGCCGATGAAAGCGACGGTGAAACTCGGGACGACCCAGCCGCTCAGTGCGCCGCCCGTCGGCACGATCCGGCAGATGCCGGTGAAGGTTGCGCCGGTGCCGCCCGTGGCCTTAGTTGAATCTGTGCCGGCGACATTCTGCTGGGCCTTGCTCGGCGTCTCCGCACTTATCTTGCTCACTCAACTCTGGACTTATTTCTCTTAAAAAAATCATGGAAAACTCTGCCGCGGTAACGATCGACGAAGCGAATTTTGACGACGAAGTGACCAAAAGCGCCGGCCCGGTGCTGGTCGATTTCTGGGCCGAATGGTGCGGCCCGTGCAAAATGATCGCGCCGATCCTGGACGAGATCGCGAAGGAGAAAGCCGGCTCGGTGAAGGTCGGAAAAGTAAACGTCGACAACAACCAGGCGCTCTCTGCGCGCTACAATGTCCGCGCGATTCCGACGCTGCTATTTTTCAAGGACGGCGCCCTGCGCGATCAGATCACCGGGATGACGAGCAAGAAAGATCTGCTCAGCCGGCTCGAGGCGCTCGCGTAGCGGGCGTCGCAAAGTCATCCCGAGCGGAGCCCCGCGGCCGCGGGGCGGAGTCGAGGGATCCCGTTGGGCTTCCTTGAAGCGCTCGCCGCGAATCTCTTCGATCTTTCCACAGGACTCGGGGCGAAATCTTTCAGTTCGCTCCACGGGATTCCTCGGCTGCGCTGCGCTCCGCTCGGAATGACCCGAAACGGTGATTCACTCGACTCTTGCGCGCGGCACCATAAGGAAGAGAACACATGAGGTATCACGTCGCACGGCAGGGAGAAGTCGTTGGGGAATTCTCCGCGGATGAATTCCGCGCCAGGCGCGAGAGCGGCGCGATTTTACCCGGCGATCATTACTGGACTGAAGGCATGGAGGAATGGGCCGAGGCGAAGACCTGGTCGCCGCCGATGACTGCGACCGTGAAAATGACCGTCGCCCCTCCCTCCGAGATCACGCCCGCGCAGTTCCCGAAGGTTACCGCCGCGATCGGCCCGAAAGACCATCTCTGCCTGAAGTGCGGACAGATCGGTCCGCCGAAAGCGGTCTTCGGTTTCACCATTCCGGGCAAGCGTTGCCCGAAATGCGGCGCGGCCGGAATGGTCGCGGGCGCGACGGGCTGATCGCGACTGCTTCAGGCGGGAGGCAGTTGCCGTGCGCCCGGCGCGGCTCGAACGCGCAACCTACAGCTTCGGAGGCTGTCACTCTATCCAGTTGAGCTACGGGCGCAGTG
>JBBSUP010000135.1:0-6060 GCA_038234295.1 Chthoniobacterales bacterium
AAGGCAGGTGGCGCGACCGTGCAGGAAACGATCGCGGCCGGTTGCCCGATGATCATCAACCAAATCGTGCCGGGGCAGGAAGCTGGCAACGCGCGGCTGATCAAGGGCACGCATTCCGGCATGATCGCAACCACGCCGGAGACAATCGTGGGCGCCGTGCGCGACACCTTTGCCGACGACGGTCGCCTCTGGCGCGAGTGGTCCGAGAACATCAGCCGCTTGAGCCGGCCGCGCGCTTCGCTCGAGATCGCGGAGTTTCTGTTCGGGCTCGAAGCGGCCTAACGAGTCATCCCGAGCGGAGTGCAGCGAAGCGGAACGAAGTCGAGGGATCCCGTGGAGTCGCTGGGAAGCGTGGAATGAGGGAGTTGGGGCCGGGCTTCACGGCAGCTCGGCGGGATCCCTCGACTCCGCTGCGCTCCGCTCGGGATGACACAGCTCGGGTCTGTCCGTTGCTCCGAACCGAAGTGCGGACTCACTTCCGGACCACGACCGCCGACTCCCTGCTTCTACCCCTTCGACTCGGCCTTTTCGTTCAATACCTGCGTGAACTCCTGCAGGCTGGTCACGATCTGCGGCGCTTTCGCGAGCACGGTGCTCGCCAGTTTCTCGGCGTAATCCGGCCGGCGCTGCGACATCTCGGAGAGCGCCATCATCACCGCGAGCGCGTTATTGATCGAGTGTTTGATCTCGCTGAATTTCTTCTGCAGCTCCGCAATTTCATCCTGCGGCATCGATACGGTGGGCTCGGACATAATAGGCAAATTCGCTGGAGAAGGAGGACGGGTGTGCTTGACTTAAAGGTTCTAAAAATCCCGTCCGGTGCCTGCAAAAACTATCAAGATCAGTGGGGCGCGCCAGCATAATCTCAAGAATCTCCATGTGGAGATTCCTCGGGATAAACTGGTCGTGATCACCGGCATGAGCGGCTCCGGCAAGTCGTCGCTGGCCTTCGACACGCTCTACGCCGAAGGACAGCGCCGCTACGTCGAGAGCCTCTCCGCCTACGCGCGGCAATTCCTCGACCAAATGGAAAAACCGGACGTCGATTTCATCGAAGGTCTTTCGCCGGCGATCGCGATCGAACAGCGCACCGCGGGGACGAATCCGCGCTCGATCATCGCGACCACAACGGAGATTTACGATTACCTGCGCGTGCTCTTTTCCGCGGTCGGGCAGCCGCACGACCCGCTCACCGGGCAACCTATTTTCCGCCAGACCGCGCAGCAGATCGTCGACCAGATTCTCGTCTATCCCGCGGAGACGAAGATCATTCTCCTCGCGCCGCTGGTGCGCGGTGAAGTCGGGGAATTCCGCGACGTGATTGAGAAAACGAAGCGTGAAGGCTTCGTCCGGATTCGGGTCGACGGCGAGATTCTCGAGCTCGGCCGGCCCGAGCCGATCCGGCTGAAAAAAGGCGCGCGGCACACGATCGAAGCGGTGGTCGATCGGCTCGTCGTGCGCGAAGGCATTCGCTCGCGCCTCGCCGATTCCGTCGAGACCGCGCTGAAGTGGGGCGAGAATCGCCTCGTCGTGCTGCGCGGGACGAGCGACGGCGAATACGAGGAGGTCCGCTACTCGACCGACTACGGAAATCCCGAGACCAACTTCTCGTTAGGCCAGCTCACCCCGAAGCACTTCTCATTTAATAGCCACCTCGGCGCCTGTCCGGCCTGCCATGGGCTCGGGACGCAGCCGGTGCTCGATCCGGAGCTGATGATCACCGACCCGACGAAGTCGCTCGCGGAAGGCGCGATCGTCCCGTGGCGACGCGGGACGAAGCGGATGAAAGTCTACTATCGCGGCCTGCAAAACGCGCTCGTCCGGCATTTCAAAATCGCGGAGACGATGCCGTATGCGGAGTTGCCTAACGAATTCAAGAAGGCGCTGCTCTTCGGCACCGGGGACGAAGCGGTCGAGTTGAAGGTCGGCAACGGCAACGGCAAAGCGACGAAAACGGCGAAACCGTTCGAGGGCCTGGTCCCGCAAATGCAGCGGCTCTACGACGAAACCGAGAGCGAATTCACCCGCGCCCGCATCCGCGGGTTCATGAACCGCGCGACCTGCACGGTCTGCCACGGTGCGCGCCTGAAGCCGGAAATACTCGCGGTCACGATCGCGAATGAAAACGGGCGCGAGCTGAACATCCACCAATTTTGCGAGCAGGCGATCGCGGCCGCCGCCGAGTTCGTTAGGCAAATCAAACTGCTCGAAGCGCAGCGCGCGATCGTCTCGGAAGTGCTGCACGAGATCACTTCGCGGCTCGAGTTTCTCCTCGAGGTCGGGCTCGATTACCTCACCCTCAACCGCGAGAGCGGCACGCTCTCCGGCGGTGAAGCGCAGCGCATCCGGCTTGCCACGCAGATCGGCTCCGGCCTCGCCGGCGTCCTTTACGTTCTCGACGAACCGAGCATCGGGCTGCACCAGCGCGACAACGCACGGCTCATCGGCACGCTCCGCCGCCTGCGCGATCTCGGGAATTCCGTCATCGTCGTCGAGCACGACGAGGAAACGATTCGCGCCGCCGACCACATTCTCGATCTCGGTCCAGGCGCCGGTCCGCGCGGAGGCGAGATCGTCGCGGAAGGGACACTCGAGGAAATTCTCGATGCGCCGCATTCGCCCACGGCCGCTTATCTCTCCGGCCGCTCGCGCATCAGCATCCCGCGCACCCGGGTCGCGCCGCGCCCGAGCAACGAATCCTCCGACGGCTGGATCACGATCCACGACGCGACCGAGAACAACCTCAAAAAACTCACCGTCGGCTTTCCGTTAGGCTGTCTTACCTGCGTCACCGGCGTCTCCGGGAGCGGCAAATCGACCCTCGTCGACGACATCCTGCGCCGCGCGCTCTTCCGCTATTTTTACAATTCGAAAGATAAACCGGGCGAACACGGCGGGCTCCACGGGCTGGACCAGATCGACAAGGCGATCATCATCGATCAAAGCGCGATCGGCCGGACACCGCGCTCGAATCCGGTCACTTACACCGGTGCTTTCACACCGATCCGCGACCTCTTCAGCCAGCTCCCGGCCTCGCGGATTCGCGGCTACAGCGCGGGACGTTTCAGCTTCAACGTGAAGGGTGGTCGCTGCGAAAATTGCCAGGGCGACGGCATGATCAAAATCGAGATGCACTTCCTCGCCGACGCCTACGCGGTCTGCGAAGTCTGCCAGGGAAAACGCTACAACCGCGAGACGCTCGAGGTCACGTTCAAGGGCAAGAACATCGCCGACGTGCTCGGGATGTCGGTCGACGAAGGGGCGCGTTTCTTTCGCAGCGTGCCGACAGTCGCGGATAAATTGACGACGCTGCAGGATGTCGGTCTCGGTTACCTGCGCCTCGGCCAGAACGGCAACACCCTCTCCGGCGGCGAAGCGCAGCGCGTGAAACTCGCGACCGAGCTCGCGAAAAAAGCGACTGGCCGCACGCTCTACATCCTCGACGAGCCGACGACCGGGTTGCACTTTGCCGACATTGAGAAGTTGCTCCAAGTGTTGATGAAGCTGCGCTATTCCGGGAACACGCTGGTCGTGATCGAGCACAATCTGGAGATGATCAAATGCGCCGATTGGGTGATCGATCTCGGCCCGGAAGGCGGCGGCGGCGGCGGGCGGATCGTCGCGGAAGGGACACCGGAAACCGTCGCGCAAACCGAGGGCAGCTACACCGGCACGCATCTGCGAGCATTGTTAGGCAAATGAAAACGCGGAGAGCACTCGCACAATCTTGTCATCCCGAGCGGAGCGCAGCGAAGTCGAGGGATCCCGTGGAGCATCCGCGCCGCTCCGCTACCGGATTACCGACTTGGACGCGGCCCCCGTTCCGCGTTGCGGAGCTTTCCAGAAGCTCCGCGGGATCCCTCGACGGCGTTCCCTTCGCTGCGCTCACTTCACTCTGCTCGGGATGACAGTATTCACGAGGATTCTTAAGCATACGCTCAGCGCGCGGGCTCGCCGGGGGCGCCTCTTTCTTTCGCTGGGCTTTTTTCTCTTCGCGGGTTCGTTAGGCGCGACACCGCTGGAGGACGCGATCGCGCCGCTGCGCGCGGGCGTTCCGCAGGTCGCAGTCGAGCGTTTGCAGAAGGTGCTCGCGCAAAATCCAACACCCGCGGATGCGCTCGTCGCGCGCACAAATCTCGTCGAAGCGCTGGTGCGCGCCGGCCGCGCGGAGGACGCGCTCAAGGTCGCCGCCGATCCGAGCCTCGCGCGGGCGTGGCCGGCGGTTTTCTGGCGTGCGCAGGCTTTCGCCAGCCTCTACCGCTCGGCGGATGCGCTTCCGCTTTACACCGAGGTCGCGACCCAAGGCGACGGCGCGCATCGGTCCGAGGCGCTTTTTGGCGAGACCGAAATGCTCCGCGCGCTTGGTCGCGGCGATGAGGCGCTGCCGCTGCTGCGGAAACTCGCGCAGGAACCACCCTGGCGGGTGCGGGCTTCGTTAGGCGCGGCGTCGCTCCTGATCGAGCGCGGAGAACTAAAAGCAGCCGATCAATTGCTTCGCACCTTCACCCCGGAGCGCGCCGCCGATCGGAATGAGCGCCGCTATCTCTTCGGAAAAATTCATCTCGCGCAAAAGCACTACGACCGCGCGATCGAGGTCTTCGCGATGATTCTGCAGAAGCCCGAGGGCGTCCCGCACGCGCTGCTTGTCGCCACCCTTTTTGCGATCGCCGATGCGCATCTCGCCGCCAAAACGGCCGACCGCGGCGACGATGTGCTGGAGGACTTCATCAATCGTTACCCGAACGATTCCGCGCTCCCCGCGATTTTCGCCAAGCTCGACCAGCTTTATGCCGCGGCCGGCAAAGCGCCGCCTAACGAACTCGCACATTGGACTCGGGAAGGGATCGAGCCGCGCCGTTCGCTCGCGCAATGGTATCTCGCCCGCAACCAGCTCCGGGCGGGCGATCGCGAACGAGCAATCCGAAACCTGACGCAGCTCCGCCGCAGTCCGATCCAGTTGCCATCGTTAGGCGAAGCGCAGCTCGAGCTCGGCCGTCTTCTGTTGGCGGACCGTCAATGGGCAGCCGCAGCAGAAGCGGGCGCGGCGGCGCGTCAGCTGAACCCGGAGGCGGGCGCCGAGGCCGACTGGATTGTCGCGGAAGCAAAACACCGCGCCGGACGACCGGAAGAAGCCGCAGCGCTTTTCGAGCGGATCGCGGAAGAGCGCCCGGCGTTCACCAGCGCCGCGCTTTTTAATGCGGCGCTCTCCTGGCTGCGGCTCGGGAAGACGGAAAAGTTCGCGAACGATTACCGGCAGATCGCGAACGACCCCGGAAAGCAAAGCACGGAGAGCGACCTGCTCCTCGAGCAGGGTGCGATCCAGGCGGCCCAGGGCAAACCGGAGGCACCGGCGGCGTTCCGCAAATTCATCCAGGATTTCCCGAACAGCCCGCGCGTCGCGGAAGCGTGGGTCGCTCTCGCGGAGCTGGCGTTTCACGAGCCGCGACCCGACCTCGGGGCCGCACGCACCGCGCTCGCCAAGGCGCGCGCCGCGAAACCAAATCCCGCCGCGCTCGAGCGCGCGGATTATCTCGAGATCTGGTTGAACGATGCCGCGGAAGGAAAAGACGAAACGCAGGTGATCACGGCGGCGGCCGCGTTCCTGCAGCAGCATCCGGGTTCGCCTTTCACTGCGGAAGTTCGAATGAAACTGGCCGAGGCCTATTTTCGCCGACAGGATTTTGCGAACGCGCAGACGCAGTTCGAATTGCTCGCGCAACAAAACCCGGACGCGCCGCTGCTCGAGAAAGCGCTCTTCTTTGCCGCGCGCGCCGCGATGTCGAGCATGGGTGCGGAGTCGCTTGATCACGCGCTCGCACTGCTCGATCAAGTGGTGAAATTAAACGGCGAACTGAAGTGGGCGGCGCGCAATGAAGAGGCGGCGATCGAGCGCCGGCTAGGCAAGAACGCTGATGCACTTGCCATCTTTGAAGAGGTCCTCAAGAACGACGCCAAACCGCCGGAACGCCGCGAGGCGCTTTGCGGCAAAGGCGATGTCCTCTACGAGATGGGCGCGGCGGACGCGGAGAATTATCGACGCGCGATCGCGCTCTACGAAGA
>JBBSUP010000136.1:0-5844 GCA_038234295.1 Chthoniobacterales bacterium
CGATTTCCTCGTGCACCAACCGTCGCAACCGGACACCATCGTCGCCGGCAAAATCATCCGCAGCGGCAGCAAAGGCGGGAACAATTCGCAGCCGCTGATCGAGGTGAACGGGAAGCTGCGCTTCGAGCTCCCCGGCGTCCCACTGTTCCCCAAACTCGCCGATGACAGCATCCTCAAACCCGAGCTTGTCTGGAAAATCGGGAGCGAGAAACCGGCGAAGTTTGCGGCGGAGATTACTTACCTCACCGGCGGGCTTAATTGGGCGGCAGACTACAACGTCATCCTGCCCGCGGAAGGCAACGGGCTTCAGCTCACCGGTCTGGTGACGATCACGAACCAAAGCGGAAAAGATTTTGAAAACGCGCGCACGAAACTGATCGCTGGTGAGGTAAATCGGACCGCGCCGCCGCCGCCGCCCGCGCCGATGGAAGCAAAGGCCGAGCGCATGACCGCGGCCAGTTCTTACAGCCCGACGCCGGAGAAAGCGTTCGGAGATTTCCATCTCTACACGCTGCCGCAGCCGGTGACATTACACGATCGGGAGAGCACGCAGATCGAACTGCTCCGGGCCGCGGAGGTGCCCTCGGAGCAGCGCTATGTTTTTGACGCGACCGGTTACGACGAAGGCACGCCGCCGTTTTCGTCGAGTCCGATTTTCGACGAAAACTGGGCCGTCGAAGGAGAGACGCACGTGGCCGTGCTGCGCGTAATCGAGAACAGCGAGGCGAATCATCTCGGGATGCCGTTGCCCGGCGGGCGCTGGCGTTTTTACCGGCAGGATGGAGACGGGCAGCTCGAGTTCATCGGCGAGCATGAGGAACCCCACACGCCCAAGAATGAGACACTGCGGATCTTCACCGGCACGGCCTTCGACCTCACAGCGAAGCGCCGTCAGACCGATTTCGCGGTCGACCGCGCGAAGCACACGATGGACGAGGCGTTTGAGATCAAGCTGCGGAATCATAAGACCGAGCCGGTGGAGATCCACGTCCTCGAGCACCTAAACCGCTGGCAGAGCTGGGAGATCGTGGACCACTCCGCCGAGTTCACAAAGCGCGACGCGCACACGATCGAGTTCGTCGTTAGGCTGAAACCGGATGAAGAGAAGGTGGTGAGTTACCGCGCGCGCTACACGCAGTTGCCGATGCGTTAAAGCGGCAGGTCGCGAACGGCCGACCTTCGTCGTTGTCATTCCGAGCCGGCGCAGCGCGGCGAGGGATCTCACAGGCGTTTACTGGCGTCGGATGCTTAATGAACGCTTGTGAGATCCCTCGTCGTCTACGCGACTCGGGATGACAACTTTCCAGCCTAACGAATGTATCTCCCATACCAATCGAGGTAACGCTGATAGCGATCGAGCAGGTAACTCGGCTTCCTGATCCCGTGAAATTGATTCGGGTAAATCACCAACTCGGTCGGCACACCCTGCGTCCGTAACGCCTGATACATCTGCTCGCTGTTCAGGAGCGGGACGTTGAAGTCGCTCTCGCCGCAGAGAAAAAGCGTCGGGGTCTTGATGCGGTCGGCGTGCAGGAACGGATACGACAGGGCCATCCAGACTTCCGGGTGCGCCCAAGGCACGCCGAGCTCGTTGTCGTAGTCGCGGATGTATTGATCGGTCCCGTAGCCCGCGAGCAGATTTGAAGTGGAGGCGCCGCTCGTCGCGGCCTTGAACCGCGTCGTCGAGGCGATGAGATAGTTGGTCGACATCCCGCCGTAACTCCAGCCGCCAACGCCGAGTTTATCCGGATCGGCCAAGCCGCGCTTCACCGCATCATCAACCGCGGCAAGGTCGTCTTCGACATCGACCGTGCCCCATTTCGCGTAGATGCCCATCGCGTAATCGGTCCCGCGTCCGGTGGAGCCGCGCGGGTTCGGTAGGATCACGAGATAGCCATTGGCGGCGAAGAGTTGTTTCTCGAAATCGAACGCAGCGGCGTATTGCGACTGCGGACCGCCGTGCGGACGCAGGAGCGTCTTCGTTTTCCGGCTCGCCTTTTCGTTAGGCGGATGAACCAGAAAACCGTGAACTTCGGTCCCGTCTTTGCTCTGGAATTTCGTTTCCTCGACCGCGCCGAGCTGGACGGTGGCGAGGAACTTGTCGTTCTGTTTCGTTAGGCAACGCAGCTCGTTCCCTTCGCTCGCGAAGATTTCAGAAGGCCGCTCCGGCGTGCTCGTGCGTACGATCACGCGGCCATTCGCGCTCACGTCGTAGGCCGTGACCTGCCGGCGACCACCGACCACGGGCTCGGGGCGGCCGGGGTCAGCGCCCCCGGCTACAACAGGGACGCGGATTAACGTCTCCGCGCCGTCGTCTTCCACGACCGCGAAGATCGATTTCCCATCCGGTGCCCAATGCGGCTGAACGAGATTGCGATCGAGATCCGGAGTGAGGATTTTCGCCGCGCCGCCGCTCGCCGGAATCGTCGCGAGCGCGTGCACGCCGTATTCGATTTTCTTCGGATCGGCGCCGTGAATGAACGCGATCGTCTTCCCATCCGGGCTCCACGCGGGCGCGCTTTCCCAGTCGGGATGGGCGTCGGCTTCCGGGGAAGTGGTGAGCTGCGTTTCCTTCGCGCCAGCCTTCGCTTCGATCAGGTAAACGTCCCAGTTTTCCGTGCGATCGGGGTCGTCGCCGCGCTTCGTGACGAAGGCGATTTGCTTCCCGTCCGGCGACCAGGCAGGCAGCGTTTCGTCATGTTCACCACTCGTTAGGGCATCCACTTTTTTTGTGGCGCGATCGAGCAGTTTCAGGTGCGACCAGCGCCCGGTGAGGTAACCCGCGATGTCTTCCTTAAACTGGTAACGTTTGATCACGATCGGCGGGACGGTCTTTTTTTCTTTCTCCTTCGCCTCGGGATCGCGCGGATCGGGATCGTGCACGACGAGCGCGAGCCGCTGCGAATCGGGCGCCCACGCGAAGTCGTCGACACTCCCCTTCTCGTGCGTCACCTGTGCCGCTTCGCCGCCGGCGATCGGGAGGATCCAGACCTGATCGTTCTCGTGTTCGTCACCGCGACTGGTGAGAAACGCGATCCACTTCCCATCGGGGCTCCAGCGCGGATGCGTTTGCGTTTCGTTGCCGCTGGTGAGCGGGCGATTTTCCGAGCCGTCGAACTTCGCGAGCCAAAGGTTCCGCGCCTGTTTGTCCTTGGCGAGATCAGTCGTGCCGACGACGTAGGCGACGCTCTGCGCGTCGGGCGAGAGATTGGGTTCATCGACGTCGCGCACGGCGGCGAAATCTTCTGGCCTTAGCAGGCGCGCGACGTCCGCGCCTAACGAACTATGAAGCGCGAGGAGGCCAGCAAAAAAGATGCAGAAGAAGGTTCTCATAAAGGACAAATTAACACGAGCGTCGCGCGCGGGGCGTGGCAAAAACTCCGTCATTCCGAGCGGAGCGCCGCGGAGTCGAGGAATCCCGTGGCGCTGCTGGGAAGCTCCGTCCCGGAGTCCTGCGACATTGCTTCGACGAAACTCCACGGGATCCCTCGACTCCGCCCCGCCTCCGCGGGGCTGCGCTCGGGATGACGCTGATCACGCCTTCTTCTTCGCGATGTAGCCGTTCACCTCGTCCTCCAGAATCTCCAGCGGCAAAGCGCCGTTGTGCAGGATCTGGTCGTGGAACTCTTTCAGGTCGAACTTCGCCCCCAGCTCCCGTTCGGCGCGCGCGCGCAATTCGCGAATCTTGAGCATGCCGACCTTGTAGGCGCAGGCTTGGCCCGGCGCGACGATGTAACGCTCGATCTCCGCGGTCACTTCCTTTTCGCCCATGCCCGTCTGCTCCAGCATGTAGGCGATGGCTTGCTCGCGGGTCCAGCGTTTCGCGTGGATGCCAGTGTCAACGACGAGCCGCACCGCGCGGAAGAGCTCGGCCTGGAGGCGGCCAAGATCGCCGAACGGATCGTGCGCGTACCAGCCCGCATCTTTCGCCAGCCACTCCGCGTAGAGCGCCCAGCCTTCCACATAGGCCGTGAAGGGCAGGATCTTGCGGAATTGCGGGAGCCCGTGCAGCTCCTGCGCCGTCGAGAGTTGCCAGTGATGACCGGGCACGCCCTCGTGATAGGCGAGCGTCGGCATCGACCATTTTTGCACCTCTTCCATGCTCCGCAGGTTCGCGTAGAAAACGCCGGGGCGCGTCCCATCGAGCGCCGCGGTCTCGTAGTAGGCGCCGGGCGCAGTCGCTTCCTTGAAGACCGGCACGCGGCGCACCTCACAACGCGACGCCGGCGTATGCGAGAAAAGCTGAGCGCAATTCCGCGTCGCCTCATCGAGCAGGCTCTGGTAACGCGCGAGCGCTTCGGCGCGTCCCTTATCATCGTTAGGGAACTGGAAGCGCGGATCTTTCCCGAGCGCGCGCATCGCGACACCGATTGGCTGACCGGCGTAACCATTGGCATCGAGCAGGGTGCGCATCTCCGACTCGATCCGGGTCACTTCGCGCAGGCCGAGCTCGTGGATTTCGTTCGGCGACATCGTCGTCGTGGTGTTCTGGCGGAGCAGGTAGGCGTAATAGGCCGCGCCGTTCGGCAGCTTCCAGACGCCGTCGTCGGTGGTCGTTTTCGGGAGCAGGCCTTGGAAATAAGCGATCAGCTTTCCGTAGGCCGGATAGACCGTGTCCTTGATCGCGCGTTCCACTTTCTGCTGGTAGTCGGCGCGTTCCTGCTCGCTGAGGCTGCTAATTTTCGCCGCCCGAGTCTTGAAGGAAGTAGCGAGAATGTTCGCGTCGGCCGGTTGCGCGACGAAATCACGCATTTCCTTCAACACTTCCTCGACCACGAAGCGCGGCGGAATGATCCCCATCTGCTCGCGCAGTCGCAGACCGTCGAGCGTCTGGTCAAACTTCTTCGGCAGCGCCTGGAGCCGGTCGAGGTAGTAGCCGCAGTCGCGCGGCGCAAGGAGCCGGTGAGTGTTGGCCATGAAGCTGGGGAATTCGTTCTGCACCCCGAAGAGCTGGTTGACCGGATAGTTATAGAACTGGAACTGCTCGCCCTCGACCTCGCGTTGGAGAAACCACTCAAGCACACGGGTCGAAAGGCGCTGCGACTCTGATTGGCGGGAAAGCGGGTACTCGTGGAGCTGGGCGAGATCTCTCCGAATGCGGGCGGCCGTTTCCCGCTGGTGAGCTGGCGATTCGTCGCTCAGCCTGGCGTTATGCCCGGTGATGCCAAACTGCTCGACCAAGCCTAACGAAGAAAGCAGTTCCGGCTCGCGGAAGACCGCCTCTGCGAAGACCTTGTCGTAGAAAAGATTCAGGCTCCAGGGCCGGAACCAGATCAGGTTCACGAGAAAGATCGCGGCCGCGACGAAGAGAACGGCCGCAATCGCGAGCAGCCATTTCAGAATGCGCTTAAACATCCGGAGAGAAGGTCGAAAGCGCGGCACGCCGTCAATCGCAAAAGTCTTTGAGCCACCTCCTCGCTATTGTTTCGCGCCATCGACGCGCGTAGAATCGCGGCGGTTACCCGCACGATGTCCCAAGAACTGATCTACACCTGCCTGTATGCGGCTCTGGGGTTAACGGATTCCATCCTCCAGATCTGGATCACGCTCACCTTTGCCGTGATCGTCTCGACTTACGTGGCCGGGAAGCGCTTCGACCGCCAGACCTATATCCTGCTCTGTGGCCTCTATTTCCTGGCGTCCGCGGTGCTCTTGACGCGCTTCGGCAGCGCGGCTTCCCAAGCCTTTTACTACAAGAACTTGCTCGTCAGAGAAGGCTTCACGCCCTGGCCCGTGCCCAACTGGGCCTCGATCCTCATTGGAGGCGGGACGACTCTTCTGCTTGTGGCCGGCACTTTCGGCACACTTTGGTTCGTGCGTTCCACCTGGAAGAAAATCAAGCAG
>JBBSUP010000137.1:0-5781 GCA_038234295.1 Chthoniobacterales bacterium
CGGACCGGGTCGTGTCATTCGTGCAGTCCTGCTCTCGGATACAAGTCCACCACTCTACTATCTCTTGCTCTACGGCTGGACGCTCGCTTTGGGCACAAGCGACCTCGCCTTGCGCCTGTTTTCCACCGTTTGTGCACTCGCCTGCCTGCCTTTGCTGGTTGCGATCGGGCGACGTATCGGAGGCAGCGGCACCGTCTTTGCCAGTTGCATTCTCTTCATCTTTTCGCCGCTGGGAATTTTCTATTCAACCGAGGGCCGAATGTATTCTCTCCTCTGGCTTTGGGTCATGGCGGTGGCGTGGGTGTCACTACAGTTGAATGAGCGCGGCGGGAAGATCAGCCTCTATGCCTTCTGGATCTTCTGCTCAGCGGCGGGATTTCTCACTCATTACTTCTTTCTTTTCCCCTGGCTCGCGGTGGTAGCCTACCTCCTGTTCCAGCCGGGCAGGCTGTCCCGGGCATACTTGGGAGTCATTGTTCTTCTAACGGTTGTGCTGATTGCTCCTTGGTACGCTCATCTCCCAGCCAGTCTCGGGAACTGGCGTATTACACAGGGATGGTTGAGCCAGGAACCGAAAAATTTTCATCGCTTAACCGCTTCCCTTGAGCTGGTCACGCAGTTCTTTTCCGGCCGTGCCACTGACCTTTGGCTCGGCGGTCGGAGATCGCATTTCGCCGCGATCGCCTTGTTTGGCGTGGTCGCGCTAGCCGGGCTGTGGCGGTTGCGTTCTCAGTTTTTTGAGCGCGGTCGTCTGTTGATTTGGCTTATCTTTATCTCTGCCATTGTCGGTCCTCTGGCCATCGATGTGATTCAGCACACCTATCTGGTAGCGAAACCGCGCTACGTCCTTGCCGCTCTGCCCGCCGCCTGCTTGCTGGCTGGCCTGGGACTGGCGTCGATCGGCCCGCGGGCCGGCACAGTCCTGCTCAGTCTCATCATCTTCGCCTGGTCGCCGAATATCCTGAGCATTTACCGCAACAGGTCACCATGGCTTCCGCTGCGCGAGTTGGCGCGCACCGCCAGCGCCGACTCTCAACCGACGGATTTGATTTTGGTTCATTCCATACCTTCCGGGGTCCTTGGAATCGCCCGCTATGCCAGTGGCCCAGCTCCTTTGGCTTCGTGGGTGGGACAGCTCGGAAATCGACGGATGCCGGAGTCATTGCGCCTGTTGGCGGCTGGGCGCACGCGGATCTTGTTCATTAAGGTGCATGATGTGGGGGAGCCAGCGCCCGAAGAAGATTGGTTGCGTGCCAACGCTGTCATCGCGCGCGAAAAGCACCTTGGGGTTGGCCTTTTCGTCGAATTCCGGCCCCGAGACGCTGCGGCATTTTGAATGACCAGATATGAGCCGCGCGCTCTTCCCCTGTTTATGAAATGGGTTCAAAGCCCAGCGAGCACGGTGCCTTTTGAACCACAACATCGATCGAACGGTGGAGTCGCACGTCCACTGCTATGGCTGACTGGAATTGCGCTGCTGGCGTTGGCCTTGCGCATCTATCAAATCGGCGGGGAAAGCCTCTGGCTGGACGAATGGCTCAGTTTGCGCGGCGCCGAGCGAATGGACCACCTCAATCGCCATCGGCCGGTGTTTTATCTCTTCCTGCGAGGATGGCTTTGGTTTGGCGGCAGCGACGTATGGGTGCGTTTGCCTGCGGTTATCTTCGGGACTATTGGGATTTTGCTTCTCTTTCCGGTCGCGCGGCGGCTGGCGGACACATCCGTCGCTCTCATAGCATGTCTGATCATGGCGGTAGCGGTACCCGAACTCGACCATTCTCAGGAAGTACGGATGTACACGATGGCTTCCGCGCTGACGCTATCCAGCATTTATATGCTCTTGGTCTGGGTCCAGCAGCGGAAATTGTGGATGCTGAGTCTGCACCTCGTCCTGACCTATGCTGCGTTTCTTACTACGCCGACAACGATCGCCGGCTTGATAATGGCCGGCGGGATAGCGACCTCGACCTTGCTCTACCGCAGACGTCGAACAGCTGCGCTCGCGACGATCGCAGGATACGCTGTCTTGATCGCCAGCTGGTGGCCGCTCAAGCGATACGCAAAGCTCGCCATCAGATACGGCAGCCTGAGTTGGATACCGCGACCATCGCGTTCTGACTTGTTTTCGCTTCACGGCACTCTCTTGACAGATGGCCTCGGCGGGCTGCCGGGAGCCGAGGCGTCGTACGCCTTCGTATTCTGGATTTCACTCCTGGCACTCTCGCTTGTTATCGTCGCCCTGATTTCTGCTTTGCGCGGTAACGCCGTGGCACGGAAGGCAGCAATTGTAGCGGTATGGTTTTACTCCGTCATCATCGGCACATACGCTACTTCGATATTGAAGACCCCGGTGTGGGCGCCGCGATATTTTCATTACGCAGCACCAGCTCTGTACGTCTTGCTCAGTATCGGATTGATCACGCTCTTGCGTTGGCGGAGATGGGCGATCTGGGCTGCTGCCATTCCCTTGGTAACACTGATGACTCTCGGGGTTGTTAATTATTATCGACTGAACATGCGGGCGGATTGGCGTGGGATCGCCGGTGCCCTGACGGACGAATCGAGGGCCGGAGATGCTGTCGCAGTGATTCCACGAGAAGCGGCGGGACTGGTAAAGCGATACTACAAGGGTCCTGCCAGGGTGGAAGGCGTGTGGCCGAATGTGGAGACGCTAGCCGGGCGGAGAGACGCGCTCATCCCGGATCTTCTCCAGCAAATTCCGCCGCACAGCGGCCGGACATGGATTGTAGTTCGCGCGGATATCCGACTGGAGCGGCTAGATTTCGTAGAACTCCTTACCCGTCATTTTCGGGATCAGCGATTTCCCACTCAAGTCCGCAGTTTTGTCGCTGTCCGCGGCCGGCTTTATCTCATCGACGTTTCTCCAAACGGAACTTACAGCTGCCGACCGACCGATGAGGAATTCTACGACAATGGCAAAGTTGGGTCGAATCCGTTGGCTTTTGACCAAGCCAGATGGTTGCGATCGGTCAGCTGTCCAATTTCAGACTTCGATCCCGTTCCGTGGTTCAAGGGCACAAGGTGAAGAGACCTTCAGCCATGTTATTCCAAGAGCCAGACCCTGGTAGGCCGCTTCTTTACCACAAGTTCCCCGGCCTCGATGGAGTTCGCGGAATCGCGATCCTGCTGGTGATGCTTTATCACCTGGCAGCAATGAAGCCAGCCTCGACTTTGGACAAGCTTTTCTATCGCTTTACTCACTATGGGTGGAGCGGGGTGGACTTGTTTTTCGTGCTTTCCGGTTTCCTGATCACCGGAATCCTGATTGAGGCAAGGGGCGATGGAAACTACTTCCGCAACTTCTACGCGCGCCGGGCGCTTAGAATCCTGCCGCTTTACTACGCTTTCGTGGCTGGTCTGCTGCTCCTCTATCCGCGCGTCGGTGGAGCGCACATCGCGCAGGAGGCCTTTGTTTTGCAGCAAAACCAATGGTGGGTCTGGACCCACCTGGTTAACTGGCGCGTCGCATGGACGGGGGATTTCTGGACCCAGACCCCGCTCGGGACCGGTGGATTCTGGTCACTCTCCATCGAGGAACAGTTCTACCTTGTCTGGCCCGCAGTGATCCTGCTCGTCCCACAGCGTCACCTTCTTCGCCTCTGCGCCAGTCTTGTCCTTGTGGCTACGATCATTCGCTTTGGCATGGCCGCCATGGGCATCTCTTGGGCGGCAATTTTCACCGTCACGTTTGCCCGGATGGATGCGATCGCCATGGGCGCCATGATCGCGGTGCTGGCGCGGCGACCGAGCGGCCTGAGCGGAGCGAAAAAGGCGGCGCCCGTCGTAGCTGCCATTGCACTGGCCGGCCTCGGCACGGTCGACCTTCTTTCGCGAACTCACTTTCGCGTGGGAGATAAGTTTGCCTTGGCGATTCAATGCACCTTTTTTGTGTGGCTCTGGGGGGCGCTTGTCGTTTTGACTCTGACGGCGGCGCAGGGTGGTTTCCTGCAGCGTCTCACCTGCGCGAGCGTCCTGCGCACCTTCGGAAAGTATAGTTATGCCCTGTATCTGTTTCATGGGCATATGAACCGTCTCTTCGAGAAGCTGGGTTTCAATCCAAATCGTGGCATTATAATCGGAGGATCAGTTTTGCCATGGCAGATGGTCTATCTCGCAGCTTCAATTACCGCTTCGCTGGCCGTCGCCTACTTAAGCTGGCACTTATACGAGAAGCATTTTCTCCGGCTGAAGGTCTTCTTTCCCACCCGAAAACGTTCCGCTCCTTCCTCGGTCGGCCAGCCGGCCTTATCTGCGCCGGCGATTCCCACTGCATCTGTGGCGGCGAACAGTGGACCTCCGCCGGCTTCGCTTTCTCAAGATCGATGAGACTGTCTTTCGTGACGCCGGGACGAGAAGGATTGTGGCGCGGCCAGCCGCTGCTGCGCTGCCTGCCAGTTCTGCTGCCCCTCCTCATCCTGGTCGGCACCGGATTGCATGGTATCGACTTTGGACTGCACTGGGACGAACGACCGTGGCAGATTGGGCCGGTCAAGCATATGATCGCGGCCCGGACACCGCTGCCAGGCTACTACAACTATCCATCATTCGATTATTGGCTCAACCTTCTGGTCCTCTCGCCCGCCGCGCTGTCTTCGGCGAACGGCGATAGCATCGGCGACCGCCTTTTGCATGCTGCAGATTCGCACGACTATCTATTACGGCTCAGGACTGTTTACCTGCTCGTTACTTCTCTAACTCTGCTCTGGGTTTACCTGCTTGTGCTGGAGCGGAAGGGTTCATGGCGGGAAGCGCTTATTGCGGCCTCCGTCCTCGGCTGCTCATGGGAAGTGGCGTATCATCTTCGCTGGGTCGCGACCGATGGGATGCTGATGCAATTCGCGGTCCTGACGGTCCTCGTAACCGTTCACGCCATGCATTGTCGAAGCGACTGGTGGTGGATCGCCGCCGCGGCCGTGGCAGGCCTGGGTTGCGCGACCAAATATCCCGGCGGGTTGCTCATTCTGCCTGTGTTGCTCGGGACATATTTTTCGGGAGGCGGTTCCATGCGCGGCCAGACAATGATCCGCCTCGCAAAGGTGGTGATTGTATTTTTCTTCGTCTACTTGGCTATCACACCCGCGACAATACTGCACCCTGGCAAAGTAGCCGCCGCCGTGTCGTATGAGATGAAGCATTACGCTACGGGTCATGGCGGGCACACGGTGGGGAGGGGACTGGAGCATGCCTGGCGTATGTGCATCTATTTTGCCACGGTCCTTTTTTCTCCTTATTGGCCAGTTGCACTTTTATTCTTCGCTCTTTCCATTCTTGGAATCGGGAGCATCATCGCCAGGAACGGGCGCGAGGGAATGGTGCTGCTGATCTTTCCGTTATTCTATTTTCTCTACTTTGCCGCCCAACGAGCCATGGTGGTGCGAAATCTTCTTGCCATCGCTCCTTTTCTAGCCATTGCGGCGGCCGGCGGCGCGGCCGAGGTCTCGACTTATCTCTCGACCAAGCGTGGGCCTATTGCAGAACGATCTTTCCGCCGGAGCGGCATGGATGCTCTCTGCTACGGTCTGCTTGTGACGGGTCTCTTCGCCAACGCATGGTGGCTCGTGGCCAGCGCGAATTCAATCGTCGATCGGCGGACAGAGCGCTTTGTTCACGAAGCTGGCAGCTATCTTCGGACTCACCCGAAGACAAGATTCCTTCTCTCGCCTCGCGTGGCACACGATCTGCAAGCGATCGAGCCTTCCCTTCGCAATCTGACTTCTGAGCCGGCGCAAGCCGACGCCTTCGTACTTTATGCCCGGGAAG
>JBBSUP010000138.1:0-5664 GCA_038234295.1 Chthoniobacterales bacterium
ATCGAGCACAAACTCCAGCTCTTAAAGAGCTACCCCTGAGCCCGGAAGAGTCTCCATTCGAGGGGAACAGAAAGAAATCTTATGCCACGATTAAGAGCTAACTTGACTTAACCACATGTCTGCATCGCCTGGTTAGGCCTTGCGCGTCAAGCTAATTCCCCTTGACGATCCGGTTGGCGATCGCGAGCCACGGAGCTGTGTTACCCAGCGAATCCTCGGTAAAAATGCCAACTAACAGGTAAGCAGAGCCGATAACTGTGGCCCAATGCAGTCGCTTCTGGGATATCAAATCAAAGGCGACAAGAGCGCACACCAAGCCCAATGTAATGAAATTGGCGCTAATGCCGAGTCCGCGAATCCTACCGACTGCTGCGCCCAAAACTGCGAGGGTGGCGAGCAGGACGAGTCGTTTGTGAATGCTTGGGCGGCGGCGCGTCACTACTGCGGCGGCAGCGAGCGACCCGAATAAGAACATATCCATGATCTGCCCGAAAAAGAACGGCAGCGCTTCGGCGCCCTGACCGAGAGCGACATCCCGGCGCGTCGCCCAAAAAGCGACAGCAAGACCAGAGACCACCATCAGTGGTATCAGTGACGCCGTCCACCATCCCAGCCGGCGATGCCAGCGCATCTGACGGCGGACAGCGAGCACTGCTTGGATGACGAACAATATAATCCAACTGAAAAACAGCATGCCGTGAACGTACACGAACCACGGGCGCGAGAACCTTCCGAGCGCCAACGGGACAAAGAAGGTGCGCGTAAACCCGGCAAAAACCAACAGCGCCACGACGATGGAAAACAGGACAAAGAAACGGGATCGCCGCGGCGGGGTAGCCCGCGGCGGCTGTGATTGAAACGAGGATTCTCGAGTATCTTTAGTTATACCCATAAATCGCGTGTAAAGGGCCTAACGAGAACAAGATCAGCCACCGCTGGCGAGGGCGCGCGTTGGCTGCAATGGAAGTGGTTGGGTCATGGAAAACTTATCTTCTCGCCGGCCAGTGGTTGGCTGTAGGGAAACCGAGAATGAGCGCCGTGACGAAGACCTTCATCACCCACGCAGGCGCTTCAAAGGTTGGGAACAGAATCGACGCTGCTTGAATAAGCAGCCACGCGACAACCGCGTAGGCGACGGCCACCCTGTAAACATTGCGTCGCTTTAGTTCGGCGAAGAAAGTATCGGTTCGCATCTGCTTGATTATTGGTCGGGGGTCGCAGGCTCGTGACTGGTAAGGATCTTTTGAAAACGCGGGTTCCTGCGCAGCGGATCCCAGATCCAGCGATTCTTCAAATCCACTTGGGTGATGCTGGGATACCAGAAATCGACCGGCCCCGGCAGCGTGAGGAGACGTTCGATTTCGCTGGTGGCCTGATCCGTTTCGCCCACGCGCGCCAAAATCAGGGCGCGGATCGCGCTAATCTGGCGACCGACGACCACATCCTTGGTTTCCGAGCGCAGCTCGCGCGCGCGATCGATCTCGCGCAGTGCGTCCTCCTTGCGACCAAGATACGCGTAGATCATGGCGCAGGCGGCGCGACGGTTCGCATCGTCGGGCGCTTCCGCGATTAATTTTTCGTAGAACGCGGCGGCCTTTTCCAGGTGCGGGATCGCGGCGGCGTTGTCGCCGCGAGCCAGGGCGATGGAAGCTTCCAGGAAGCTGCGGGGCACAGGCGCGAGACTTGGAATCGAAAATACTTCTTCCGGGTTCGACGCCAGCATTTGTTCGGCGCGCGCAAAATCCCGCCGAATCATCGCATACTCGAATTTCGTCATGAAAAACGTGTTATCCACGTCCGGCCCGGTGCGATTTTTGTCGAACATCGCTTCCCCTTGCGCGGCATCGCCGGTTCGCCAGTATTCTGCGAAGCTGCGAAAAGTGATGCAGGTCGGCGCCGTCGGATCGATGCTCAGAGCCTGCTTTGCGAGCGCGGTCGCGCCTTCCCAATCGCGCAGATAGAACTTGGTGTAGATCAACTCGGTGATAATTCCCGCGTTCCGCGGATCGAGCTGGATGGCGCGTTCATGATGCTGGATCGACTCTTGCCATCGCCCCTGCCGTCGGCGAATCGCGGCTTTGCCGAGAGCGACGTCGACACTATTCGGCAGGAGTTTCTCCGCGGCGTCAAGTTCGTGCAGCGCCGCATCGTAGTCGAAAGCGATCCAGTAGAACCAGTCGGCCAGCGCGAGGTGGGCCTCGCCCAAATTTGGATTCAGGCGCAGCGCCTCTTCCGCTTCCGCGCGGGCGCGACGGGAGCGCTCAGCTGTCGGTTCAAACTCGTGATAAGTCTGCGCGATCATGTGCGCGAGATGGGCGCGAGCGAGGGCGAACTTAGGATCGAGCGCGACGGCGCGGGTGTAATAATCCTCCGCCTGGCGGAAGTAGGTGAGGGAAATATCAGGATGCGCTTCCGCTTCGCGTCCCTTCAAATACCAGGTGTAAGCCTCCGCATTATCGGTCGGCTTTTTTTCCACGCTGCTGTGCTCCTCCGGACTGAGCGTTGTCCGCAGCTCGTCGGCGACGGTGCGGGCTACTTCCGCTTCCACGGCAAAGATGTCGGCCAGGCTGCGGTCGTAACTTTGCGCCCAGACGTGCGCGTCGGAATCGGCCCGGATGAGCTGCACGTTGACGTGCACCTTGTCCCCGGCTTTCTGCACCGTGCCCTCAAGAATGTGCGCGACGCCCAGGGCGCGCCCGATCTCGGGAAGATTTTCCGGGCGATGTTCGTAACGCGCCGTCGAAGTCCGCGAGACCACCTTGAGTCCACTGATCTTGGCCAGCGAGGTAAGGATTTCATCCTGAATGCCCGAGGCGAAGAACGCGTTCGCCTTATCTTCACTCAGGCTTTCGAACGGCAACACCGCGATCGATTTCTCGGAGATGGCTGGCCTCGTTAGCGGCGCTGAAGTCGCCACGGACGCGACCGTTGCCGGAAGCTTCGGACGCAACAGTTGGAAGGCGAGCAAGCCGGCCGCGATAACTGCCAGCGCAACCGTGAGGCCGATGAGCTTCCGCCCGGTTTTGTAAGTGATCGACTCGTTAGGCGCCACATCTTCGGCGCGGACGATTCCTTCCGGCGTGATCTCGAAGGCCCACGCCAGAACGACGGCAATAGGGAATCCGATGACGAGCGCCACAAGCAAGACCTTCATCGTCCAAGCCGGCGCTTCAAAAGTTGGTAGAACGATCGAAGCCGCTTGAATCAGCAACCACGCTACAACCGCATACGCGACCGCCACCTTGTAGACATTGCGCCGCTTCAGCTCGGCGAAGAAGTTCCGCGGGTTCATCACTCGTTAGGGCTTCGTTTCCTTCGGCGCGAGCGAGGCGACGATTTTCGAAGCGCGGCTTCCCGCGCAGCGGATTCCAGGTAGGAAGCAGGGCTCTGCGCAAGCTTGAGCCACGACGTGATTCCTCCCATCAGGCGATAATCGCCGACCGCTGGCGAGAAGGAGCTTTGGTTGCGATCGAAGTGTGGCACTCACCTTCAGCGAGGTATCGGAGGGGCGAGCGATGAGCTGTATCGTCTGATTAGGTCTTCCAATCACATTTTCGCACGCGAAATGCCTATTTTCTAGTAGTGACCTTCCGCGCGACGATGATCTTTCCATCCGGGAAGTGAATCAACTCGTGCGTAACCTTCCCATCCACCCCGCAAATAAACACGGTCAGACCCGCATCACCCTCGACAAAGAAGGACTCGTCAGTTGCGGCCCGCAGCGGCGCTGCCGCCGAGTCGCCGGTGGCTTGTCCATACAGCTGATCACCTTTGCGCGTAATCGTATCGACGTAACCTGGCCACCACTCGTAGCGACCAACGTAATCGTCCAGCAAGCGAGTGTCTGGTGTGATCACTTTAGGACTGTCGAGAGCGTGTGTCTCGGCATGCTCCTTAAAGAGCCAGCGATCCCCTTGCAGAACAAAGACATCCGTTTCATGGAGCGGCATCCGCAGCTCGCGGGGGCCGAAAGGAACAACCTCCGTCACCTCGCAATCGACGATGGCCATCGACTCGCCCAAAGGACGCGCATGTAATTTATCTACTTCCCAGCGCGAGCGGTTAGCCACTACCAGCGTCGGCATCTCGTTCACCGTTCGCCGCCTGCCCGTGTCGTCGATATGTACAAAGTCATCGGCGAGGAGCTTTAGGTAGCCCGCTGTATCACCCCTACTATGCGCTTCTACGCGCTGCAAAATGAGCTTCCGAAACACGTCGTCAGGCGGCAGAGGATTTGCGCCGGAGCTTGCCAACGTTCGCCCGCCAAGGACCAATGCAAGCAAGAGAATTCGAATGCCGATTGATCTGCCGTTACTTGATTTATTCATATCTTTTAGAATTGTTCCGCGCGTCGTGACCATAACGAGAACAAGATCAGTCACCGTGCGCGCTTGGCAAGGCGTTCATAACGGTTTCAGCGTGAAGGAACCGAGCGCTCGCGGCTGGCCGCATTGCCCAGCTAGACCCTTCTTCACATCTTGGGTACTGCTGAGCTGTGGGCCGCGACCTGCATCCATTTGCTACCTCGCTTCACGAAAGTATCTGTCGTGATAATCGCTTTAGAAAGGCGCTCTCCATGCACGATCGAATCGTATGTCTCTCGATAGCAGTATCTCCGTACAAGCGCACCTCATGTCCGATGCAGCAGAGGAGTGCCAGTGTGAAGGAGCAGCGCATTACGGTCCGCGGATTCACAAACTAAGTGCAACACGGACGACGTGTGGAGGGAAGGGAAAAAGAAAGGTTTGGAAGGGGCGGAAGGCTGGCCGGAAGGTGGGGATGAAGTATCGGCAACTGGATGGGGAAGAACGGAGCGCGCTGGCGGCGTTGCGGACGGTGGGGCTGAAGCCGGCGGAGATCGCGCGGGAGCTCGGGCGGCATCGCAGCACGGTGGGGCGAGAACTGAAGCGCAACGCGGCACCCTACGACGGACGGTATCGAGCACAGAGCGCGCAACAACGGGCGCACGCGCGGCGCTATCGGTCGCGGCGCAACAGCCAGTTTGGGCGCGGGCACTGGGAGCGAGTGGAAGAGTTGTTGCGGGAAGAGTGGAGCCCCGAACAAGTCTCCGGACACCTCAGATTGAAGAGAGAGCTGAGGATCAGCCACGAGACAATCTACCGGCATATCTGGCGGGATCTGAGAAGTGGCGGGAAGCTGCACGAACATCTGCGCGGTGCGCGCAAGAGTTGTCGGAAACGCTACGGGCGCTACGACAGCCGGGGGCGTCTGGCAGGCAAGCGAATGATCTGGGAACGACCGGCCAGGGTAAACCGGAGAAGCCAGACCGGGCATTGGGAAATCGACACGATGATGGGCGAGAGCCCGGGGGAGAGCAGCCACTGCGTGCTGACCCTGGTCGAACGCAAGAGCGGCTACATCCTGATCGGAAAACTCCAGGCGCGCACCGCGGCCGAAACCAACCGCGCCTTGCTCGGACTGCTGGCGCGTCATCCGGGGCGCATGCGCAGCATCACGGCCGACAACGGGACCGAGTTCCACTGGTATGGCGAGGTGGAAGCGCGGCACCCGGTCAAGTTCTACTTCGCGACCCCGCATCATAGCTGGGAGCGCGGGACCAATGAGAACACCAATGGACTCATCCGGCAGTATCTGCCCAAAGGGCAAAGCATGGCTCGAGTCACCCAAACCCAATGCGATCTA
>JBBSUP010000139.1:0-5619 GCA_038234295.1 Chthoniobacterales bacterium
AATTGAGCGCCTCTTCCGTCGGCTCAAAGGTTTCCGGCGCATCTTCTCCCGCTTCGATAAACTCGATGTGATGTTCACCGCCTTCATCCACTTCGCCCTTATCGTCGAGGCCCTGCGTTAGTGTTAACACGCCCTAGCCGGGAAAAAACTTTGGGCGGTCGGCTCTTTCTTCACTCGCGATAACGAAATCAAGACGCTGGTGGAGAATTCGCCCTCGGACACGCAGGGCGCGATCACCGGCTCCACGGGAGTCAGCGGCGCGACCGTCTCCTGGTTTGGTGCCGTCAACGGATGCACCACCACGGACATCTTCGGCAACTACGCGGCGGCTGGTCTCCCGGCTGGGACTTACACATTTATCGCGACCGCCGATGGCTGCGACCCCGACATCGCCACCGTCGTGATTGTCGCCGGGAAAACCGCGCGGCAGAACTTCAGCATTGACTGCGGCGGATAGAGCGGCCGCCAAAGATTCTTCTCTGGCGCTGTAGCGTGCGCTGTCTCAGCGCATCAGATCTTGGCGGCTGCAGAGAGCGATCCGCTGAGGACAGCGGACGCTACACTACCCGCTCGCCGCCGCGACTTCCACCGGCGGCTCCACCCATTTGCCGTGCTCGCGGATGAGATCCTGGAGCCGATCGACCGCTTCGGCTTCGGGAATGTTAAACTTCACCGCGGTCTTGCCGACGTAGAGATTCACCTTCCCCGGCGCGCCGCCGACGTAGCCGAAATCGGCGTCGGCCATCTCGCCCGGGCCGTTCACGATGCAACCCATGATCGCGATCTTCACGCCCTTCAAGTGGACGGTCGCGGCTTTAATCCTGGCGGTCGTCGTTTGGAGGTTGAAAAGCGTCCGGCCGCAAGAAGGACAGGCGACGTAATCCGTCTTGAAAATCCGCGTCCCCGCGGCTTGCAGAATATTGTAGGACAAGCGCATCGCTTGTCCCGGTCCATCCTCACCCTGCACCAGAATCGCGTCGCCGATTCCGTCGCACAGGAGCGAACCGATATTCGTCGCCGCGCGGAGGAGGGTGGAGAGAAAGTCTGTCATCCCGAGCGGAGCCGCAGGCGCAGTCGAGGGATCCCGTGGAGGTGTCTGGAAGGCCGCATCGCGGGTTCCCTCGACTGCGTTGCGCTCCGCTCCACTGCGCTCGGGATGACCGAGAACATCCTTCAGCAAAATCGGATGGCGCGCGTCGAGTTTCGCCGCGAGCAGCCGATAAGCGGCGATCACCGGGAGATCGAGGTCGTTCGCCACTGCGACGAGTTTTAGTGCTTCGCCTTCGTTCAACTTCGCGATCGCCGCGTCATCGCGCGGGTCGATCTCGACGATGCCGGCGGACTCGTAAACAATCTCCGGTTTGTAGTCGCCCATCCGGTCGATTTTGTGCGCGATCTTGTCGTAACTTTCTCGCCGGATCGCGACCCGCACGGTCTCTTCGCCGCCGCAGGCGGCGCCGTTGTAGCCGGGGGCGGCGACCCCGGCGGTTCCAGCCTGGAGATCCCCCCGGCCGGGGTCAACGCCCCCGGCTACAACCACCGTTTCGGTCGCGCGCCGCTGATAAGAAAACGCGTCGTAAGCTGCGCCCTTAGGCGGAGGCGCAATATTCGTTAAGCGCCGGTCCGTCGACTCGACGAGCGCATGCGCGACCGGGATTTCGTGGATGCTGTCTTCGGTTAACGAAACGCGAATCGTGTCGCCGATGCCGTCGCTCAAAAGCGAGCCGATGCCGATCGCGCTTTTGATCCGCGCGTCTTCGCCTTCGCCGGCCTCGGTCACGCCGAGATGGATCGGGTAATTCCAGTCCGCACCCTCCTCGCGCAGCCGCGCGACGAGCAGCCGGTAAGCCGCGATCATCACTTTCGGGTTACTCGATTTCATCGAGAAGATCAGCGCGTGATAATCCAGCTCGCGCGCGATCCGGGCGAACTCGAGCGCGCTCTCCACCATCCCGAGCGGCGTGTCGCCATAACGATTCATGATCCGGTCGCTGAGCGAGCCGTGGTTCGTGCCGATGCGCATCGCCCGGCCGCGTTCCTGGCAGAGTCTAACGAGTGGGGCAAAACGTTCGCGAATGCGCTCGAGTTCCGCGGCGTATTGCTCGTCGGTGTACTCGATGATCTTGAACTTCTTCGAGTCCGCGTAATTGCCCGGATTGATCCGCACTTTCTCGACCCACTTCGCCGCTTCCATCGCAGCGTCCGGTTTGAAATGGATGTCGGCAACAATCGGCACGTCGCAGCCGCGCTCGCGTAAACCCGCGACGATGTGCTGCAAATTCGCCGCGTCTTTCACCGTTGGCGCCGTGATGCGCACGATCTCGCAACCGACCTCCGCAAGCTCGAGCGTCTGCGCGATCGACGCCTCGGTATCCATCGTGTCGCAGGTGATCATCGACTGCACGCGGATCGGGTTCTCGCCGCCAACGCCGACGTGGCCGACCATCACCTCGCGCGAGACGCGACGGTGATAACTGAAGGGCGAATCGCAGTAGTTCATCTTAATATTGATGGGTGGAAAATAGCGCAACCTACGAGCCGCCTCGCTCCATGCAATCGCAGCGGGGATTGGGTTGCCTGGGGAGCGCCCACGTCTCGTGGGTTGGCGACGGTGTTCCACCGTCGCGAACTTTCCTTGGGGGTTGCACTTCTCATGACGCTCACGCCGCTCGCAAAGTTCGTCGCGGTGGAACACCGCGACCAGCCCACGAGACGTGGGCGCTACCCGGAATTAATCACGCGCCGTCCGCCGTTACGGTTTCGCCGCCGCCGCCGGCGTCTTCGGTAGGTCGGGCTCGCCTCGCGAGCCGAAGAAATCGCCGATATCGAAGAAGCTGACGTAGCAGATGTAGCCGATGATCATGACCGCGCAGCCGGTCTGGATCCATTCGAGAAAGCGGATGTTGATCGGTTTCCGCCGAATGCCTTCGACGATGGCGAGGACGATGTGGCCGCCATCGAGCACCGGAATCGGGATCATATTCAGGATCGCGAGGTTCACGTTCAGGATCACGCTGAACCACAAGGCGAGCTGCCAGCCGCGCTCGTTCTCGAAGAGAATATAGTAAATGTGCCCGATGCCGATCGGGCCGCTCATGTGTTGGAGTCTTACGTCGGACTTCGGCGAAGCGACCGCGCCGAGCGTCTCCAACGTTCCGGTGACGCTCTTGTAAACCTGTTCGAACGGGTTCGGGTGCGCGATGAAGGTCTTGCCCGCGGTGTCCCAGCCGATACCGATGCGCGCCTTCATTTTTCCCTCGGTCGGCAGGAGCGTCGGCTTTACCCGCACGACCTTGTTCTGTGTCCCGCGCTGGACACTCAGGGCGAGCTCTTCGGTCGGGTGTTTGTCGATGAATTCGGCGAGCGCCATCGGGCTGTAAATCGGCGTGCCGTTGTAGCCGGTGACGATGTCGTGTTGTTGCAAACCCGCCGCGGCCGCGGGCGTGTTCGGCTCGACTTTTTCGATCACGGCCGACTCCGCGGGCATGATCAACAACTGCCTCGTGCCTTGCCGGCGCCAGCCGCTCGCGGTCGGTTTGTAAGGCGTGACTTCGACCGTCTGCACCGTCCCGCCGCGCTCGAATTTTACCGGCACGGTCTCGCCTTCGCTTCGTACCACCGCCCAGGCCACGCTCTCGTTCATCCCGAGGAAGCGCTTCACCTCATGGCCATCGACCGCGAGGATTTTGTCGCCAGGCCGGAGCCCGACTTTGGCCGCGGAAGAATCAGGCATGACGTAGCCGATCACGGTCGTGACATCGCTCTCGCCGACCGGCTTTCCAACCGCCCAGACGATGCAGGCAAAGACGAGGGCGAGGAGCACGCTGAAAACCGGCCCCGCGATCGCGACGATGATTTTATCAAGCGCAGAAATCGGCGGCAGCGCCGCGCGATCGACGTCGACTTCGCCCTCTATGATGTCCATTGGCGCGAGCTGCGGGAGTTTCACAAAACCGCCCGCGGGGATGCTGCCGATGCTGTAGAGGACGCCGTTGATCTTCTTTTGCCAGATCGGTTTTCCAAACCAAATGCCGAACTGCTCGATGAAAAGTCCGCGCCATTTCGCGGCCAGGAAATGCCCGAGCTCGTGGACGGCGATGAGGAGATTAAAGAGGACGACGACCTCGATGAGGAGGAAAACGACGCGAGCGATATGCGAAATCATGCAGGTGAATCGGTAAGGAGAGTAGCGGCCGTCTCGCGCGCCCAACGATCGGCGGCCAATATGGCATCGAGGGTCGGCTTGGCAACGGCGTCGTGGCGGTTCATCACTTCCTCGACCAGGTTCCAGATGCGCGGGAACGCAATCCGGCGAGCGAGAAAGGCTGAGACAGCGACTTCATTGGCGGCGTTCATCACAGCAGGCAGGGTGCCGCCGGTTTCGCCCGCGCGCCGCGCGAGATTGAGCGCGGGAAAATCGTCGAAGCGCGGAGTCGCGAAGTCGAGCTTTTGGAGTTTCCCAAAATCGAGCGGCGGCAAAGTGTTCGCGACCCGGTCGGGCCAGGTCACGGCGTATTGAATCGGGAAACACATGTCGGAGTGCGAGAGCTGCGCGAGGACGCTGCCATCGACGAACTCGACCATCGAATGGACGATGCTCTGCGGGTGAATGACGACGTCGACCCGGTCCATCCCCACCCCGAAAAGCCAGTGCGCCTCGATCATTTCGAGGCCCTTGTTGAAGAGCGTGGCGGAATCAATCGTGACCTTCGGGCCCATGTTCCAGGTCGGATGTTTGAGCGCCTGCTCTTTCGTGATCGCGGCGAACTGCTCGCGCGGTGTCTCGCGAAACGGGCCGCCTGAGGCCGTTAAAATCAGCCGCCGCACACCGTTGTAGCCGGGGGCGCTGACCCCGGCCGCGCCGGTAATCATCCCCGAGCCGGGCTCACCGCCCCCGGCTACAAGGCATTGGAAAATCGCATTGTGCTCGCTGTCGACGGGCAACACACGCGCCCCTTTTTTCGCGGCGGCGCCCATCACGGCTTCGCCGGCCATAACGAGGATTTCCTTGCTCGCGACCGCGAGATCTTTCCCGGCCTCGATCGCGCGCAACGCCGGCCGCAAACCACCGGTCCCGACTACCGCCACGAGCACCATCTCGGCGCTCGCGAGGCAGGCGATCTCGTCGAGTCCGTCTTCGCCGGCGAAGATCTTCGGCTTGTATTCCAAGTTGGCGCAGAGCGTGCCGAGATGATGCTCATCGACGAGACAAACCGCTTCCGGCCGCACGAGGTTCGCCTGCGCCGCGAGCTTCTCCGCGTTCGACTTCGCGGCCAGCCCGACGATCTTCATCCGCTCCGGAATATCGCGCGCAACTTTTAGCGCGCTCTCGCCGATCGATCCGGTCGCGCCCAGCACGACGACACGTTTACGTTTCATTTTAGACAGGATTTACAGGATTAAGCAGGATTGAAGAAATTCCTAATCCTGAAAAATCCTGTTCATCCTGTCTTTCCCCTTACGGCACCTTAATCACCAGCCGCAGATAGAAAAAAAGGAGCGGCGCGGTGAAGAGCAGACTGTCGATCAAGTCGAGCGCGCCCCCGATTCCGGGGAGCATGTTCCCGGAATCCTTCACCCCCGTGCTGCGCTTGATGATCGACTCTGCGAGATCGCCGA
>JBBSUP010000140.1:0-5490 GCA_038234295.1 Chthoniobacterales bacterium
GTTCAAGATTTTCTGCTCGCACATCGAGCCGATGGAGCCGCTGGCGGAATTCATGAGCTGAGCCGCGCGCTTTCCGGGTAGCGCCCACGTTCCGTGGGCTGGCCACGGTGTTGCACCGTCGCGAACGTTCCTTGCAGCGCGCCATTCTCTTGACGCTGACATCGTCAGAAAAGTTCGTCGCGGTGAAACACCGCGACCAGCCCACGGAACGTGGGCGCTACCCGGGCAAGGCCGCGCCGCGAGCGTCTATTCGCGGTACACGCCAGGCGTCGAGGGAGTAGCGATCGTGGCGCGCGGTCGCGAGGAGCGCGGCGAGCACCGCCATGTAGATCAGTTGCTCGGCGGCGACGGTCCAGTTTTGCGCCAGGCAAATGCCGAGCATGAGCACGATCAAGAGCAGGAAGCCGAGGACGAGCGCCGGCCGCAAAAACAACCCGAGCAGGAGCAACGCGCCGGTGGTGATCTCGACAAACGGAATCGCGTAACCGGTCGCGGTCACGAGCGGGAGAGGGATCCAGCTTTTCGCCATCGTCTGCTCCAGGTGCGCGCGGAAGCCCGCGAGGTCGGGCAGGCGGACGAGACCGTGGGTGAAGAGATTAACCCCGAGGCCGACGCGGAGAAGAGCGTGCGCGAGCGCGCAATCGCGATTGGAGTTTTCGTTCGGCATAAATTCAGTGCCCACACTTTCCCACTGAAGGAAGCCGCGCTCCAGCGCAGGAATCTAGTGCATGGTAACCGATGAAATCTTCCCGCAGCTGGATCGCCCATCTCTGGCGGGAGTGGACGGTAGAAAGCTGGCGCGCGATCGCCCCGGCCGCAGCGCACCCGCACCCGGCGGAATGGCCTAACGATCGCCTCACCGCGGCGTGGCTCGGGCATTCCACGGTGCTCCTAAACTTCTTCGGCATCACCGTGCTGACCGATCCGGCGCTCTTTCCGCGGATTGGGATTCGGCTGCCGTTTTTCACCATCGGCCCGAAACGCCTAACGAGTCCGGCACTCGGGTTCGATGAGCTGCCACCGATCGATCTCGTGCTCCTCTCGCATGCGCACTTCGACCACCACGACACGCGCACGCTCCATCGCTTCGACACGCGGACGGAAGTGGTGACTGCTGCTAAAACCAGCGATCTCCTCCGGCACATGCATTTTCGAAAAGTGACCGAGCTCGCGTGGAAAAAGAGCTACGAGATGAAGACCGCCGCCGGAGAGCTGCGCGTGCGCGCGATCCGCGTGAATCACTGGGGTGCCCGCCTGCGGACCGATGATTATCGCGGTTACAACGGCTACGTGCTCGAGCGCAAAGGTCGGCGCGTTCTTTTTAGCGGCGACACCGCTTTCAGCAAGAGCTTCGCCAGTCTGCGCGACGGACGCGCTTATGATCTCGCGATCTTCGGCATCGGCGCTTACGAGCCGTGGATTCGTTCGCATTGCACGCCCGAGCAGGCGGTCACGATGGCCGACGCGGCGGGCGCGCGCTACCTGATGCCGGTGCATCACCAGACTTTCAAACTGAGCTTCGAACCGTTCCGCGAGCCGATCGAGCGTTTCGTCGCCGCGCTCGCCGACGAACCGGAGCGGATCGCGCTGCGTGAGATCGGCGATACGTTCGTTCTCCCGCGGCGACCGCCGGAGAAGGGAAGCAGGTAGGAACCAGCGAGGAAATCAGTCATCCCGAGCGGAGCGAAGCGAAGTCGAGGGATCCCACGGCTTTTCCGTGAAGCTTCGATTGCGAGATTTTTGCAGCGGCGCTTTCCAGAAGCCCCACGGGATCCCTCGACTCCCGCCCCGCAGCCGCGGGGCTCCGCTCGGGATGACCGCCTAACCAACCTCAACCGGATCCGCCGCCGGGACCGCCCGGGGTACCGTTGCGCCTTCGAACTGGCTGCGCCAGACGCCAGCGGGCAGTGCGCCGATGATCATAAAGCAAACCTGGCTGATCCCGAAAGCGATCAGCCACGGGAACGCGCTGTCCATGAAGCCGTAGGAATGCAGACCGATGCCGAGCATGTTCACGCCAAACCACGACCAGCTCGTGACCACGTTCCCGAAGACGGCCATGACCATGAGGCCGCGTTGCCTAACGAGTCCGCCCCAGCGCGCGTGGAGGATGATCGCATTCCAGAGCACGATGAGCGCGGCGCCGTTTTCCTTCGGGTCCCAGCCCCAGAAACGTCCCCACGATTGATCCGCCCAGATGCCACCGAGGATCGTGCCGACGAAACTGAAGAGCGTTGCGAAACAAACAATCCCGTAAACCATGCGCGCGAGCGATTTCGCGGTCTCGCGATCGAGCGACGGCGTAAAGGCGCCCCGCACGATGTAAATGAGCGCGAGGAAACCGGCGAGAAAGGTCGAGGCGTAACCAAGCGACACCATCACTACGTGGGTCGCGAGCCAGCCGTTCGTGTCGAGCACGGCGCGCATCATTTCCATGGTGTCGCCATCCATTGAGAGATGATGCGCGATCAGGAGAGTGAGAAATCCGATCGCTCCCGCGGTCGCGGCCCCGATGCCGTTACGGAAGAAACGCTCGAGAAAAATGCCTAACAACACCGCGCCCCAGCCAATGAAAACCGCGGATGAATAAAGGTTCGTCACCGGCGGGCGGCCTTCCAGATACATACGCGTGATCAATCCCGCGGAGTGCACGACAAAAGTCACGACGAGCAACCAAAACGCGAGGCGCCCGAGCCGCTGCGGCCAGGCCAGCCACGAGGCGCAGGCGAGGATGAAGATGAGGACATAAATCACGAGCGCGCTGTAGAACGGCTCGAGCTGATTAAAGACCGACTCGACGTGGGCCTTGCGAACGCGCCCCGGAAAATGCTCCTGCAACCACTGCGCGTAGCTGTCGACGGTGGCGTTAAAAGTCTCCGCGTCGTTCGCGGCAAAAGCGGTCGCCAGCGTCGCCCACGATTTCACTGCCGGGTGCAGGTTGCCCGCGGTCAGAAATTGCAAAAGGCTCTCGCCCATTTTCCGCCACTGGAGCGGGTCGTCGTGAGGCGGAACGGGCGGGATCGGGAAAAAATAACCGACCTCGGCGAGGAACCCGAGACTCTGCAACGCCTCGGCGCTAATGCCGCTGTTCATCGGCACAGGGTTCGGGCGGATGTTCTTCACGAGGTCATCGATCTGCCCCGTGAAGTCTTTGGTGCCCGCGACTTCGATGCTGTTCTCAAGCCGATGGAAAAGCGTCAGCCGCTCGAAGAGCTTGATGATGTCGCGCTGAAACGGCGAGCGCAGTTGCGCCTCCACCTTTTGCGCGAGATCGGCCTGCTGCTCGATGTCCTGCAACCGTGGCGTGAGATCGAGAAACGAAAAATACTTCTCGGTCGGATCGCTCCGCCCGATCGAGGCGAGCGTCTCCGGGCTGCGGATGACGAAGATTTTGCGGCGATTCGCTTCGCTCGGTTTCAGCAGCACCTCGGCCAGCCAGTCGATCGGCGCGAGCGCGCCTTTTTCGAGCGCGACGGATTGTTTCCCGTGAATGATCAGGAGCGAGTTCCGCGCGACCGTATCGAGCGGCTTGATCCGGCCATTTAGGAGCACCGGCAGCCGACCAAATTTCTGCATCGCGAAACCATCGCGCCGGTCGCGTTGCCCGAGCGGCGCGAGGAAAAATGCGATCGTCCCGGCAAGCACGAGCCAGAGAATCCAGGGTCGCGACTTCTTCATCGGCCTTGCTTTCTCACAAAACCAAACAAGTGCATCGAGAACTGCACGAGCAGCCCGAGCCCGACCAGACCGCACGCGACGTAAGGCAGCAGCATCGCGGGATTTTTCACCACCTGGAGGATGGTGGTCTTGTCGTTGTTATCGAAACCGGACTGGTAAAACGTGAACCCGCGATAGCGCAGCGGATCGTTCATCGAGATCAGCACCTCGCGGTTTTCCCCGCGCTCGAAATCGACCAAGCGCACGCGGCTGGAGAAGTTTTTCGGGATCTCAGTTCCCGCATAAACATCGTGCGCAAAGTGCAGGAGCGTGAGCGCGAACTGCTTGTAAAAACGTCGTTGCCGCATGATCAGCGCGAAGGAGCGACCGTTCACCGCCACGGTTTGCGGCTCGGCGATCGCGTTCGAAACCAGCCAGGTGCCTAACGAACCCTCGACGCCGTTGAGCTCGACGAAGGCCGAGCTGAGATCGCGCTCGTCGTCCTTCACCGTGCGCGGGATTTCCGCGGCGACGACGTTTGCGCCGAAGCCCATCGTGGCCAGGCTCGGCGGAGCCGAGGGATCCTGCGCTCGCATGGTCAGGCGCGCATTCGGGAAGTAGCGTTTGATGTTGATCGTGAAGGGGAGCGTCGGGTTTTGGATCGTGCCGCCGCGAGCCAGCGCGCCCTCGGGAATGGCGACGACCTGATCATATTGTGGATCGCTCACGTCGATCACCGCGAGCTCCACTTCACGCGGCGCTTCCGCGTAACCGAGGGTCTGGCCTTCATCAATCCGCATCTGCGTTTCCCGCGCATAGAGACCGGTGAGGAGTTGGCCGATGAGCAACAAGATCACCCCGAGATGAAGGAGAAAGATGCCGATTTTTTTCCGCGACACCTCGAAGCGGGTGGCGTGGGCCGCGATCAGATTCACGAGCAGGACTGCGCCTAACAAATAGCCGCCGGGCAAAACCGGGATGTGCCACCTGCTTCCCTCCGGCGTCCAGAGCACGAAGAGGCTCTGAAAATAACGCGCCTGCACGTTGTGAATCCCGAGATGCACCTGCGCGAGCGTGCCCAGAAAAATCAGGATCATCCCGAAGCCGAGACAGACCACCGTGAGGCGGAGCGAGGCGAAGACCCGCAGGAGCCTGGCGAGTTCGTTAGGTAAGGCGGCGGTGCTCATTCGTGAGGCGGGAAGGTAATAAAAGGAAACGCCCAAGCGCGGTCATCCCGAGCGAAGCGCAGCGCAGCCGAGGGATCCCGTGGAGTTTCTGGGAAACTCCGCCGCGAGGGCTTCACGGCTGCTCCGCGGGATCCCTCGGTTGCGCTGCGCTTCGCTCGGGATGACCGCGGGAACCCGCCGCTTTGGCTCATGGAAATTCATCACTGGTTTCAGGGGATTTTAAGGCTGCGCAGGAACTCCGCGAACGCCGTTTTCTGCGCAGCCACGACCGCGTCGTCGCCCGTCATTTTGATGAACCAGGAGTTGCCGTTTTCGTTCAGGATGGCGGCGAGAATGCGCTGCTTTGCCGGTGGAGTGCCCACGGGTTGGACGCCCGCGATGTCGAAAACAAGGTAGTCGTGACCGTTGGCCGAGACGTGCTCAGCCTGCTCTTGGAGGGTGGCTTCGTCGATCGGCCCAAGCTTCACCTGGTCGCGCCAGCGGTTGACGTTCGCGAGCTCGCCCCCGGAACTCCCCGGCAGCGCGACAACTGAAACATCCGCCGGCTTTTCGTTAGGCGCGCCCGCGTTGAAACTGGCCACGCGCATGGTCGTAAGCGGCTTCGCCTGCCAGCCGGCCGGGAGTGTGTAGCGCAGCGGTCCGCCCA
>JBBSUP010000141.1:0-5261 GCA_038234295.1 Chthoniobacterales bacterium
CGCGCTCGAGGTGATGGAACGCGACCAGATCGATCTGCTCATCACCGACCTGCGGCTCGGCGGCGAGGATGGGATGACCTTGATTGAGCGCGCACTAAAAATGCCGCACCCGCCGGTTTGCATCATGATGACGGCCTACGGCTCGGTCGACACGGCAGTCGAGGCGATGAAACGCGGCGCCTACGATTTCGTGACCAAGCCGCTCAACCTCGACAAGGTCGAGATGCTGATCGCGCGCGCGCTCGGGAGCCGGCGGCTGGAGCAGGAAAACCGTTCCCTGCGCAAGCAGGTGGACGAGCGGTTCGGGCTCGAGAATTTGCTTGGCGAATCGGTCGCGCTCCGCGAAGTGCTCGACACCATCCGGCAGGTCGCGCCTTCCGCGGCCAACATTTTGCTCGAGGGCGAAAGCGGCACGGGCAAGGAACTGGCCGCGCACGCGATCCATAATCTGAGCCGCCGGCACAAGGGGAAGTTCGTGACCGTGCATTGCGCGGCGCTCTCGCCGCAACTGCTCGAGAGCGAGCTCTTCGGGCACGAGCGCGGCGCGTTCACCGGCGCGCATGAGCGCCGGGTCGGGCGTTTCGAGCAGGCCAATGGCGGCACTATTTTCCTCGATGAAATCGGCGAGATCGATCCCACGACGCAGATCAAACTCCTGCGCGTAATGAGCGAAGAGCGCGCCTTCGAGCGGGTTGGCGGTTCGCAGACTTTGCACGCCGATGTGCGCCTGATCGCGGCCACGAACAAGAACCTCGAGACGATGGTGAGCGAGGGGAAATTTCGCGACGATCTCTACTTCCGCCTCAACGTGGTCAAGATCACGATGCCGCCGTTGCACGAGCGGAAGGAAGATATTGCGCTTCTCGTGCGCGCCTTTTTGCGCCACTTCTGCAAGACGAATGAGAAAGCGCTGCTCGATATCACGGCCGACGCGATGAATGCGCTTCTTGCCTACGATTGGCCGGGGAACGTGCGCGAGCTGCGGACCGCGATCGAGCATGGCGTCGTCATGGCGACGGGCGCGAAAGTGACGGTGCGCGATCTCCCGGCCGCGGTTCGGCAGGCTGCGCCCGCGCCCGGCACGCGGACCCGGGCTTTCGAAGAAAATGCCAGCCCGCTCGATTTGCGCGCGACCGAGCAACGGCTCATCAACCAGGCGCTGGCCGCGACCAAGGGCAACATCACGGCTGCGGCGAAAAAGCTTGGGATCAGCCGCCGCACCCTCCATCGCAAAATCAATGAAATGAAGGCGGCGCTGCCTAACGACGAATCGCCGGCTGCGGACGAAAACGCTTCTTCTCATGCCCGGTAGCGCGGACGCGATCCAGAAGACGATCCACGCGCTCGAGTCGGGCGGCGCGGCCGTCTGGATGCGGCGCGCCCTGGCGGTTGCGCTGATCGCGGGACTTTCTCTTTTTTATCTGCTGCACGAGTTCCGCGGGCTGGCCACATCGCAGGGGATGGACCAGGCGCAGATCGGCCGCGCGCTCTTGCATGGCGAAGGCTGGAAAACGAAGGTCGCGCGCCCGCTCGCCCTCGGGCAGTTGCAGCGCCACGGAAAAGAGGTCGCGAAAAATATCTGGACCGACACCTACAACGCGCCGCTCCCGCCGCTGGTCGATGCGCTCGCGCTTCTCCCGATCCGGTCGCATCTCCGGATGACACCGGGCGACCCGATCTTTGTCGGCGACCGAATGATCGCGCTGATGTCGATCGTGCTCTTTCTCGCTTCGCTCGGAGTGTTGTTTTTGATTGCGCGCCGGCTCTTCGATCAACGCCTCGCCCTTCTCAGCTGCGCCCTGGTTTTGCTCGGCGACATCTTTTGGCAGTACGCCCTCTCGGGCCTGCCGCAGATGCTGCTCCTTTTTCTTTTCAACCTCACGATTTACCTGCTGGTGCGCGCGATCGAGGCACAGCAGGAGGGAAAATCGACGCAGCTCTGGCTCCCGGGGCGGGCTTTGGCCTGCTCGCACTGACTCATGCCCTAACGATCTGGATTTTTTTGCCCGCGCTCGTCTTTGCCGTTTGCTATTTCCGCCCGCGCCTCCGGGCCGCGGCCCTGCTTCTCGCGCCGCTCCTCGTCCTCTACGCGCCGTGGTTGATCCGAAATTATTTCGTTACCGGCAACCCGGCGGGCGTGGCTTTTTATTCGCTCTTCGATCACGTCGGCCTGAGCGACGCCGGGCACATGCGCCAGATGAAACTCGATTTTGCCGGGATGAGCCTCGGCGCCTGGCGGAACAAACTGACCGGCAATCTTTCCGACCAGTTCGGCCGGATCTTCCAGCTCTTCGGCTGGAGCGTGGCCGCGCTTTTCTTTTTCGCGGCGCTCCTCCATCCTTTTCGCCGCCGGCCGACCGCGGCGACGCGCTGGCTCGTCCTCGCGCTCTGGGCCGGGGCAGTCCTCGGCCTGATGGTTTACGGCCTGACCGAAGAGCAGGGGTTCGCAGCCAATCAGCTCCACCTTCTCTTTATCCCGATCATGACCCGTTTCGGGCTCGCCTTTCTCCTCGTGCAATGGAGCCGGCTCGACTTCCAATCGCGGCTCGCACGCCTTGGATTTCTCGGCCTGATTTTTCTCCTCGGCGGCTGGCCGATGATTTCCGGCCTGCTCCTGAGCGGCCCGCAACCGAGCCTGCGCTGGCCGCCCTATTTGCCGCCCTACATCGCGGTGCTGAACGAGTGGATGAAGCCGGAGGAAATCACCGCGACCGACATGCCATGGGCCGTCGCCTGGTATGCGGACCGCCGGGCCGTCTGGCTGCCGGAAACAATCCGCGCTTACACCGAGCTGAGCGATTACAAAACGCTTGGCGGCCCGATCAACGCGATCTACCTGACCTCGATCAGCGGCGGCGGAAACACCTTGCGCGATATCCTGCGGGGCGAATACAAAGATTGGGCGCCGCTCATCATGCGGAGCGTCGATCTGCAAAAGTTCCCGCTCAAGTATGCGACCTTGCTCGGGCTGGAAAACGAGTGCGTCTTTTTCAGCGATCACGATCGGCAACGGATCACGACCGAACCGGGACCATGAGCGCCGCCAAGAACGATTCAGCAAATCAGGGCAGCTGATAAACTTCGACCAGCCCGACACCGGTCGCACCGTTCTTTCCGGCAACGATCGCGGTATAGGCGTCTGTCGGAAGCGTCACGATCATGGCTGAGTCCAGGTCATTCGTCGGGGCCAGTTGATTGGCCGTAAGCTCCGCCTGATCCGCGGCACTATTGTCCATCCAGTTGTCGTTGCTCATCACGACGTCGCCATTGGAATCGTGCAATTCGAGGGTAGGATCAGCCAGGGTACCTGAGACCGGCAGGGAGGGACCGAGCGCGCGAATCACCACGTTAGTTGTTCCAGTGCCGTTCCCGAGAATAAAGCCGCCGATCAGCACGTTGCTCCCTGCCTCGACAAATCCTCGCGTGCTGATGTTGGCCAACTGGGCATCCGCCGCCTGATCCAGGTCATAGCCTTCCACCAGCCCAATCCCGCTGGTTCCGCCCTTGCCGCGCACAATCACGGTGTAAGCATTGGGATCAAGGGTGGCGACGATGGCGGATTCGTGGTCGTTCTGCGGCGGGATCCCCGTCGCCTCAATCGCGGTTTGCTGAGTATCCTTCCAGTTGTCGTTGCTCGTAATGAGATCTCCATTGGCCGCGTGCAATTCCAGCACCGGATCAGCGAGGACGCCAGCCAAGGCTGGTGCCAGCGAAGGCCCGATCGCCCGCAGGATCACTTTCTTCGCGACGTTCCCCGTCACGATAAAGCCGCCGATGAGCACATTATCACCGGTCTTCACATCCATCCGGGTCGAGATGTTGAGCAACTGCGCCTGGGAAGCCGGCCGTGGCGTCGGCGTGGGCGTCGGCGGTGGGACCGATGGGATTATAAGCGTGAAGTTGTCCTGGTGCGCTCCTCCTTGTACCCACGTCCATACGTAGGTGCCCGGTGTTACACCTAAAGCTGCAAGAGTCGTGCCGCTGTAGGTCGCCGTGTCCGATAGAGCAGTACCGGAGACATAGCCCTTTGGAACAGCGACAAGGCTAAGATATTGTTGCTGATAAAATCCCGCGGATATCCCGACCATGTCGCCGCTGCCACTGCTGGCAGACCTTCCAACGTTGCTCCCGAAAGTCAACGGTTCAGTGTCCCCAAAAGGTCCAGTTAGCGGCCTGACGTAGAGGTCTACGCTGGAAGAAGTCGGCCCCGTGTAAATGCTCGCAGAAAAAGGTGAGTGTATCGCGGGGTCTAGGGAAGCCGAATGATCAAAATACAGTCCCTGCAAGTTAATGGCTCCGCTTCCGGTCGCGACGACATCGGGCCCGACTTGCTGCAGCGTCACGGTGTAACCGGCTTGGGCGGGCCGGACGGAGAGTAGCCACCCGAGGACGATTGCCAGTGTGGTCGCCAGAGTGGGTTTGAAGAAGTCGAGTGATTTCATCTTTTGTTCCTTTGCTTGATTTGGTTTTGCTTGTTTTGGCCTTTTCCTCGTTATTGAGTTGTCACTTGTCGCCGTTCACTGGTGTACTTCGCAAAATTTGGCCGAGCGTTACGCGGAAAGTTTGGATTTTTTTAAACCACGGACTAGGGGACGTTGCGGATTGGGGAGCGGTCGCCGCGGCGACCCGCTTTCGGCCGCTTTTGGCTGCTAGCCGAAATGCATCTCGCGATGCACAATCGTCGAACATCGAGATCGGTTCGCGGCAAGCTGGCGCGAACTACAGGCCGGCGGCCTGTGCTCCCCGGAAGATTACCTCGGCGCGAGGTAGCCGACGATTTTTTCGAAAAACGGATCGCCGCGCAGCGAGTCGCATTCAAGATACAGTTTCAAGTGGCCGTAAACTGGTCTGCCCAGCCGCAACTCCAACCGGATTTGGAGCCGCTGGGCGGTGATTTGCGCTTCGAGCAAATCGCCGCCCTCGAAACCATGCCACTCAGCAAATCAAGGCAGCCGGTATACTTCGACCAAACCAACTCCGGTAAGATCGCCCTTCCCACCCACGATTGCGGTGTAAGCGCCCGGCGCCAGCGTCTGGAAGATCGCGGACTCCAGGTCATTTGTCGGCTGAAGGCCGGTCGCTTCGATGTCCGTCTGCTGCGTCTCTTTCCAGTTATCGTTGCTCCGAATGAGGGCGCCGTTTGCATCGTGCAGTTCCAGGGTAGGATCAGCCAGCGCGCCGCTGACGAACTGCGTGAGCGAAGGTCCCAGGGCCCGGACCACGACGCTGGCGTTTCCGGCGCCACCACCCAGGATGAAGCC
>JBBSUP010000142.1:0-5030 GCA_038234295.1 Chthoniobacterales bacterium
CAGGAGCAGTCGGCCGCCGAAGAGGCCGACGACGTAGGCGGCCAGGACGGCGCCGAGGCGGACGAGTTGCCTAACGAGTCCAAGTCTCCAGCCGCGCAGGATCTCGAACGCGATCAGGAGGAGCGCGCCGATGACGAAGATGGTTTGCCAGAGCGGGGAGCCGGCGGTCATGGAGCTAGGGAAGCGCGAGCGCGCGCTGGCGCAAAGCGTGATCGCAGAACACGAGCAGAGCCATGGCTTCCACCATCGGGACGGCGCGGGGGAGGACGCACGGATCGTGACGGCCGCGCGCGGATAGCGTGGTTTCAGTCTTACTGCTCGTCACAGTTTGCTGCGGTTTCGCGATCGTGGCGGTGGGTTTGAAGGCGACGCGGAAGAGGATGTTCTCGCCGTTGCTGATCCCGCCCTGGATGCCGCCGGAACGGTTCGTGGTTGTGCGGACTTCGTCGTCGCGGATGGCGAAGGCGTCGTTGTGCTCAGAGCCTTTCAGCGTGGTGGCGGCGAAGCCGCTGCCAATCTCGAAGCCTTTCGTGGCGGGCAGGCTGAGCATCGCCTTCGCGAGATCGGCTTCCAGTTTGTCGAAAACCGGTTCGCCGAGACCGACGGGCGGCTGGCGGACCACGCATTCGATCACACCGCCTAACGAGTCGCCTTCGCTCCGGGTTTGCTCGATCAATTCGATCATTTGCGCTGCGCTCGCGGGGTCCGGGCAGCGGGTGGGATTTGCTTCGACCTCCTCGCGCGTGACTGCGCCGGAATCGATCGTCGCGATCAGCTCATGCACGCGGGTGACGTAAGCGAGCACTTCGAACTTCGGAAATAGCTGCGCAAGGACCTGGCGCGCGACCGCTCCCGCAGCCACGCGGCCGATTGTCTCGCGCGCGGAAGCGCGGCCGCCGCCCTGCCAATTCCGGATGCCGTATTTTGCCTCGTAGGTGTAATCGGCGTGCGACGGGCGGTAGGTCTCTGCCATCTCGCGATACGCTTCCGGGCGCGCGTCTTCGTTGCGCACGAGCAACGCGATCGGGGTGCCGAGGGTTTTACCCTCGAAAACGCCGGAAAGAATCTCGCAACGGTCCGCTTCCTTCCGTTGGGTCACGATCGCGCTTTGGCCGGGACGCCGGCGATCGAGTTCGATCTGGATGTCTTCAACGGAAAGTTCGATCCGCGGCGGGCAACCATCGATGACGACGCCGACACCGCCACCGTGCGACTCGCCGAAAGTCGTGATCCGAAAAAGTTGGCCGAAACTGCTGCCCATGGCGGCGCAGCCTAGACGCCCGAAGCGCCCGCGACAACGTCATCCCGAGCGAAGCGCAGCGCAGTCGAGGGATCCCGTTGGTTTCTTGGAAGATTTCGCGCAGACGCTTCACGCCAGCCCCACGGGATCCCTCGACTGCGCTGCGCTCCGCTCGGGATGACTGCGCGATCGGAGCGTGGGGGCAACTAGATCGCGGCAAGCGCGGTCTCTAGGTCTTCGCGGAGATCGTTTACGTCCTCGACCCCAACCGATAGCCTGACGAGTGACTCCGTGATCCCGAGGGCGATCCGCGTTTCCTCCGGGATCGCTCCGTGGGTCATGATCGGCGGGTAGTTCACCAGGCTCTCGACGCCGCCGAGGCTTTCCGCGAGCGAAAAGAGATGCGTGTTCTCGAGGAAACGGCGGGTGCCCGCGAGATCGGTGTCGAGAATGAGCGTGACCATTCCGCCGAAGCGATCGCCCATTTGTTCCTTCGCGAGCGCGTGTTGCGGGTGACTCGCGAGGCCGGGATAACTGACCCGCCGGATCTTCGGTTGCGTCTCCAGCCAGCTCGCGAGTTCGGCGGCATTTTCGCAATGACGCTCCATCCGCAATGCCAGCGTCTTCAAGCCGCGCATCGCGAGGAAGCTGTCGAACGGCCCGGCGATCGCGCCGACGCTATTTTGCAGGAACTGCATCATGTCGCCGAGTTCCTTGTTCTCGCCGACGACGGCGACGCCGCCGACCATGTCGGAGTGGCCGTTGAGGTATTTCGTGGCGGAGTGAATCACGAGATCGAAGCCGAGCTCGAGCGGCCGCTGAATCCAGGGGCTCGCGAAGGTGTTGTCGGAAACCGAGATGGCGTTGTGCTTCCGCGCAATTTTCGCGACCGCCTCGAGGTCGATCAATTTCAGGAGCGGATTGCTCGGCGTTTCCACCCAGACCATCCGGGTGTTCGGCTTGAAGGCAGCCTCGATTTTCGAGGGGTCGCTCATGTCGATAAAGGAGAAATCGAGATTCGCGGAGCGCCGCCTGACCTTTTCGAATAGCCGATAGGTGCCGCCGTAAAGATCGTCGCTCACGACGACATGCGAGCCGCTGTCGATCGTCTCGAGTGCGGTCGACATCGCGGCGAGACCGGAGGCAAAAGCCCAGCCGCGCGTGCCGCTCTCGAGGTCGGCGACGCAGCGCTCGTAGGCTGAGCGGGTCGGGTTAATCGAGCGCGCGTAATCGTAGCCCTTATGCCGGCCGGGACTTTCCTGCACGTAGGTCGAGGTCTGATAGATCGGCGTCATAACCGCGCCGGTGGAAGGATCGGGCGATTGACCGGCGTGAATGACTCGCGTGGCGAGATGATGCTTTTTCTTCATCGGATGCGCAGCCTAGCCGCAGTTGGCGCGGTTTTCATATCCAGGTGCGGCATTCCCAAAGAATTGCGGCAAACTGAATACCAACCTTGTCGAGATGGTCGACGTGTTGCGGGGTGGATGTTTCTTCATTTTTTACCGAGACTTGCGTTGAGCACAGCGAAGATGTGTATGCGCTTTTCCACGGTAAATTATTTCGCTTCGATCGCCGCCGCGTCCCTCGCCATGACGGCCAGCGCGGTGCCCTCGCCGGAGCGGCCTTTCGAAGGTCCGCCTGATTTTGAACTCGCCGCCGTGGGTGAGGCGGAGGGATTGAAGTTAGGCGACCTTAATGGGGACGGGCGTCCGGATTTCATCGTTCTGTCGGGTGAAACCGATGCGCTTCTCGTCCTGCTCGGCCAGCCCGGACCGAAGCTTGCGACCGCACCGCCTGTCGAGATCGCGGCGGGAAAAAGCGCGAGCGATTTCGCCTTGGGCGATTTGAATCAGGATGGCAAACTCGATCTCGCCGTTTCGCATCACGACACCGATGAGGTTTGGCTCTTTTTCGGCGACGGCCGCGGTGGCTTCCGTTCTCCCGAGAAAATCAAAGTGCCGGTCAGTAAGCCCCACTGCCACGCGCTCGAGGCCGCAGATCTGAACGGTGACGGTCACCTCGACCTCGTTTTCACGGAAGCGGACGCCAATTCTGTCTGGCTACTCTTGGGCGACGGTCGGGGAAAATTTGCGCCGGCACCGGGGACTCCCATCCCCACGGATCGACACCCCTACGTTGTCCGGGTGGCGGATTTTAATCGTGATGGGCATCCCGATCTCGCGACTCCGAACTGGTTCGGCAAATCGCTCGACGTGCTTCTGGGCGATGGAACGGGCCGCTTCCGCGCGGCGCCCGCCGGCCGCGTGCGCGGATTGCAGCAGCCCAGCGCACTGGCCGCCGGGGACCTGAGTGGCGACGGCTTCCCCGACCTCGTGGTGGGGAATAACGGCGCGCATGGCCTGCAAATTTTCGTCGGTGACGGAAAGGGTGGGTTCCGGAAAGGCGCCGAGCTCGATCCGGCGGCGCCATGTTTTGGCCCCGTTCTAGCGGACTTAAACGGCGATGGAAAATTGGATGTCCTCGCGACCTCGACCGGCGACGCACAGACCTTGAGCTATTGGATCAATCGCGGGGACGGAAAGTTCGGCCCCGCCCAAACGCTTCCCTGCCCGAACGGCGCGAATACCCTCCAGGTAGCCGATGCGAACGGAGATGGCCTGCCCGATCTCTGCGTCGGTCCGTGGAAAATCAGCCCTCTGCGCGTCTGGCTGGGCCGGAGGTAATCGACGCCGAGTGCCGGCAACGCTGCGCGAGCGCCTAGGCGCTCGCGGGAGATTTATCCATCTGGAGCCGGAGATAGGAAAGCAGATCCGTGCGGGTGATCAGGCCAAGGAACTTCTGGCCGTCCATGATGATGGCGACGCGGCCGCGATCGAAGACCTCGAGCAAGTCGCCGATGCTCGCGCCGGGCGACAATGTCTCCAACCGGTCGGTCATGGCGGAGCTGACGAGGTCCTTAAATTGCGCCGGTTCGCGATGCACTTTCACAAGCAGATCGGATTCATCGAGAATCCCGACGGCGCGGCCTTCTTCATTCATCACCGGCACCTGCGAGACATCGGCCGAGCGCATGCGCTTAAAGGCTGTGAGCAGGGTGTCGGCAGGCCCGACGGAGATGACTTCGCCTTTCTCGAACCGATGCGAAATGAGGTCGCGCAGATCGCCTTTGCTCGCGCGCTCCACGAAGCCGTGCTCGGCCATCCAGAAATCGTTGAACATCTTCGAGAGATATTTGTTCCCGGTGTCGCAGACGAAGGTCACGACGCGTTTCGGCTCGGTCTGCTGGCGACAGTAACGGAGCGCGCCCGCGAGGAGGGTGCCGGTCGAGGACCCGCCGAGGATCCCTTCTTTGCGCAGGAGTTCGCGCACCACTTCAAAGCTCTCGGCATCATCGATCTCGAAGGCGTCGCGCACGAGCGACATGTCCGCGATGTCGGGAATAAAATCTTCGCCGATGCCTTCGACGGCCCAGCTCCCGGCCTCTTCCATCTTCCCGGTTTTGACCCATTCGTAGAGAATCGAACCGGTCGGGTCGGCGAGGATCATCTCGATTTTCGGGTCGACGGTTTTAAAGAAACGCCCGAGCCCGCTGAGCGTGCCGCCGGAGCCGACGCCGATGACCATGGCGTCCATGTCATGGTGCATCTGGGCCCAGATTTCCGGGCCGGTGCCGGTCTCGTGCGCGAGCGGATTCGCGGGATTGCCGAATTGGTTCGCGTAGAAGGCGCCGGGGATTTCACTCGTTAGGCGCGCGGCGATGTCCTGATAATACTCGGGATGTCCGCGGCCGACATCGCTTCGCGTCATCCGCACTTCCGCCCCGAGC
>JBBSUP010000143.1:0-4994 GCA_038234295.1 Chthoniobacterales bacterium
CCAGGTTGGTGCCCGGGCGATCGGCGAGGATGTTCTCGATGAGCTCAAAATTCGCCGCGCTGTCTTCCACGCAGAGCACTTGCCGCGCGCCGGGACTCGCGGAAGGGAGCTTGAACTCCACGGTCACGCTGGAGGCGGGCGCGCTTCCGAAGGAGTGACTGGGCGGACGCGGCGTCAAGCGCGGAGCACTCCGGGGCGCCGCCTCGGGCGCGCTCGGCAGGTGCTGCAGCGCCGCGGCCAACTGCTCACGGAGCATCCTGATCTCGAGTTGCGCGAGACGCAGCGCCTGTTCGCTGCTGCTTTCGTTGTCCGGTGTATTCATAGATTTTCTTAGAAGGAAGCGATCTTCAAACCCGAGGGTTCTTCGTCCACGGGCGAGCGGAGTTTTTTCGCCATCTCCAGATCGCGGCCCATCTTGTTTTTGTGGGTGGAAAAGAGCAGCGCCGTTTCTTCGGAGATGAGGTTTTCCTCGAAAGCGCGCATGAGTGATTGATCGAAGCTGTGCCAGCCGAGCGTGCTGCCGGCCTCGATGATTTCCTGGAAAGTCCGGTTCTCGCCCTCGCCATAGAGGAGCGTCTCGCGGGTGCGCAGGCTGCTGCCCATGATCTCGGTGACGAGGAGCCGGCCGCCTTCGAGCTTGGTCACGAGGCGCTGGCTCACGACGTAACGGAGCGTGTCCGCGAGCCGTTCGCGGATCTGTTTTTCCTCGTCGTTGCTGAAGAGGCCGAGGATGCGGTTGATGCTCTGGCCGGCGTTGATCGTGTGCAGGGTGCTGAAAACAAGATGCCCGGTCTCGGAGGCGGTGAGCGCGATCTCCATCGTCTCGCGGTCGCGAATTTCACCGATGAGAATCACCTTCGGCGCCTGCCGGAGCGCAGCCCGGAGCCCGGAGGCGAACGTGGAAAAATCCTTCCCGAGCTCGCGCTGACTGAAGGCGGCGCGCTGCGGCAGGTGGAGGAATTCGATCGGATCCTCGAGCGTGACGACGTGCACGGCCTGCGTCTGGTTGACCTCGTTCAGGAGCGCGGCCAGCGTCGTCGTCTTGCCGCTGCCGGTGCTGCCGGTGAAGAAGATGATGCCGAATCGCTCCTTCACGATTTCGTTAAAAATTGCGGGCAGGCCTAACGACTTAATCGACGGCACGGTCGATTGCAGTTTCCGCATGACGATGCCGAGACGGCCGCTCTGCCGGTAAATGTTGACGCGAAAGCGGGCGAGATTTTCGATCGCGTAGCTCGTGTCGCAAGAGCCGCTCTCGACGAGATCGGCGCGCAGTCGCTCGCTTCCGTCCATGAGCAGATCGGCGATCGCCTGGGTGTGGCCGGCTTGCAGCGTGGCGCTGGCCGAGTCCATCGGCAGCTCGAAAAGCTTGCCGTAGCGCTCGATCATGGGCGGTTTCCCGACGAGAAAAAGGCAGTCGGACACGCCTTCGCCGCTTTCCAGCATGGCAGTGAGGAGAGATTGAAATTCAGAAGTAGTCATGAAGGCGCGACCCCTCTGGTGTTGCAAGATTTGTTCCATTCACCGGGCCAAATCGCGCGCCCTTGCGAATTGCGGGCCGGCCTTTATTAGAAGGCATGTCCGAACACAAAATGACGCTCAGCTGGAAGCGCGCCACGCCCGATTTCGAATACAAAACCTACAACCGCGATCACACCTGGAGCTTCGATGGCGGCCACGAAATGACCGCCACGGCCGCGCCGGCTTACCTCGGAAATCCCGACCACGTCGATCCGGAAGAGGCTTTCGTCGCGGCGCTCTCCAGCTGCCACATGCTCACGTTTCTGGCCGTCGCCTGTAAGAAGAAATTCCTGCTCGAGGAATACGTCGATGAAGCGGTCGGCCACATGGAGAAGAACGCGGACGGCAAGCTCGCGATCACGCGGGTGGAGCTGCATCCGAAACTGAAATTTTCCGGTGAAAATCAGCCGACCGAGCAGGACCTGGAAGAGATGCACCACTTCGCGCACGACAACTGTTTCATCGCGAATTCGGTCAAGACCGAGGTCACGGTCGCGAAGTAGCCGCTGATTTTTTTTAACCGCGGATTACGCGGATTGCGCGGATGAAAGAATGCGTTTCTCCGTTTTCTCCCATCCGTGAAATCCGCGTAATCCGCGGTCAAAATTTCTCATGAGCAGCCCAAACGAAACTCAGCGGATGGAAAAGATCGTCAGCCTTTGCAAAAGGCGCGGTTTTATTTTTCAAGCCGGCGAAATCTACGGCGGCCTGAACGGCGTCTGGGATTACGGCCCGTTTGGGGTCGAGTTAAAGCGCAACCTCAAGGATTATTGGTGGCGCGTGATGGTCCGCGAGCGCGACGACGTTGTCGGTCTCGACGGCTCGATCCTCACGCACCCGGCCGCGCTCAAGGCGAGCGGGCACGTCGATACTTTTAGCGACCCGATGGTCGATTGCCGCACCTGCAAAGCCCGGCTCCGCGCCGATCAGTTGCCGGATAAAGGCGGCGACCCGCAGTGCCCGGTCTGCGGTGGCAAAGACCTCACCGAGGCGCGCCCCTTCAACCTCATGTTCTCGACCCAGATGGGCGCTTCCGCCGATCCCGATTCGATCGCTTATCTGCGGCCGGAGACGGCGCAGTCGATTTTCCAGCAATTCAAGAACGTTCTCGACACCGCGCGGAAGAAGCTGCCGTTCGGTATCGCGCAAATCGGGAAAGCGTTCCGGAACGAGATCAACCCGCGGAATTACATCTTTCGCTCACGCGAGTTCGAGCAAATGGAACTCGAATATTTTTGCCGGCCGGAGCAGGGGATGGAACTGCTCGAGTATTGGAAAGAAGAGCGGCTCAAGTTCTACGAGAACATCGGGATTCCGCGCGAAAAGCTGCACGTCCTGACCGTGCCCGAGGCCGATCGCGCGTTTTATTCCAAGGGCACCTACGACATCGAATACGATTTCCCATTTGGAAAACAGGAGCTCGAAGGGGTCGCGTATCGCACCGACTACGACCTCACGCAGCACCAAAAAGCGAGCGGCAAACCGCTCGATTATTTCGACGAAGAAACGAAGCAGCGCTTCACCCCGCACGTGATCGAGCCGAGCGCCGGCGTCGATCGCACCGTCCTCGCGCTTCTCTGCGAAGCCTTCGCCGAGGAGACCGTGACCGACGAAAAAGGGAAGAGCGAAACACGCACGGTCCTGCGGTTCCATCCGCGCGTTGCGCCGATCAAGGCCGGCATCTTTCCGCTCCTGAAAAACAACGAGCAACTGGTCGCGAAAGCGCGCGAAGTGCAGGCTGCGCTGCGGCCGTTCATGAACGTTTTCTACGATGAAACCGGCGCGATCGGGCGGCGATATCGGCGGCAGGACGAGGCGGGCACGCCGTTCGGGATCACGATCGATTTCGAGTCGTTAGGCGAACGCGACGAGACCTTGCGCGACACCGTCACCCTGCGGCACCGCGACAGCATGGAGCAGGAACGAGTCGCGATCAGGGAGCTGCTGCCGCGGCTGCTCAGCGCGATCACGTAGTCATCCCGAGCGGAGCCCCGCGGCCGCGGGGCGTAGTCGAGGGTTCCCGTGGGGTTGCGTGAAAGCTCCGGCCCAGGAACTTCACGGTTGCTCCACGGGATCCTTCGACTTCGTTGCGCTTCGCTCCACTCCGCTCAGGATGACACTGGAAGATTTTCGCGATTACTGCCTCGGGAAACCGGGCGCGACGGAAGGTGCGCCGTTTGGCGACGACACCATCGTTTTCAAGGTCGGCGCGAAGATGTTCGCGCTCGCTTCGCTCGATGAAGTGCGGCCAAGCGCGAACCTCAAATGCGATCCAGAGCACGCGCTCGATTTGCGCGATCGCTACGAGCAAGTGCGCCCCGGTTATCACATGAACAAGAAACACTGGAACACGGTGGAGTTGAGCGGCGGCATTCCCGCCGCGGAGCTGCGCGCGATGATCGATCACTCCTACGATCTCGTACTCGCGTCGCTCTCGAAAAAAGAGCGGAGCAACGTCACAACCGAACGCTCGCGGCCTCAGGGTTTCGAGGCGTGAAGCACCTGCCGTAGCTGCACCGTGTCGATGTCGAGCTGGAGCGCTTCGCGCGCGACTTCGAGAAACGCATCGGGCGGATCGGTCAGCGCGACTGCCAGATTTCCCTTTTCGCCCGCACCGGCGCGGAGCTCTACCCGGTCTAGCAACTGCTTCACCGCGGTGGCGCAATTGTGCGCGGAATCGACCAAGGTGATCGCGTCGCCGAGGAACCGCCCGATCGCCGGACGGAGCAGCGGATAATGCGTGCAACCAAGCACAAGCGTATCGATGCCTTCCGCGACGAGCGGCTCGAGATATTGCCTAACGACTCGCTCCGTGACCTCGCCATCGAGCCAGCCTTCCTCGATCAATGGCACGAAAAGCGGACACGCCCGCGCGGTCACTTGCAGAGCCGGATCGAGCGCCTGGATCGCCCGCTCGTAGGCGCCGCTCTTGATCGTCGCGCGCGTGCCGATCACGCCGATGTGACCATTCCGCGTCGCCGCGACCGCCGCCGCCGCGCCGGGGCGAATCACCCCGGTTACCGGCACCGGACTCATCTCCACGAGTCGCGGCAAGGCGAGCGCGGAAGCGGTATTGCAGGCGACCACGATCGTCTTGCAATGCTCCTCGAGGAGCAGGCCGGTAATCTCGAGGCTGTAACGCTCAACCGTGGCCCCGCTTTTCCCCCCGTAGGGCACCCGCGCGGTGTCGCCGAGATAGAAAATGCGTTCGTTAGGCAGGAGCTCGCGCAGCGCGCGCACAACCGTAAGTCCGCCGATGCCGGAATCGAAAACGCCGATCGGCTGGGCGCGCGCTGTGTCTCCGGTGATGGCCGCGGCGGAGTTCATCTCGCGCGGAAGGTGAGCGCGCGCCGTCAGGCTCGCAAGCCGATTGTCGCGTTGTAGCCGGGGGCGGTGTCCCCGGCCAGCGAAGGGCGCGGTTTTTTTTTACCCAAAAGCCGGGACCCGGACCGGTGCCGGGGTGACCGCGCCCG
>JBBSUP010000144.1:0-4770 GCA_038234295.1 Chthoniobacterales bacterium
CAGAGCAGTTCAAGCAGGGCCAGCCCGAGGAACGTTTCCCCCGCCGCGAGAAAAACTGTCGCCGCCACATCGCTCGGCCAATGCGCCCCGAGATAAATCCGCGAGTATGCGACCGCCCCTGCGACCAAAAAATAGAGCCAGCCTCGGCGCCGATAAAAAAGGGCGAGCACGATCGCGACCGTGATGTTGTTGGTCACGTGACCGGAGGGAAACGACGGCCCGGATTTATGCCGGTCGGATTCATCGGAATAACGAATCCGCACTGGCTGGAAAAGCGTGAGAAATTCCGGGCGCGCCTTTGCGAGCACGACCATGCGCACGCGCTCGGCCTGTTTCGGCCGGCGCCGATCGACGAATTTCTTCAGCGAATTGGTGAGGCTGCTATTGCAGAGGAGGACGAACGCGAGGCAGAAAACCAGCGCGCGTCCCTTGAATCCGCCCCAGATCAGCGGGATGAGCACGAGCGGAATGAGGAATGGTTTCCAGATGTCTGGATTGCTGATCGCGGCCATGAACAGGTCGAGCGCGGGATGCGTCCATTGTTCGTTAATAAGATGAAAGAGCGACTGATCCACGGAAGAAGCCGGCTGCCGGCTGCAAAGCTATCTCATAAATCGCGCGAGGCGTCATCCCATGCACGCACGACCCATGCGGTCATCCCGAGCGAAGCCCTGCGGAGGCAGGGCGCAGTCGAGGGATCCCGTGGATCTTCTGGAAAGCTGCGTGACGGATCCGTGCGTCGTCGCGGGGAACGGGTGGAGTGCTGGCAGCGGAGCTTCCCAGCAGCCCGACGGGATCCCTCGACTGCGCTGCGCTTCGCTCGGGATGACCGGTTTCGGCGGGCGCTCCTGCTCGCGCTCATGTTCGCCTTCGGTTTTTGCCTAACGAATCTGCACGCCGCCACTCCTGCACCGCCCGCGTCGCAAATCCTCGAGCAGGTCCGCCTCAATCAATCGCAGCAACAGCTCGATCTCCGTGGTCAGCTCCGTTCCGACGCGAACGTGATCCCGTTTCGGCTCACCCAGACCGGGCCGATCATTCGCTACACCTTCACGACGCCGCCGGTAATCTTGCAGCTCCGGCTCGGCGAAAACGGCTCGCAGCTCGACCTCGTGAAAAATTTCAGCACCGAGAAATTTGCGATCTCGCGGCTCGACGAAAAGATCGGCGGCACCGGCGTTACCTTTGGCGATCTCGCGCTCAGTTTTCTTTATTGGGCCGACCCGCAACTCCTCGGCACCGATAGCGTCCGCACGCGTGCCTGTTGGAAATTGCGGCTCCATCCGCCGTCGAAATCGGCCGCTTATTCCACCGTCATCCTCTGGGTCGACCAGCAAAGCGGCGCGATCATGCGCCTCGAGGCCTACAACTGGCAGCGCCAGCTCGCGAAAAAATTCGAGGTCGTTTCCGCGCAAAAAATCGAAGGGCGCTGGTTTCTGAAACAGATGCGGATCGAGGAGATGCAGCCCGGCACGAACAAGGTTCAGTCGCGCAGCTACCTCGAAATCAACAAGTAGTCCGCCATTGTCGCGTGCGCAGGCGTTGTAGCGTGCGCTGTCTCAGCGCAGGGACGGACGTGTGTTCACCCCGGCCGATCCGCTGAGACAGCGGACGCGACAATGCCGCGGTTTTTCCGCGCGGCGCGGGTTGAATCGCCCCGGAGTTGCGCGATTCTCTGCGCCTATGTTTTCCGTTCGTCCTGCTCTTTTCGCCTGCCTTGGCCTCCTCGCGCTCTCCGTGAGCGCGCGCGCGCAAAATCAGCCGCCACAAATCACCGCCAACATTCCGGACGCCACGCTTTTCGCCGGCGCGCCCGCGGAGGTCGTTGATCTCACGAAATTTTTCACCGACCCGGACACGACCAGCGTGCGCCTCCAGACGGTGCTTGGCACGATCGACCTCGCGCTCTTCGACCAAGACGCTCCGGCTACGGTCGCGAACTTTCTCAACTACGTGGACAACAATCGCTACGTCATCACCGACCCGAATACCGGCGAACCCGCGCCGGTTTTCTTCCATCGTTCAGTGCCGGATTTCGTGATCCAGAGCGGCGGTTTCCTTGCGACCTCAAACCCGGATGATCCTGAGCTTTTGCTTCCGACCGCGGTGGCAACTTTCCCACCGGTCACGAACGAACCCGGCATCTCGAACACGCGCGGCACGATCGCGATGGCGAAGCTCGGCGGGGACCCGAATTCCGCGACCAGCCAGTGGTTCATCAACCTCGCGGACAACAGCGCGAACCTCGATACCCAAAACGGCGGGTTCACTATCTTCGGCAGGGTCCTCGGCAATGGCATGACCGTCGCCGACGCGATCGCCGCGCTCCCAGTTTTCGATTTCGGTTCGCCCTTCGATTCCCTGCCGCTGCGCAATTATACGCAGGCCGATTTCGATGCCGGCACCCTCGCGCGCCGGGATAACTCCATCACCATCCCGACGATCAAGCGTACCTCGGCGCTCACCTTCACCGCGGCGAGCGATCAGCCGGGGCTCGCCTCGGTTTCGATCAGCGGCACGAACCTGCTCGTGAGCCCGAAAGCGCTCGGCAGCGCCCTCATCACCGTCACCGCGACCGACGTCGACGGCGCGACCGTGGCGCAGAGTTTTCAGGTCACGATGGTCAGCTTCCCCGCGCATCTCGCGAATCTTTCGACCCGCGTCGTCGTCGGGCAGAATGACGACGCGTTGATCGGTGGCTTTATTGTTCTCGGCGACTCTCCGAAACGGGTGGCGATCCGCGCAATCGGGCCGGGCTTGACCAGCGCTGACGTGGCCAACGCGCTCGCCGATCCGACGCTGGAATTGCACAATGGCAGCGGCGACCTCCTCGCGACGAACGACAACTGGCAGGATGCGCCGAACGTGCAGGAAATCATCGACGCCGGCCTCGCGCCGACGAAGGCGAAAGAGTCGGTCATTTTGATGACGCTGCCGACGACGACCAACGGCTCGGTCTACACCGCGGTGATCCACGGCGTCGGCGGCACCGGCGGTACTGGATTGGTGGAAGTTTACGACCTCGATGCCGGCCCCGGCTCGGCCATTCTCAACATCTCCACCCGCGGCGAGGTGAAAACCGGCGACAACGTCATGATTGGCGGCTTCATCGTTCTCGGCAACGGCTCGCAACGCGTGCTCGTGCGCGTGCTCGGACCGACGCTCGCGGACGCGGGAATCGCCGATCCGCTGGCGGACCCGACCCTGACGCTCGTGGATGGCCAGGGCAACGAAATCGAGTTCAACGACAACTGGATGGACAGCCCGGAAAAAGCTGCGATCCAGGCAAGCACAATCGCGCCGAGCGACCTGAAAGAGTCGGCCGTGTTGCGCACGCTCCCCACGGGCAATTACACCGCGATTGTGCGCGGCGCCGGGGGCACGACCGGGACGGGCCTGGTGGAAGTCTACGCGCTCCCGCCGGCGTCGCCGTAGGGGGCGCAACTAACTACCCGCTACGCGCAAGTCCGGGTCGGCTGCCCCTATTCGTTAGGCACGCTCGCCTGCACGATCTGCGCAAAACTGCGCGGATCGAGGCTGGCACCGCCGACGAGCGCGCCGTCGATATCCGGCTGCGCGAGCAGCTCCGCGGCGTTATCCGGTTTCACGCTGCCGCCGTATTGGATGCGGACCTTCTCAGCCGTTGTGGCGTCGGATAAATTCGCAAGCGTCTTGCGAATGAAGGCGTGCGCTTCCTGTGCCTGCGCGACGCTCGCGGTTTTGCCGGTGCCGATGGCCCAGACCGGTTCGTAGGCGACCACGGTTTCGAGCAGCTCTTTCGCGCTCACCTTGGCGAGACTCCCGTGGAGTTGGTTCGCAAGCACCTTCTCGACGTTTCCAGCTTCGCGCTCGGCCAAGGTCTCGCCGATGCAGACGATCGGCCGTAACACCTCCTCGTAAGCCGCGTGCACCTTACGGTTCACGATTTCATTGGTCTCGCCAAACATCGCACGGCGTTCGCTATGCCCGAGCACGACGTAACGCACGAAAAGTTCCCGCAACATCGCCGGGCTGATCTCGCCGGTAAAAGCTCCGCTCCGTTCCCAATGCATGTTCTGCGCGCCGACCTTGATGTTCTGCGCCTGCGTGAGCATCCCCGAGACTTTTGAGATCGCGGTGAACGGCGGCACGATCACGATTTCTGCCGCATCGAAGTCGCCGATCTCGCGCAGGAAAGTCGTGATGAACGCCTCCGCTTCGCTTTCGGTCATGTGCATTTTCCAGTTCGCCGCGATGATTTTTTTGCGCATGGGTTTTGGACAGGATTAACAGGATGAACAGGATTTTAGGAGGGGCAGAAACAAGGAGTCTTCCATCCTGAAAATCCTGTCTAATTCTTCTCGCGCAACGCCGCCACGCCGGGCAGCAGAAACGCGCTGGGGAAACGCCGAAAACCATGTCATCCCGAGCCGCGAAGACGGGGAGGGATCTCCGAAGCGTTTTGCGAATGTCGTCAGGCAAGGGCGCGTCGAGCAACGCCTGTGAGATCCCTCGCCGCGCCGCGCCAACTCGGGATGACAAGTGCGGACCGCGATGATTTTTTTGCGCATGGGTTTTGGACAGGATTAACAGGATGGACAGGATTTTTGGAGAGGCAGAAACGAGGATTCTTCCATCCTGATAATCCCGTAAATCCTGTCTAATTCTTCTCGCGCAACGCCGCCACGCCGGGCAGCAGACACGCGCTGGGGAAACGCCGAAAACCATGTTATCCCGAGCCGCGAAGACGGCGAGGGATCTCCCAAGCGTTTTGCGAATGTCGTCAGGCAA
>JBBSUP010000145.1:0-4566 GCA_038234295.1 Chthoniobacterales bacterium
AGGGTCTTCGGCAAGCCGGCCACGAGATCGCGACCTTTTACTTCCACGCTCGTCTCTTTCTCGCTCGGATAAGCGGAGCCGACTTTGATCTTAATCTCCTCCGCCGTGCGCTCGCCGATCATCAAATTGTAGGCGCGCTTCATGTATTGCACGATCGCCTCGTCGAGCTCATCACCCGCCACGCGCACGCTCCGGCTAAAAACGATGCCGCTCAGAGAAATCAGCGCGACCTCGGTCGTGCCGCCGCCGATGTCGATGATCATGTTTCCCGCCGGATCCTGCACCGGAAGTCCGACGCCGATTGCCGCCGCCATCGGTTCTTCGATCAGGTAAACTTCGCGCGCACCGGCATGCGTCGCCGACTCGCGGACCGCACGCTTTTCCACTTCGGTGATGCCCGACGGCACCGCGATCACGACCCGCGGACGCGCGCGCACTCGGCTGTTGTGCACTTTGGTGATGAAATGCCGGAGCATCGCTTCGGTCACTTCGAAGTCGGCGATGACGCCGTCTTTTAACGGCCGCACCGCGACGATATTCGCCGGCGTACGCCCGAGCATGCGCTTCGCCTCGTCGCCGACGGCGAGGACTTTCGAGGTGCCCGCCTGCACCGCCACGACGGAAGGCTCGCGCAGCACGATGCCCTGGTCCTTGACGTAAACGAGCGTGTTCGCGGTGCCGAGATCGATGCCAATGTCGCTGGAAAACCAGCCCAAAAATCTGTTTAACATGAAAATTCCCTTAGGGTTATGAAACGCCGGCCGACCCTTTAGTAGCGAAAGCTATGCCGCGCGTTCGGACAGGCGAAAAACGTAGTATCTTGGAACAGCGCTTCGGCCCGTCAAGCGGAGGTTGATGGGGACCAGATGATGGTGGAAGGAGAAAGCGCCATGCCCGACCGGAGAATCATCGTCGCCCCGTCGCTCCTCGCCGCCGATTTTGCGCATCTCGCCGAGGACGTCGCCAAGGTCATCGCCGCCGGCGCCGACTGGTTGCACCTCGACATCATGGATGGCCAGTTCGTCGACAATATCTCCTTCGGTCCGGCCGTGGTGCAGACGGTGCGCGGCCTAACGAGTCTGCCGCTCGACGTCCATCTCATGATCGAGCGGCCGGATCACTACGTCCCGCGTTTCGCCGAGGCAGGCGCGGATTCGATTACCGTGCACGTGGAAGCGGAAGCGAAACACGACGTCGCGAAAACGTTAGGCGCGATTCGCGCGTCCGGTTGCCGCGTGGGATTGACTTTGAACCCGGCGACGCCGTTTGCCGCGGTCGAACCGTATCTGCGCGAACTCGATCTGCTCCTCGTGATGACGGTGCACCCAGGTTTTGGCGGGCAGAGTTTTCGCACGGAGATGATGGCGAAGGTCGAGCGCGCGGCGGAGCTGCGGGTATCGTTAGGCGCGAATTACGACATCGAGGTCGACGGCGGGATCACGGCCGCGACCGCGCAGGTTGCACGCGCACACGGCGCCAGCGTCCTCGTCGCTGGCACCTCCGTTTTCAAAGCGCCAGACTACGCGGCCGCGATCGCCGGGTTTCGTTAGGCGCGGGGGCGCGATCCTCCGTGATCGCGTGTTTTGAAACTCGCGACGAGAGAGCGTCGCGCTCCGCGCCGCTGCGGGATTCGTTAGGCAAAAGCCTCGACCGACCGGCGGCCGGCATGGATGGCGCGACGCTCGCGTTCCACCAGCGTCTGCTGCTCAACCCGAAATCGCGCAAATGGAATCGCCTCGAGCCGCGCCCGCGGGATCGGCTTGCCCGACAACTCGCAGATTCCATAAGTTCCGTGCTCGATCCGCCAGAGCGCCTCGTCGATCTGGCTGAGCGCGTTCTGTTCGTGCGAGATCAGTCCAAGCGCGAAATAGCGGTCGCAGGCATCGCTCCCGCCATCGGCCGGATGCTGGGTGCAGGGCGAACATTCGCTCGGACTCTCGCGCCAGACCTGCGCCACGCTCGCGACGGAATCGGCCAGCGCGGCGCGCAGCTTGAGCAAACGTTCGCGCTGCGTGTGGAGGAAATTCTCGCGACTCGCCAGGGTTCGTTCGCGCATCTGGCCCGGTTTCCAATCCTCGGCTCGCGGCCGGGTGTTTTTCGGAGTGATAATCTCGATTGTCATGCCAGCAGCCTTCGCCAACTTTTTGCCAATCAGATGACCGCTTTGTAGCGATCGTGTGACTTCGCGCACTTCCGCAAAAGGCCACGTCGTTCAAGGCTCTCGACAGCCCGGCTGGCTGTGTTACGCCTTTTTCATGGACGACAAGATCGAGATCAACGCGGTGGAAGATCATGGCGGCATTCTGACAATTCGCGGCGGCGGGGCGCGGCGGGACTGGAACGGCATTCATTACAAACAAGGGATGTCGGCGAAAAATGTCGGCACCACGAAGCTCTCCGCGAACATCGCGACGATCCCGCCGGGCGGCATCGCTTACGCGCACATTCACGTCGGGTTCGAGCTCATTCTTTACATCCTCGAAGGAGAGGTGCGGCACGAGTTTGGGTCGGGCTTGAAGGAGACGATCGAGAACGAGGCGGGCGATTTTATTTATATCAAACCCGGCGTGCCGCATGAGGTTTTCAACATGAGCCAGACCGAGCCGGTGGTGGCTTTCGTGGCGCGCTCTTCCGCGGACGAATGGGACAACATCGTCCCTTACGACCGGAACGAAGAAGACGCTGCGGCGCGACTGCCTGGGTAGCGCGCGCGTCTCGCGCGCTGGTCGCGGTGTTCCACCGTGACGAACTTTTCGAACGACGCGGGCGTCACGAGAAGAGCGACTCGCAAGGAAAGTTCGCGACGGTGGAACACCGTCGCCGGCCCACGAGACGTGGGCGCTACCCGGAGTAATCGAACTGCGCCCAGCCTTAGCCCGCCACCACCGGCTCGGCGAAGCCGCTCGTCTCGGCCAGGACATCGTCGTTTTGGGTCACCCTAACGACTTCTTCGATCGTGGTTTTTCCTTCCGCCACGCGACGCCAACCGTCTTGCCGCAACGTGATCATTCCTTCACGAATGGCGCACTGCTTGAGCTCGCCGCCGTCGCGCTTCTGCATGATCAGCCGCTTCAACGGCTCGCTGATGACGCAGATTTCGTAGATCGCGAGCCGGCCCTGGTAGCCGGTGTGGCGGCAATTTTCGCAACCGGCGCCGCGATAAAATTTGAAGTCGGCCGGAATGTCGGCGCCAATTTCCTGCAGATATTCCAGTGGATAACCGACCACTTCCTTGCAGTCGGGGCAGATCGTGCGCACGAGACGTTGCGCAAGAAAAGCCTTCACCACCGAGGCGAGCAGGAACGGCTCCACGTCCATGTCGAGGAGGCGCGTGATCCCGCCGACGGCGTCGTTCGTGTGCAACGTGCTGAAAACAAGGTGACCCGTCATGGCCGCGCGGATCGCGATGTCCGCGGTCTCGACGTCGCGAATTTCCCCGACCATCACGACGTTCGGATCCTGGCGCAAAATGTGGCGCAGCCCTTTCGCGAAAGTGAGATCGATCTCTGGTTTTACGTCGATCTGCGATACGCCCGGGAGCCGGTATTCCACCGGTTCCTCGATCGTGATGATGCGGCGCTGGACGCTGTTGATGCTGCTCAGGAAGCAATAAAGCGAAGTCGATTTCCCCGAGCCGGTCGGGCCGGTCACGAGGACGATTCCGTTAGGCATCGCAAGCAAGCGCTTCATGATCCCGGTCTGCTTCGGGCTCAGGTCGAGCCGCTCGAAACCGAACGCGGTCTGCTGATCGCGGCTGAGCAAACGCAAACTGATCGACTCGCCGTTCACGGTCGGGATGGTGGAAACGCGGACGTCGATTTTCTGGTCGGCGGATTCGAGATTAATGCGGCCGTCCTGCGGCAAACGCCGCTCCGCGATATCCATGTGCGCCATCACCTTTAAGCGCGAGATGATCGCGCTCTGCAGAAGGCGAAGCTGCGGCGGCACCGCGACTTCGTGGAGGATACCGTCGATGCGGTAGCGAATGCGGAGGTCGTTCTCGAGCGGCTCGACGTGAATGTCGGTCGCGCGCTCCTGAATCGCTTCGCGAATGATTTGATTCACGAACTTCACGACCGACGCCTCGGGGTCGTCGGCGTTCAGGTCCGTGCTCATCTCGATATCCTGGAGCGCTTCGAACGAACGATTGGTTTTCAGAATTTCGTCGAAGGTTTCCGCGCCGACGCCGTAGAGCGTTTTCATTGCGCGGAGCAACTGCGCCCGCGGCACGAGCACCCACTCGATCGGTTTCTTTAGAAGCTGCGTCGCAAGCTCCCGCCCGGTGGAATTAAAAAGGTCGTAGGTCGCGAGGACGACCGCGCTTTCCCGCACTTCGATCGGCAGGATGTGATGCTGGAAAACGAAGCGGCTCGGGAGCAGGCCGAGGGTCGTGCGCTCGATCCGTTTCGCGTCGATCGCGGCCACGGGCACGCCGAAGAATTTACCGATCTCGTTCAGAAAACGCTGCTCGTCGACCTTCCCGGAATTCAGGACATCGGCGGTCCAGGAGCCGCTCCCGTTCAGGTTCGCCGCGAGCGCAACGGCGTCTTCACGGGAAGGCGCGCC
>JBBSUP010000146.1:0-4542 GCA_038234295.1 Chthoniobacterales bacterium
CGAGCCGGCGCAGCGCGGCGAGAGATCTCCCAACCCTCCGAGCACACCTCGCTATGACTTGGACGTCGAACAACGCTTCGAGATCCTTCGCCGCGCTGCGCCGGCTCAGGATGACAACCCAACCGGGCAGCCGCTAACTACTTGTTAGGCGCCGATTCCGCTCAGCGTCGCCAACTCGGCTTCCACCATCTCACGCACCAGATCCGGGAACGCCGTCCGCGGTTGCCAGCCGAGCGTGCGCTCGATTTTTTCCCGCGAGCCGACCAGTCGCACGGGCTCGTTCGGCCGCTCCAGCGCCGCGTCGTGCTTCACATATTTCTCCCACGGCAGATCGACCACCGCGAAAGCCGCCTCGACGAATTCCTGCACCGAATGCGTCTCCCCGGTCGCGACCACGTAGTCATCTGGCTCGGTGTGCTGGAGCATGAGCCACATCGCTTCGACGTAGTCGCGCGCATGACCCCAGTCGCGGCGCGCGGCGGTGTTACCGAGCACGAGTTCGCTCTCTTCCTCGCGGCTGATTCGCGCGACCGCGCGGGCGATTTTTTGGGTCACGAAATTCTCCCCGCGCCGGGGCGACTCGTGGTTATAGAGAATGCCGTTACAAACAAAGAGCCCGTAAGATTGCCGGTAGACCCGCGCCAGCTGCGTCGCGAAGGCCTTCGCACAGCCATAAGGACTCGCCGGCCGCAGCGGCGTCTCCTCCGTCTGCGGCGATTCCTCGGCGGAGCCAAAAATTTCCGAGCTCGAGGCATGATAAAACCGCACCGGATGCGCTTGGTCGCGCGAGATCTCGAGCAGCCGCAAAGTCGCCATCGCCACTTCCTCAGAAGTCGATTCCGGAATTTCAAAACTCAGGCCGACATGGCTCTGACCCGCGAGGTGGTAAACCTCATCCGGCCGCACCTGCGCAAAGATTCGCCGCAGGGTCGTGCCGTCGGAAAGATCGCCGTAATGCAAAAAAAGCCGGCTGCCATAGAGCGACTCATCCGCCCGCAGATGCTCGATGCGCGAGCGCTGCAAGTTACTCGTGCGCCGGACGACTCCATGCACGGCATAGCCCTTCTCGAGCAGAAGCTCCGCAAGATAAGAGCCATCCTGGCCGGTGACCCCAGTGAGAAGTGCGCGTTTCGCTTCAGCCATGAGGGATCAATGATTCATTCCCGAGAGCGCGACAAGCCCCAACCTGAGCGAGCTTGGTCCCCGCGATGAAACGAACACTCTCTCTTATCGGCTTGGAGCTCCTCCTGCCGCTGGCCACGGTCTGCGTGGCTTGGACGGAAAAATTCGCTTTGCGCGCCGGGGTTCCGCTTTCGCCTGGCGAGTTGGAGGACGCGAAAGCTCTCGGGGTGCGCACGCCCGAGCGGGTGCGCCTGCTGGTATTCGGCAAGTCGATGCACGCCCGCGATTTCCGCCGGCGAAGCGTGACGGCGGCCCTTCGAATTTTCACCCCCACAACCTGCGGCCTCACTCTGCGTTATGGGATTCTGGTGCGCGATGATTATTGGCGGAACCGGCGGCTGGTCGCCCACGAGCTTGCGCACACCGCGCAATACGAACGTCTCGGTGGTGTCCGGCCGTTTCTTCGGGAATACCTGCGGGGGTGCCTGACTCATGGCTATCGTGGCGCGCGCTTGGAAAAGGAGGCCGCCGCCGCCGCCGCCGACTTGGAGAGTCTCAATAGACCCACGGAATGATTCGACGCGTTTTCGCCGCATAAGACTTATAACGATCGCCAAAGGCGGCGCGCAAAGCCTGCTCCTCGACCCGGATGCGCCAAAGAAAGGCCGCGCAGATCGGCAGGAAAATCGCCACCAAGGCATAGAAGTTGAGGGTGCAAAGCCCCAAGCCGAGAAAGATCAACAGCGAACCGCTGTAAGAGGGATGGCGAACATAGCGATAAGGCCCGGTTGTGATCAGGCGATGGTCCTCGGCGATCGAGACGTTTACCGTGAAAAAGCGGCCGAGATAGATGATCGCGGCCCAGCGCACGACCAGACCGGCGACGAAGAGAAAAAGCCCAACCAGATAAAACGGCAGCCGAAACGGTAACTGCCCTGCAGGCACGCGCGCCCGCAGTTCAAACGCCGCCCAGATACTTAGCCCGATGACCAGCCAGAGCAGCGGCAGGGTCAGCCGATCGCGATCCGGTCCGCGGCCCCCGACGCGACGCTTCGAAAGGGCGAGCGCGAGCTCCGAGGCAAGCAGGACGGCGGTTAGACTCGTTAGGCCGGGCAGCGTCATGCCGGGTTCTTCAGGACCCGGTCGATCCGGCGCAGTTCTTCCTCGGTGAACGTGAGGCGGTCGAGCGCTTTGACGTTTTCCTCGATCTGTTCCACTGCCGACGCGCCGATGAGCGCGCTCGTCACCACCGGATCGCGTAAGACCCAGGCGAGCGCCATTTGCGGCAAGGTCTGACTTCGGTCGCTCGCAATTTCGTTCAGCTTCTGCACCCGTTGCCGGACCGCGCCGGTGATCAAACTCTTCCGTTGTGCTTCCGTCCAAAGCTTCGCTGCGCGCGAGTCCTCCGGGATTTCGTCGCCGAGATACTTCGTGGTCAGCAAACCTTGCGCGAGCGGGGAGCAAACGATGACTCCCGTGCCGGCCGCCTTCGCCGCGGCGAGCTGCTCTTTTTCAAAGCCACGATCGAGCATGCTATAAGCGACTTGATGCAGCACCAGCGGCGCCCAGCCTTTGCGCTCAGTCAACTTCGCCGCCTCGGTAAATTGCTGTGCGGGGTAGTTACTAAAGGCGGCGTAGAGAGCTTTACCCTGCCGCACAAGCTGTTCGAGGGCGCCGAGGGTTTCTTCCAGCGGCGTCTCGGAGTCGTAGCGATGCGAATAGTAAATATCGACGTAGTCGAGTCCCAGTCGCTGCAGCGATTGCTCGAGACTGGCGACGAGATACTTCCGCGAGCTCCCATCACCGTACGGTCCCGGCCACATGCGGTAGCCAGCCTTGGTCGAGATAATTACTTCCTCGCGCGGCATCTCGCGCAGGATACGACCGACGACCGTCTCTGCGCGGCCGGGGACGCGGCCATAGTTATTCGCGCAATCAAAATGAGTGATCCCGAGATTAAAGGCGCGGAAGATGCATTCGCGCGCCACTTCCGGCCCGCGATAACCGCCGAAGGTTTCCCACACGCCTAACGAGATTGCAGGCAGCTTCAAGCCCCACGCGCCGCAGCGGCGGTAAGGCATCTTCTCATAGCGATCCGCCTCGGCCGTGAATTGATGCCAGCTCAACCGGTCGCGCTGGACCGGACGCAAGGCGCGCGGCGTCGGTTTCCTCGGTTCAGCCACGGGAGGGAGCCGGGGAAGCGACCGCGCGTTTCGAGCGCAGGGCGTGGCGCACGAAGTTATTCCCAATCTCCCACATCGGTCCGGGAAATTTGCGGCATTCAGACAAAGTCGAGTCGAGCGCTTGGACAAACATATCTACCTCGCGCTCGCCGATGATGAGCGGCGGAAGAATCTTGACGACGTCCATGGCATGACCGGCGACCTGGGTGAGGATGCGATGCTGCGCCAGCAACTGGGTCACCACCATTTGCGCGAAGAGGACCTTGTCGACCTTATGCAGGAGTTTCCAGGCCATCTTCAACTTAAACTCGTTAGGCTCATGAAACTCGATCGCGATCATGAGTCCTTTACCGCGCACTTCTTTGATGAAGGAATGCTTCGCTTTTAGTGCATCAAGCTTCTCGAACAGCAGCGAGCCCATCTTCGCAGAGTTAGCGATGAGTTTTTCGTCATCCAAGACTTCCAGCGCCGCGAGGCCGCAGGCCATCGCGAGGTTGTTACGACCGAAGGTTGTGGAATGGACGACGCAGCGATCCATCCGACTGAAAGTCTTTTGGTAGATCTCCCGCCGGGCCACGATCGCACCGCAGGGGACGTAGCCGCCGCTAAGTGTCTTCGCGAGGGTGATAATGTCCGGCTCAAGGTTCCAATGCTCGAAACCGAACATCTTTCCGGTTCGGCCGAGACCAGTTTGAATCTCGTCGCTGATCAGGAGCGTGCCGTATTGCCGACAAAGCTCCTGGGCGCGATTGAAAAAGTCACCGCGGGGATAGTTGACGCCTTTGCCTTGGACCGGCTCGATCACAAAAGCGGCGACGTCTTTTCTCGCCAGCTCTCTCTCCAGGGTCGCGAGGTCGTCGAGCGGCACCCGGCAATCAAAGCCGGGCATGAGCTCGCCAAACCCTTCCGTAAAACTCGCGCAACCCATGAGCGAGAGCGACCCCAGACTTAGCCCGTGAAAGGCGCCGCCTAACGACAGCACCCGGTGCCGTTGCGTGGCCGCGCGCGCGAACTTAAGCGCGCCTTCCATCGCTTCGGTGCCGGAGTTACAAAAGAACACGGCGTCGAGATGCGGCGGGGTCCGCTTCGTCAGCGCCTCGGCGAGCAGCCCGCTCAGGAGCGAGCAATCCATCTGCACCATGTTCGGCAGATCCAGCTCGAGCACGTCGCGGATCGCTTTCTGCACCGCGGGATGGTTTCGGCCAATGTTGAAGACGCTATAGCCGCTCAGGAAGTC
>JBBSUP010000147.1:0-4505 GCA_038234295.1 Chthoniobacterales bacterium
CACCGATAGAGACGCGTCGCCATGAGATTGCGCGCGAAGACGTAGCCGCTCGTGCCCACGGGCGTGACGTTCTCGGTCTTGTATCGATAAGGCGGCAGCCCGGTCGCCTTCGACATCGAACGCGCGAGCGCTTCGGCGAGATCGAGCTCTCCGGGATAGGCGCGGCTGAGGAGCTTGTGCAACATCTCGCAACGTTCGTCATCGAGCTCCAGCTCGGCGGGAAGGTAGGAGCCGTTCACGAGCAGATGGAGGTGGTTGCTTGCCACCAAGGTCGGCGCCGCCGGATCGCCCCACGGCTCGGCGTTGAAGTGCAACGCGAGCACCAGATCGGGCTGGAGACGGTAGTTAACCAGACTGGCGCGCCGCCGGATTTCGCTGTTCCGATAAAAGAGAAGTTCCTCCTGCCAGCGCACGGTTTGTTCCTTGCCCGGGTCGGACGGGCCGTCCGGTTCTGGGCGCGGCTCGGAGATGCCGGCGCGCTGCAAAAAAAGCCGCGCCATCTGCTCAAAATCGGACGGCCGATAAGGCGTGAGCGGCTCGGAATTCGCCCGCACGAACGAAACCGTGGCGCCTAAAGACTGCAGTCGCGGAGCGAGCATTTGCGCGACCTTGAGGGTGAGATCGCCTTCCATGATCGGCGGCGCTTTTTTGATCTGGAACCAGCGTTCTTCCATCTTCGCCCAGGTGCCGCCGAGATGGCCGGGGTCGAGCGCGATGTGGAATCCGGTGAGCGGGCTGGCCTCGGCGTTTGCGAGCTTGGGCAGGCCCGACGCGGGCCTCCAGGTGCGATCCGGCGGGAGCCGGACGGCGTCGTCCTTCGCGAAGTGGAGTATGAAATGGTCGGGCTGGCCTTTGGCCTTGAGGATGCGCGCTTCATCCGGTGTGATCTCGATCAACTCCGAGCTCACGCCGCGCGTGCAGTAGACGTCGTTCAGCAAATGCACGAATTCGTCGTGCGTGATCGTGGCCTGGTAACGATCGAGCTCGGCCCAGTCCGGCCGGCGCCCGAGCGTGCTCAGGTTCTGCGCGTAATCGTTTGGCGATTCCTCGCCCGCCGTCGCGGCCGGGGTGGGTGGAGGCTCGGCGCCGCGGCCGGCCAAGGGAAGCAGGCAGAGCAGGAGAAAAGTGAGGCGGCAACGGGCAAACATCGTCTTGGGATTTCCAAGTTTAATACGATGATCGGCCATGCTCACGATTCTTTTCCTCGGCGACATCGTCGGTGAGCCCGGCCGGAGCGCGGTGATTGCGCGCCTGCCGGAGTTGAAGCAGTTGTGGGGGCTCGATTTCGCAGTCGTGAACGGCGAAAACGCCGCGGCCGGGCGGGGGATCACACCGCGCCTGACGATCGATCTGCTCCGCGCCGGCGTCTCGGTCGTGACCACCGGCGACCACATCTGGGACCAGAAGGAAATCGTCAGCTTCATCGACACCGAGCCGCGGCTCTTGCGGCCGATCAATTACCCCGCGGGCGCGCCCGGCGCGGGCACGATCGTGCTCGAAACGCCGAAGGGAAAAGTGGGCGTGATCAACGTGCAGGCGCGCACTTTCATGCAGCCGATCCTGGAGAATCCGTTCCCGATGCTGGATGCAGTGGTCGAGCAGATGCGTGCGGAGACGCACGTGATCGTGGTCGATGTGCACGGGGAAACCACGAGTGAGAAAATCGCGGTCGGCCGTTATCTCGACGGCCGGGTTTCCGCAGTTTTCGGCACTCACACGCACGTGCAGACGGCCGACGAACAGATCTTCCCCGGTGGCACCGCGTTCCTCTGCGACGCCGGGATGTGCGGGCCGGTCCAATCGATTCTCGGGCGCGCGATCGAGCCGATCGTCGAGCGATTTATATCGAATATGCCCGCGGCGTTTCCGGTCGCGCAGGGCGAAGTGCGGCTGCGCGGAGCGCTCGTGGAGGTCGATGAAACGACCGGGCGCGCCCGGAGCATTCGCCGGGTCGACGAGCCGGGCGTGCCGGGAAGTGCCTGAGCCTGAGGCTGGCTGCCACATCTTGTTGCAGCCAAACGGCCCGCCCGTTCGATTTAAGTGGGAACATGAGCATGAAAACTTTAAGAAATCTGAGCCTGGGCGCGTGTCTTCTCGCGACCGTGCTGACTGCAACCGTCACCCGCGCCGACGAGAAAGCCGACGCTTATCAGTACGGCAAAGATGGAATCGAGGCGGCCAAGAACAAGGAATGGGACAAGGCGATCGACCTTTTCGGGAAAGCGGCGCAGGCCGACCCGAAGACAGCGAATAATTACAACAACCTCGGGCTCGCCTACAAAGGCGCGGGGAAACTCGAAGAAGCGGCGAAGGCATTCGGGAACGCGATCGACGTGGAGTCCGACAACTACGCGGGCTACCTGAATCGCGGGATCGTGAACGTGTCGCTGAAGAAAACCGAAGACGCGATCAAGGATCTGAGTCGCGCGATCACGATCAAGGACGGCGTCGTCGCGCATCGCTTTCGCGCGTTCGCTTATCTCGAGAAGAAGGAGTTCAAGCAGGCGGTGGAGGATTATGACGTCGTCTTGAAGGAGAAAGAAGATGACGCCGAGATTCTGGATCGGCGGGCGTTTGCGCTTTGGAACGTGGGCGAATACGACAAGGCGATCGCGGATTTCACGCGGATCATCAAGAACAAGCCGAAAGACAAAGAAGCGTATCTCGATCGCAGCTACGTCTATGAGCTGAAGAAGGATTTCGCGAAGGGGACCGCTGATTGTGAGAAAGTCCTGAGCCTCGATCCGAAAAACGAGGACGCCAAAAATCGCAAGGCCCGGCTGGAGTACGCGCAGAATAAGGGGGCGGCCACGCCGACTCCCACGGCGGGACCGCGCCGCACCTTACCGCCGGATCCCGAACCGACTCCGCGCAAGCGCAAGCGCTAGGCCGCCTGTCAACGCTGCGCGCTGTAGACGCTTCGCTCTGCGAAGCGCGGGTGTGAGCCTCGTCTGTGCTCGCGACTCAACCCTCGCGCCTCCCAGAGGGAGGCGTCTACAGGCCGCGCCGAAGCCGCGACAAGGCAGCGACCGGGCCACGCTAAGGCAAAGCTTTCGGCCGCCTACTTTTTCGCGGGCTGTGCGATGGCGACGAGCGTCACTTCATATTCTTTCCCGTCGGGGCGTTGCAGCCGGAGATGGAGCGATTCGCCGACGCGTTTTTGCAGGTGCGGCTGGAGGTCGGTCACTTTTGCGCCGGCGATCGGCACCCCTTCCGCCAGGATAATCTTGTCTCCTGCAGCAACCCCGGCCTTGGCAGCCGGGGTATCGGGAATGGTCTTCTTTACCGTGACGCTGCGGAGCGTGGGATTGAAAAAATCCCGGAACCGTCAATCCCGAGGGCGAAACCGAAAAAGCCTTTCGCTTTCTCCTCCGCCGCCTGCACGGAGGGGAAGAGGAGGAACAGCGCAAAGAGTGGAAGCAAACGCGCAAAGTTCACCCGCGGAAGCTGCGCAGGGAGCCGCGATAAGCAATCCCGCAACGCGGCGACGCACCGGAAAAGGGACCGGGAAAAATTAGCGACCGAAGCCACCGACCTGCGCACCACCGACGCCGCTCGCGCCAGTTTCGGCCCCTGTGCCGACGCCGCTCGGCCCGGTCGCGGCGCTGGTCTGCGGCGCGGATCCTTGTTGCGCGCAGCCGACCCAGCCGAGAGCAAAGACACCAAGCAAACCAAGCGCGAAGAGAGAGCGTTTCATCATGTCTTCTCTTCGTCGCTCGACGGCCGGGTGCGCTTAGCCGGGGCGCTTGCCGGCTTTTCCATTTCCGGTTTCCGCAAATACTGAGAGGCTGCGTGCATGAGCAGGAAAGAACCGCCCGCGGCCCCGCCCCTTCGCACGCTCGTGCTGGTCGATGAATCGAATGTCGGCAGCTCCGTGCGCACGGCCGGTCGCGGCCTCGACTGGTTACGGCTGCGGGAGTTTCTCGCTGGTGAAAACACGGGTCGTGAGCTGATCGAGATGGTCGTCTATGCGGGCTTGCCGCCGGCGATTCCGCTCTGGCAGGACGAGCGCGAGAAGAAAAATAAGTTCATCTACTGGCTGCGCTCGAATGGCTTTCTCGTCGTGACGAAAGATGGCGCGCCGGCGGAGGAGGGTCACTACAAGGCGAATGTCGACGTGATGATGGCGATCGACGCGCTTGAGCTCGCGGAAGCGATCCGGCCGGACGTGGTCGTGCTCGTGACCGGCGACGCCGATTTTGCTTACCTCGCGACGAAGTTGCGCCGGCGCGGGATTCGCGTGGAGGTGGCGTCGGTCGCGCAGAATCTCGGCAATGTTCTCAAGGCTTCTGCGAACGCGACGGTCGATCTCGCGGAGTTATTCCGGACGTTCGAGCTGTTGCCGGTTGGGGATTCGCCGGCAACGGCTGCGAAACGGAAACGGCCTTAGAGGTTGTCAAAAAAAGTTGAGTCATCCCGAGCGGAGTCCCGCGGCCGCGGGACGGAGTCGAGGGATCCCGTCGCGCTGCGTGGAAGTTCTCGGAGCGGAGCTTCCCAGAGACTCC
>JBBSUP010000148.1:0-4490 GCA_038234295.1 Chthoniobacterales bacterium
AGGGGCGAGGTCCCAGGCGACGTTGATGTCTTTCTGGAAAAGTCCCAGGTTGAGCCGACGTGAATTGACGTAACGGATCTGGCCGAGGTCGCCGGTCGCGATGAGTTCGATAATTTTCCGGACCGGTGCGGAGTAGAGAAAGGTGTGGCCTACCATCAGGACCAGCCCTTTCTGATCCGCGATCTCGATCAATTCCTCACATTGTTCGGATGAGGAGGCCATCGGCTTTTCGATGAAAGTATGTTTGCCGGCCAACAGGCTGGCTTTAGCGAGGGAGAAGTGATGTTTTACCGGAGTCGCAATGGCCACAGCCTTGAGGCCCGGCAGGCGGAGCATCGCTCCGTAGTCAGTTAAGGTTTGAACCTTGGGATAGAGTTCTCCGAGGTGATTCAGGCGTCCTTCGTTCAAGTCGCACATGGCCTGCACTTCACAGTTGGAGAGCGTGCTGAAGTTACGAATGAGATTCGGTCCCCAGTAGCCGCAACCGACGATTCCTAGCTTGGTCGGCGCCATCATGTCAGGTGATTAAACCTTCCGTTGTTTGAAGAGAGGGCGCTCGAAAAAGTGCCCGCTTGCTCTTTGCTGCGGGGTGCCGCCGCGGCTGAGTCCCTCGTTTGCCGCAGAATCGCTGGAATGGTCTTACAGATGATCCGCAGGTCCAGCGATAATGACATATTCCTGGCGTAGAAGATGTCCATGGCGATCATTTCGTTAAATGTCGTCCGGTTCTTACCGCTGACCTGCCATAAGCCCGTAAGCCCGGGGGGCGCATCGACCCGACTACGATGTTCGGGTTGATAGCGCTGGAACTCGCTCACGGTGCAAGGCCGAGGACCCACGAGGCTCATCTCGCCCCGCAGAACATTCAAGACCTGCGGCAGTTCATCCAAGCCCGTCGCGCGAAAGAAGCGTCCGCCCGGAATGAGACGCGGATCCGCCGCATCCAGCTTGGTCATGGGCGAGCCACTGGCGATGAGCTCCTCGACGTATTTCTCATGGGCGCGCGTCTCCGCATTCACTTTCATGCTCCGGAATTTAAAAATCATGAATTCTTTACCGCGGTAACCGATTCGACGTTGTCGATAGAAAGCTGGTCCAGGCGACACGGCTTTTACATAGGCTATCAGCAACGCGACGAGTGGAAGCCAGATCCATGCCAAGCACATCAAAATTCCCAAATCAGCGGCGCGTTTCCAGCGCGGGAGGCGGGCGTCCCCTGCTGAGTCCACCGTCGGGTGAGCTCCGTTGTCGGAAGTGGCAGCACACTCATCGCCCGAAAAGATCAGATTGGTTAGGCTGCCTGACGGGATTGAATTTTCCACGGCGTCTTCGACAGCGCCGCGATCCCCATCCCGCTCTCTGAGAAAATGCGCCTGAACCGCCTCTCCGGGCACGGTCGGCGCATTCCCTTCAGAAATCTCCGCTTTGCCATTGCTCGGTGGTGCCTCCGTGCTGGGGCCATTGTCGGCACCCCACGGATTCCAAAGGGTTTCCCAGCTGAAGGTGGCGACGCGCTTTCCGGGCAAGCGACTGCCCTTGGTCAGATGCTTCAGTTTCGAAGCAGGACGTGTTCCACTCATATTAATTTTGCGGTTGGGGGTGGGTCGAGACACCCGGAGGATTTGAATTGCCAGAATTAGTAGCAAAAACTATTTGCAGTTTTGTGTCAATTAAATCCGCGCCAAAGACTGCAACTCCGCACCTTTTCTGCATCGCCCGCTGCCCGGGAACGCTCCGCTGGCAGCTGCCCTCGTTCCCGGGGTAAGCTTAAGCTCGTTCTTAAAAATAACATCTCACCGGGTTGTTAAATTCTGAAGGCGGGTCGAGGCGCAGGCACACTCATAAATCGGACCTCTGTCATTTTGTGGACTGCAATTCTCAACAAGCAGCTGCAGAAGAAATCAGGCACGCCCCAATTCCGACGACTTCCGTCGTCTATTATTCAGGGCGATTGGATCCAATCGGTGCAAAAGCTAAGACGAGCCCGCATTGCACCGCTGGACGATCCGCCGCGCCGCGCCCTCGCGGTCAGTCCGGCAATGACGAGCAGGATGAGCGCGCGGTAAAACCAAATACTCCAGAGTTGTGCCGTGAAGGCGGCGGCACGAAGAACACGAGCAGGGCGAGGATCATCACGGCGGCGTGGAGTGTTTTCGCAGCGAGATCGACGAAGCGTTGCGACGGCTCTTTTGCTCCTCTGCTTCCTCGACGAGATTCCGCCACCTTCTGCCGAACCGCGGCGGTACGCGAGAGCGGGGAGGGCGATTAGCTCACCCTCCCCGCCAAAGATTGTTCAGCAGCCCGGCGCGCGCTGGGCCGTTGGTCGATGCGATCTTCTAGCGCGAATTCTTGATCTGGAAGATATCGCCGCCCACGGTCGCGATGTAGAGCTCGCCGTTGTTGTCTTCACCGAAAGAGGTAACGCCGCTCAAGGTGTAACCGCCCACGCGCGTCGGGAAGAGTTGCGAGGTGATGTCGGTAAAGCCCGACACGACGCCGTGCCGATAGCTCAGAGTGAAGATGCGGCCGGTGAAATCGCCGGTCGATGGACCGAAGCAATCACCGAAAACATAGAGCCCCTTCAGGTCGCGGACCGATCGCCCGCGATAGACGTAGCCGCCGATCACGCAGATGCCGGTGGTGTCATGCGAGTAGTCGATGATGGGATCGACCGCGTCGGGTGGCGGCGGAGTGTTTGGGTAACGAGGATTTTGGATTAAGCCCTCGCGAATCCGCCAGCCGAAGTTTTGCCCGTTGCCGCGACCCCTGGCGGAATTGAAATCCACCTCTTCGCGCAGCGTCTCGCCGACGTCGCCGATGTAGAGGTCGCCGGTGTTCCGATCGAAGCTCGCGCGGAAAGGATTGCGCGGGCCATAGGCCCAGATTTCCGGTTTCGCCGTGCTCGAGCCAAAGAAGGGGTTATCGCGCGGGATGGTGTAGCTGCCATCCGCCTCGATATGGATGCGAAGGATCTTACCGAGGAGCACGCTCAGGTTTTGCGCGTTGCCATCTGGGACGTAGTCGCGCCCGCCGTCGCCGGTGGAAATTAAAGGTTGCCTTCGTCGCCCCGGCGATTGCTGAAGCTCATCCAGTCGAAGTTATGGTCCGTGTCCGGTTGATCGGCGGTGAGGATTGTCACTTCGGTCGAGGGATCGGCGAAGTTGGGATTCGCACTGACGGTGAAACGCGCCACGTGAGAAACGCCGACGCTAAATGCTCTATCGCCGGCGCTCGTCCAGTTGACGTAGAAATGGCCGTTGGTGGCGTAGTCGGGATCGAACGTCATGCCGAGAATTCCCGGTCCCTGGCCCTGGCCGACTTCGAAAGTGATATCGAGGAAGGGGGTGGGCAGGATGGTGCCCGAGGCGAGGTCGAGAATTTTGATCTTGCCCATCTGCTCCGCGATGAACAGGCGGGTGTCATCCCCGGGGGGGGGCGCCGACATAAAGGGGGATGGTGAAGCCGGTCGCGATTCGACTCGCTTCGATCGCACCCTGGCTCACGGGTGCAGTGAAGGCGAGCGCAAGGACCGGTAGGAGCAGGGTTGCGAGATGGACGGCAAAGCGCGAGCCGAGGCGCGCGTTCGAGGCAGCAGGAGTGTTTTTCTTCATGATATTTTAGTGGAAGCAACATGGACCTGCGCCTGCAGGCTTCGCCGGTTCGTCGGCGTTTCACCGAAGAACGGTCGTCGCTTACAAGCAAAAACGGCCGACGACGATCGCGGGGAAGTCAGTTTTAGGGGAGCCGGGCCAAACCGGACGCCGATGAGCGATTGAGTTCGCGCGTGAGATGCCCGATGTTCCCATACTCGCGCAGGCTGCGAATCGGTCGAACCATTCGGTCTGCCCCATCCGATTCACGAATATGAACGATCGCTCCCACTCGCCACACGGCAAAATCACAGTGCATGGTAACGGCATCGGTGTCCCCTCGCCCGAATTGGTCGAGAAACGCGCCCGCGAAATCGCGATGATCGACGAGCGCGATCCGGAGCAATTTACGGATGGCGATTGGGAACAGGCAAAGAACGAGCTCACCGGGGTGGAGGGTTCGCACGTGCCGGAAGCCGACAGCGTGGCCGCGGAGGAAATGACCAGCCGCGATGAGATTCCCGGCGCCTCCGGACATCAGACGCCTAACAATGGCTTCGACGGCGACGTGAACGTCGGTGAGGAACTGGTGAGCGGCGGGATCGAAGAAGCCGCGCATGATCAGATGGTCGAAGCGCGCCGCGAAGAGCTTGAAGAAGAGCGCAACGACCAATGACGAACGCGGTCGTCGACGCGCTTCCGCCTGCGGCTACGGCCCGGCCAACGAGGCCGGGCCAAGCGGGCCGCGCAGTTCATTTACTCGAGCGCTTCCGGCAGGTGCGAGGATTTTCCGAGCGTCTTTGCGAGACGCTGGAACCGGAGGATTGCGTCGTACAATCGATGCCCGACGTCAGCCCGACGAAGTGGCATCTCGCGCACACCAGCTGGTTTTTCGAGACC
>JBBSUP010000149.1:0-4484 GCA_038234295.1 Chthoniobacterales bacterium
CCCATGTAGCCTAACGAACGCTCGCCGCGATGCGCCTTGAAAGCGCAGTCAAAGATCGGCAGGTGCTCCGGTTTCAAGCCCGAGCTGATGTTCGTGCCGTCGGAATCCTGCACGTCCTCGATCGTGTCGAAGGCGTCGATGTGGGTGACGATCTTCTCCACTTCATCGGCGTCGTAGCCGAGTTTCTCGAGCGCGGGACGGGCGGTTTGGTTGACGATTTTTAACATGCCGCCGCCGGCGAGCAGTTTGTATTTCACGAGCGCGATGTCGGGCTCGATGCCGGTAGTGTCGCAATCCATGAGGAAGCTAATCGTGCCGGTCGGCGCGAGGACGGTGACCTGCGCGTTGCGATAACCGTGTTCCTTCCCGAGTTCTGCGGCACGTTCCCAGACTTTCCCGGCTTCTTCTTTCAGGTAACCAAATTCTTCGTTATCCGGAATCTCCGCCACGGCCGCACGATGCTGCTCGATGACGTCGAGCATCGACGCGACGTTGTCCTTCGCGACCGGCTTCGGCACGCCGCTGGCGCGAGCGTCTCGGTAGCCCGGGAACGGTCCCATCGACTGCGCCATGCGCGCGCTTTCGGCATAGGCTTCGCCGGTCATGATCGCGGTAATCGCGCCGCAAATCGCGCGCCCTTCGGCGCTGTCGTAGCCGTAGCCGTAGCTCATGATGAGCGAGCCGAGGTTCGCGTAGCCGAGACCGAGCGTGCGGAAGATATGCGAGTTCTCCGCGATTTCCTTGATCGGGTAGCTCGCGTTATCGACGATGATTTCCTGCGCGGTAATGAAGATGCGCACGGCCGCCTTGAAACGCTCGACATCGAAGGCGCCGTCCGCCGTCTTGAACTTCATCAAATTCAGCGAAGCGAGATTGCAGGCGGTGTTATCGAGGAAAAGGTATTCGCTGCAGGGGTTGGTGGAATTCTGCCGGCCGGTGCCTTTGCAGGTGTGCCACTTGTGAATGGTGGTGTCGAACTGCATGCCGGGATCGCCGCAGACGTGGGTGCCTTCCGCGATTTTCTTGAGCAACGCGCGCGCTTCCTTGCGCTCGCAAGGCGAGCCGTCGCGCACCCGGCGCGTCCACCAATCGCGATCCTCCACCGCCGCGTTCATGAAATCGTCGCTCACGCGCACGCTCAGGTTTTCGTTCTGATACATGACGCTGCCGTAGGCGTCGCCGTTGTAGCTGCCGTCGTAGCCCTGCTCGATCAGCGCCCAGGCTTTGCGCTCTTCATTCTGCTTCGCGTTGATGAATTCCTCGATGTCAGGATGCCAATCCTTGAGCGTGTTCATCTTCGCGGCGCGCCGGGTTTTGCCGCCGCTTTTCACCACATTCGCGACCTGATCGTAGACCTTGAGAAACGAAAGCGGCCCGCTTGGTTTGCCGCCGCCGCTGAGTTTCTCGCGCGTGCTGCGCAAGGACGAAAGATCGGTGCCCGTGCCGCTGCCATATTTAAAAAGCATCGCTTCGCTCATCGCGAGACGCATGATGTCTTCCATCGTGTCCTCGACCGATTGAATGAAGCAGGCGCTGCCTTGCGGATACTCGTATTGCGTGGACGCACGCTCGGCTTCGCCAGTCTCGCGATTGAAAAAATAGTTCCCCGGGCCCGCGTCTTTCCCGACGCCGTACTCGTGGTGCAGCCCGACATTGAACCAGACCGGCGAGTTGAACGCGCCATGCTGATGCAGGCAAAGCCAGGTCAGCTCGTTGTAGAAAATCTCCGCCGTCTTTTCGTCGGCAAAATAACCGTCCGCCGCGCCGCAATCCGTCAACGTGCGGGTGACGCGGTGAATCAGCTGCCGCACGGAAGTTTCCCGCCCGCCCTTCGACGGGTCGGTGCCGTTGCTGATGTCGCCGTAGAAATATTTCGAAACCGCGATCTTGGTCGCGAGCGGGCTCCAGCTCTTCGGCACTTCGATGTCTTCCTGCTTGAAGATCACCTTCCCGCTGTCGTCCGTGATCTCGGCGGTGCGCCGGTCCCACTCCACTTCGTCGAAGGGCGAAGCGCCGGCGTTGCTGAAGACTCGCTCGAAACGCAGGCCGCGCTTTTTTTTGCTCTTACTTTTCGGTCGGCGCGCGAGGGATTTGCGATTTTTCGAGAGCGTGGACGGCTGCAGGCCAGGTTTGAGTTGGATCATGGGAAACGAAGCGGATTAGAGGTTGTGAATAACGGTGAATTCACCTCTGAAAGTCCCCGTGAATATCCTGGGGACAACAGGATATGGGGGCGGCATTTCAGCGGAACCACAACATGCGGTTCGAGACCTATTCCGAGCAAGAATAAAATTGTAACATTTTTTTCCCTCGTCCTAACGATGCCGCGAGCGGTCTCAGCACGTTTTGCGGCGGCTTTTTTGATTCCGGAGGGAGCGGCGCCATCGAGCAAGCCGCGGAGCGCTCTTCGCCTGCTCGTCCGCGGTCCCCTTTGCGGTAAATCGAGACAGCCACGATAGGCTCTGTTGACGTTTCCTGAGGGACTCGCCACTCTTTCGCCGCAGCAGATTATGATCGTTCCCGGGAAATTCGTCTATTCCGCTCTGCTTATCGTGCTTTGCGTCCCGTTGGTCAGCGCGCAGGAGTCGCTGCGAATTCCCACGCCCGCCCCATCCGCCACCCCGGCGCCGGCGCGTTATCGTTCGCCTTCGGAGTTGAAGAAGTTGCCGATCGAGCAGCTCGTCGACGTGGAGATCGTTTCCGCGTCGCGCCGCGCCGAACCGCTTTCCCACGCCTCCAGCGCGATCGACGTGATCACCGAGAACGACATCCGCCGCGCCGGCGTCACCAATATCCCCGATGCGCTCCGGCTCGCGACCGAGTTGCAGGTCGCCCAGATCGATGGGCACACCTGGGCGATTTCCACGCGCGGGTTCAATCTCTCCACCTCGAACAAGCTCCAGGTGCTCATGGACGGCCGGAGCCTTTATACGCCGCTCTTTTCCGGCGTGTTCTGGGACGCGCAGCAGGTCTTTTTGCCCGACCTCGAGCAGATCGAGATCATCCGCGGTCCCGGCGCCACCCTCTGGGGCGCGAACGCCGTCAACGGCGTCATCAATATTCGCACGAAATCCGCGTTCCAGACCCAGGGCTCCCTCCTCTTCGGCGGCGGGGGAAATGAGGAGACCGGCTTTGGTGGTCTGCGTTATGGCGGGATGATTGGCGATCACACCGCGTATCGCGTCTACGCGATGCACCGGAGCCGCGACAGTCTTGAGCTCGCCGGCGGCGGCGGCGCGGGCGACAGCAGCGACATCACGCAAGGCGGTTTCCGGATTGATTCGAAAACTGATCGCGAAAATACGCTGACGCTCCAGGGCGATATCTATAACGGAAGCTTCGGGCAGCTCAATGCCGGCGACACCGAGATCGACGGCGAAAACTTGATCGCACGTTGGACGCGCGAATTCGATCCGGACTCCACGCTGACCGTGCAGACTTATTTCGATCGCACGCATCGCTTCATCCCCGCGCTTTTCGAGGAGGATCGCGAGACCTACGACCTCGAATTGCAGCACCAGATCCGGAGCGGCGCGCACGATTTTGTTTACGGCGGCAATTACCGCGCCTCGCACGACAATATCGGCAACATCGGCGCGGCCATCGCTTTCCTCCCCGCCAGCGACACCCAGCATCTCGTGAGCGCCTACGCGCAAGACGAATGGCACCTCGTTCCGGAAGTGTTCTCGATCACGCTCGGCTCGAAGCTGGAATACAACACTTTTAGCGGCGTCGAAGTGCAGCCGGCCGGGCGTTTCACCTGGCTCCCGGGCCACGAGCAAACTGTTTGGGGCGCGATCTCCCGCGCGGTGCGGACGCCGACGCGGATCGACCAGGATGTGGCCTTGCCAAATCCTGCTTTTCAGACGCCGTTCATTCTCGGAACGGACGATTTTTCCTCGGAAGAATTGATCGCCTACGAACTCGGCTACCGCATCAAACCGCTCGAGCAGCTCTCGTTTGATCTCGCGCTTTATTACAACGACTACTCGAACCTGCGCAGCCAGGAGACGCAGCCGAATGGGCAAATCCTGCTGAAAAACCTGGGCGAAGCCGAGTCCTACGGCGGGTCGCTCGCCGCGAAGTGGCAGGTCACGCCGTGGTGGGTCGTGGATGGCAGCGTCTCGCTTTTGCAGCTGCAATACCGCGGCGGACCGGGAAGCAACGACCGCACCGGCGGGGCTGGCGAAGCGAACGATCCCAACGCCACCGCGATCGCGCATTCCGCGATCGATCTGCCGGCGCACATCACCTTCGATTCCTTCCTGCGCTTCGTCGACGACTTACCCCATCCGGCGACGCCCTCCTATCTCGAGCTTGACCTGCGTCTCGCCTGGTCGCCCCGGGAAAATCTCGAGTTTGCGCTCGTCGGCCGGAATTTACTGCACGATTCGCACCCGGAATTTGCCGGCGTCGGCGCAGTCACGCACGAAGTGCCGCGCAGTGTCTACGGAACGATCCGATGGAACTTTTAAGAGGGCGCC
>JBBSUP010000150.1:0-4451 GCA_038234295.1 Chthoniobacterales bacterium
CCCCCGCCGCCGGGGGGGGCCGGGGGGGGGCGCCCCCCGCCCCGGGGCGGGGGGCGGGGGCGGCCCCGCCCCCCCCCCCCCCGGCTACAACACCGACGCGCTCGCTCCCGGCGTAGATGTTCATCGTCGCGCCGCGCAGAAATCCGATCAGCGTCTGGTTGTTCGCCTGCGCAAATTCGACGGCCAGACTCGTGGGCGCGGAGATCGCCGCGATCGTCGCGATGCCGGCGGCGAGCGCTTTTTGCGTCATTTCGAAGGAGACGCGGCCGCTGAGCAGGAGCACGCAGTCGCCTAACGGAAAGCGCCGCGCGAGCAGCTCGTGCCCAATCAACTTATCGAGCGCGTTGTGCCGTCCAACATCCTCGCGCAGGAGCACTAAATCTCCGTCCAGCGAGAAGAGCGCGCAGGCGTGCAGACCGCCAGTGCGCTGAAAGGTTTCCTGCGCCGCGCGCAGTTTTTCGGGCAGCCGCAGGAGCATCGCCGGATCGATTCGCGGAGCCTCGGCGATGGGCGGAAATTGCTGCATCGCGGCCTCGATCGTCGCCTTGCCGCAGATGCCGCAACTCGAGGAACTAAAGACGTGCCGGCTCAATTTAGCGGCATCAAAAGTGGCCGGATCGGTGAGGCTAATTTCCACGACGTTGCCGGTCGGCGGGTCCGTCGTTAGGCAGGAAGTGATCTCAAAAATATCGGCCTTTTGCCTAACGATTCCTTCGGTCAGCGCGAAGCCGGCGGCCAGGTCGCGATCGTGCCCTGGCGTGCGCATGACGACGGCGACGCTGTGCCCTTCGACGCGAATCTCGAGCGGTTCCTCGGTCGCAACTTCATCCGACTGCGCCGCCGCGACTTGCCCGTCGCGATATTTCACCACCGGGACTTCGTTGGACGTCATAAGTCGGCAGGCGAATTCCAGTTCGCGAAAAGCGGCCGCTCGTCAGGACGAAGCTCGCGCGCTTCGAGGAGGTTCTCTTGCAAGGCCGAGGCGATAAATAGCTGCATCGAAAACTCGCCGCGTCGCAACGCCGCGTCGGCCAACGTCGCGCAACCTGCGGGATAAACCGCAGCCAGCGGCTCGAAAAATTCCGCCGCCCGCGGGACCACACCTTTGCCGTCGCGCGCGGAATCGAGCAGCGACTTGAGGAACTCTGCGGTCATCCGCGGCAGGTCGATCGCGAGCACCACGAGCAACGGCGCCGCGCATTTCTTCAACGCCGCGGCCACACCCGCGAGCGGACCAGCGTTTTCGACCTCGTCCGCGATCGTCATCCTGAGCGGAGTCCCGCGGACGCGGGACGGAGTCGAGGGATCCCGTGGGGCTTCCTTGAAGTTCCCGCTTCCATGCTTCCACGAAACGCTACGGGATCCCTCGACTGCGCTCCGCTCCGCTCGGGATGACAGGTGGGGCGGGCCGGCGATCATCAGTTGTTCCGGGTTCAGCTGTCGGAGCGTCCGCAACTGCCGTTGCCAGAGCGGTTCACCGTCGATTTCGAGGAGCGCTTTGTCGCGACCCATGCGGCTTGATTTCCCGCCGGCTAAAAGCACCGCGCTGCAGCGCATCGTTAGGCCGGCTGGCCGATTTTTAACTGCGCGGCGCCGAGGCGAAGCGTCCCGTCAGTCAGAATTCGCGCGCGCAAACCGCCTTTGCCCGGCCGGAGAAACGGCTCCGCGCCCGGGGCGAAGGCGATGTTCATCCACTCGCAGGGCGCGCAATGCTGGGTCCCGCGGAACTGCACGCCTTGCAGCTCGAACTCGACGCCGATCAACTCGTTCAAATCGACGCCGGAGACAATCACATTGCGTCGGAGCACGCCCGGAGACTTCGTCAGGTCAAACGCACGGGAGAGATCGTCGAAAACTTCGCGCGCGAAAAAGGTGACCTGCCCCTGGTAGTTTTTTTTGAAATCGAAGAAGCGATCGCCGCGGATCCCGTGGCCGGCGACGCATTCGATCTCCGTCTTTTCCTCGAGCGGAGAATCGCCCGGCGGCTGGCCGTGATGCCCGACAAAATTGTGCCCGGGCGAGGTGAAAATTTGCTCGATCTTCATCGGGAGCTTCACGATGGCGGCGGGAGCGGGAGCGCGCAACTTGACGGAGCTTTCGCGGCACGCGTTGCTGATCGCGCCTATGAAAACCGTCTGGCGCGTCTTCGCCTACCTTCGCCGCTATCCGTGGATGGCCGCCGGGACGCTGTCGTGCGCGGTCGTGAGCACGCTCATGATCATCGTCTTTCCGTGGGTGACGAAGTTCATCATCGACGACGTCATTGCCGGCCATCGGCCTGAGTTGCTCCTGCCGATGGTGGGGCTGGCACTGCTCTCGTTTTTTCTCCAGGACCTGCTTAACGGGCTCCGGATTTTTCTGAACAACAGCTTCGAGCAAAAGGTCATTTTCGATCTGCGGAGCGACCTCTTCCGGCACATCGAACTGCTGCCGCTGCGCTGGTTTGATAACCGCGCGACCGGCGACCTGATCACCCGCGTGGTCGAGGATGTGAACGCGGTCGAGCGCGTGCTCATCGACGGCATCGAGCAAGGCGTCGTGGCGGTGCTCCAAATCGCGATCGTGCTCGGGACGCTCTTTTATTTCAACGGCACCCTCGCCTGGTGCGTGCTCGTGCCAGTGCCGTTGCTCTTCGGCGGCGCGCTTGCCTTTACGCTTACGGGGCCGCGGCGCTACCGGCCGCAACGGAAGGCGGCCTCGGCGCTGAATGCGCTCCTGCTCGATGACCTCGCCGGGATTCGGCAGATCAAATCGTTCGTTAGGGAGGAATCGGAGCACGCGCGTTTCAATCGCGCGAGCGACGCGCTCCGGCAGGCGACGCTGCGGATCATGAAAGCGTGGGCGCTCTACAGCCCGTCGATGGATTTCGTGAACTCGTTAGGCCTGGTCCTCGCGATTGGGTTCGGCGGCCGGGCGGTGCTCCGGGGCGAGATGCAGGTCGGTGCGCTCGTGGCCTTCATCACGCTCACGCGTTTTCTCTACGAACCGGTGACGCGCCTGCATCAGCTCAATCAACTGATCCAGGCCGGTCGCGCGGCGGGCGAGCGCGTTTTCGAGATTCTCGACGAACCGGAGGAGCCGGGCTTGAAGGAAAGTGCGGTGCTCGGTGAAATTGCCGGCGACATTCGCTACGAGGACGTCGGCTTCAGCTACGCCCAGGGTCTCTCCGCGCTTAGCAATATCAGCTTCCACGCGCGGCCGGGCGAGACCTTCGCGCTCGTCGGCGCGACCGGCGCGGGCAAGTCGACACTGGTGAATTTGCTCACGCGTTTTTACGAATTCACCTCCGGCCAGATCACGATCGACGATCAACCGATCCGCAACTTCGGCCTGCATTCGCTGCGTGAAAAGATCGGCGTGGTGACGCAGGAGAGCTTTCTCTTCAACGGCACGATTCGCGAAAATTTACTGCTCGGAAAACCGGACGCGACCGACGAGGAACTGTTCGAGGCGGTGGAGGCGGCGACCGCGCGGGCGTTCGTCGACCGCCTGCCGAACGGCCTCAGCAGCGTCGTCGGCGAACGTGGGGTGAAGCTGAGCGTGGGCGAAAAACAGCGGCTCTCGATCGCGCGCGCGCTGCTGAAAGATCCGCCGATCCTCATTCTCGACGAAGCGACCGCGAGCGTGGACACCGCAACCGAGCGCCTGATTCAGCAGGCGCTGGAGAACCTGATGTTTCACCGCACCTGCATCGTGATCGCGCATCGGCTTTCGACGATCGTGCGCGCGGATCAAATCCTCGTGCTCGATCACGGACGGATCATCGAGCGCGGGACGCACGAGGAGCTGCTGTCGTTAGGCGGTAAATATGCGCGGCTCTGCGAGCAGAGTTTTCTCGAGGCGCCGGGCGGCGCAGCCGAGCCCGAAGCTGAGCTGGCTGCGAGCGAGTTGTAGCCGGAGGGCGGTGACCCCGGCGAGTCGCGCGACAGGAGGAAATTTAGCCGGGACCGAGGCCGGGTCACCGCCCCCGGCTACAAGAGTCCGTGAACTTTCCGGCGATGTTCCCTAGACTAACGAAGTGGAGCGACGACCGACCATCCGCGATGTGGCGCGCGCTGCGGGCGTAGGTGCTTCAACCGTTTCGCTCGCCCTGCGCAACGACCCGCGTCTGCGCCCGGCCATGCGCGCGCGTGCAGAAGGTCGCGCAGGAAATCGGCTACCTCCCGAACGCCACGCTCGCCAGCCTCATGGCGCAGCTGCGCGCCGGACAGGAAGCGCGGTTCCAAGCCACGCTCGGGTTCGTGAACGCCTCGGAGGACCCGATGATCCTGCGCGAGATCCCCACCTTTCGCGAGTGGGTCCGCGGCGCGACCGAGCCGGCGCGCGCGAGCTCGGTTGCGAAATGGATTCCTTCTGGCTGCACGAACCTGGGATCACGTCCGAGCGGTTGCGGCAAATTCTCGACGCGCGGGGGATCCGCGGCTTGATCGTCGCGGGCATGCAGAACGACG
>JBBSUP010000151.1:0-4449 GCA_038234295.1 Chthoniobacterales bacterium
ACGCTTCCGGTCGCGACCGTCGCGCCTGGCGGCAGCGTCTCCGTTTTTATCACCAGCACATCTTCGGTGTTCGCCCGCGGCAAAGTGGCCACGACTTCGAGTTCATCGTGCCGTTCGCTCGGCAGATCTTTCGCGCTGTGCACCGCGACGTCGATCCGCCTAACGAGAAGCTGCTTCTCGATCTCGCGCGTGAACATTCCCTTCCGGCCGGCCTTGCGATCCGCGATCGCCGGGGCCGGTGTGCTCGATTCATCCCCGCTGGTGCGGATAATTTCGATCGCGATCTCCAACTCCGGCCACGCGCGCCGCAGCGCTGCTTCGACCAGGCCCGCCTGAGCGAGGGCGAGGTCGCTGCCGCGCGACCCGAGAACGATCCGTTCGGTCACGATTCCGACGGCCGCAGTTCCAGCGCGGCCGCTTCCCGCCGCGCCCGCGCCGAGATGAACCAACCGCTGAATTCGTCGACGTGACCGGCGATGATTTCCTCGCCGGCGGCGATCTGCTGGCGTCGTTGCACGAGCGATTTCTGTGCGATCGATTGCAGCGAATCGATGTCGTAAAGGAAGACGCCTTCCATCTCGTTCACGTCCGGCGCGACGTCACGCGGGACCGCGATGTCGATGATGAAAAGCGGTCGATTCACCCGGTCGTGCAGGAGCGGCGCGAGGATTTCGCGGGTCACGATCGGCGTCGGCGCGGCCGTTGATGACACTAAAATATCGACTTCGCGGCAGTGCGTTTCCCACGAATCCATCGGCACCGCGCGGCCGCCGACTTGTGCGGCAAGTGCCTCCGCGCGCTCGAACGAACGATTGCTCACGCGCAGGTCGGTCACGCCGCGTTTCACGAGCGCGCGCGCGGTCCGTTCGCTCGCTTCGCCCGCGCCGAGCAGGAGCACTTTGCGGGTTTCGAAGTTGCCGAAAATTTGTTCGGCGAGATCGACCGCGACCGAGCCGACGGAGACCGCCCCGCGGGTGATCTCGGTCCGCGTGCGCACTTGTTTCGCGACCCGGAAAGCGCGCTGGAATAACCGATGCAGAAACGGGCCGGCCGCGCCGGAGTCGCGGGCGGCGGCGTAGGCTTTTTTCGCCTGGCCGAGGATCTCCGTCTCGCCGATGACCATCGAGTCGAGCCCGGAGGCGACCCGAAACAGGTGCTGCACGCACTGCTGCGCTTCGTGCCGGTAAAACGTCTCCACTTCTTCGCCCAACGACGCTCCGGCCGCGAGCAGACAATGCGCGATCCGCTCGGTCGGAATCGTGTCCTCCGCGGCGGCGTAGACTTCCACGCGGTTGCAAGTGGTGAGAAAGATCGCCTCGGCACAACCGGCGGTCTCACGCAAAACGCGATCGATTTCCGCATGGCCGACGAAACGCTCGCGCGTCTCGACATTCGCAGTGTGATGGCTGAGGCCGACGCAAAACAGGTGCATCAGAGCGAGCGGGTCTGGGAGAGGAAGGTGATGCCCCAGAGCAAGGTGAGCGCGCCGCTGAATGCGATCACGCAGAGCGCCGCGATCCGGCGCGGCGCGGTCGTGCCGAGATGCCGCGCGAGCAGGATCGCCGCGTAGAAAATCCAGACGCCGAACGACCACGCGACCTTTACGTAGGGGAGCGGTTGGCCGGTAAAAAATCCCGCCGCCAAGCCGATGGTGAGGAGAAAAAAGCCGAGCCAAACAAGCCGGGTGATCGCCGCGAAGAGATCGGTCAGCGGCGGGAAATGATAGAACATCGAGTTGAGCTCGCGCCGTTTCAGCTGCCGCTCCTGGACGAGATACATCAGCCCGGCGACACAGGCGAGGGCGAAGGCTCCGTAGGCGATAAGCGAGACGGAAGCGTGTAGCTCAAGCCACGGCGTCGGCGTCGACCGCAGCGGCCGGCGCACATCGATCGGCGCGAGCAGCGCGCAGGTTTGCAAACCGAAAACGAGCGGCGCGGTGAACGCGCCCATTAACGAAAGCCGGTAAGCCGGCCCGATGAGCAGGTAAATGAGCGAGACCGACCAGGCGAGGAAGATGAAAACCTCGAAGAGATTGGTGATCGGACAGCGTCCGAGTTCCTGCCCCCGCAAATAGAGGAAGCCGGTCTGGAAGGCGAAACCGAGCGCGATCGCGAGGAAATTAAATCCTGCCGGGCGATAGGCGCCGCCTCGGATCGCGATCACCGTGCGCACCATCGCGACGAAAAAACAGAGCGTGGAGACGATGAGCAACTCGCGGTCCATGAGGAGGACGAGTGTAAAAGCACGGGGGCCGCTTGGCAATCCACCCCACGCCGCACCTGGACCTGCACCTACACATTCACTTTCACTTTCACTTACACTCCACAAGGGAGAGGGAGTGTGTAAGTGAATGTGCAGGTGCAAGCAGCGGCCGGGCGGCGGCAGGCGCGCTTTCTGCTTTTTGAGAAGGCGAGATGAAGAGACTGCCTTCGCACCACCCGTCGCACCGGGGCCTGAACTGGGTAAGGGCGGCGAGCCGCCGGATCGAAAACCATCCCGAGACCGTGGCTTTGGTGCGGAACCTCGACGCCGTCTACGAACGCCTCCGCCAGCGGGCGCGCGCCGAGTGGCTCCGCCATCATGCGGGCGGCGATCCGAGCGATGCCTGCGTCAGCGTCCGGATCCGTTGCGCGAGCGGCGCGGGGATTTAGTTCCTCAGCCTTCGAGCCGGGCACGGCCCGTGTGCTCCGGTCCGCGCCGATACGTCCGCCGGGGATGCGAGCGCCGGGGAGTTTCATGAACATGAGCTCCCACCCTTTTGCCGCCCGCGAGGAGAGCTCACGGGCGGCCGGGATTATTTTTAGAAGGCTTTCAGCGCGCTGCCGACGTCGTTACCGATTTGTTTGGCGCTGCGGTTGACGAGGCGGGCGTAGGGGTTGTTGTCGCCGCCCCGGCCTACGCTAAAAATGCCGCCGCTGTTCGCGCCGCTCCGACGTTCCTGCTCGAAGGTGAAGAGGACTTTCTTCGTCTTGCCATCGACCACTTCCCCGGCGATCGCGACGCTGGCCGCTCCGCCGATCACGCCGCCGAGACCGCCGAAATGGCGCGCCGCTTCCGAGCCCGGATGCACCGCGGTGACCCGCGCGCGAATGAGCAACACGCCTGCGCCAGCACTGGTGCCCTGGCTGACATTCAAGCCGCGCGGAGCTTCCTCGGCGATGCCGTCGGCGAGGGTCGCGGCTGCGTGCGCGAGGGCGTCCATCACCGGCTTGTAGGAGTTATCGCTCTGCGCCGGCAGCTCCGCGCCCTTGGTCGAGACCGGCGCGACGACGATCGCCTTGTAGTTCGCGAGCGCAAAAGTCTGCATGATCTGGACGTGATCGAGATCGTGCCAGTCCTCATATTTCCCCGGCGCGTTCGAGGCGCCGCGGGCGGCGGCGAGCGAGTGAAATTGGGTGAGCCCGAGGGCGAGCAGGAGCGCGAGTGTGACGTGTGTTTTCATGGGCGGGGACGCTAATGAGTTCACCGCGCGCGAGTAAAGGAAATTAACCGCCAAACCCTGGCGCGGCTTTCGATTGGAAAGAGATGGCGAAGACAAAGGATTGGGAGGCGATCATCATCGGCGGCGGGATGGCGGGTCTGTCTGCCGCAATTTATCTCGGGCGCGCGGAGCGCGATACACTGGTGATCGACTCCGGGCATTCCATGGCGCGGTGGGAACCGGAAGTGCGCAATTACCTCGGTTTCCCGAAAGGCATCGCCGGGACCAAGCTGCTCGAGCTCGGCCGGCGGCAGGCTGGGAAGCACGAGGTCGTCTTCGCGCAGGACAAAATCGAAAGCATCCGCCAGCGGAAGCAGGGCTTCACGCTGCGGGGTCGGCGCACGTCCTATCGCGCGAATCGCCTCCTCCTCGCGACCGGCATTTTCCATCTCCCGCCCGAGATCCCCGGCGTGAAAGATTGCCTCGGGCATAGCATGTTTTTCTGCAAGGACTGCGACGGCTACCGCGTGCGCGGAAAGCGCATCGCGATCTGCGGCGCGAACGACGAGGCGGTCGAGTATGCGCTCGGGATGCTGAGTTATTCTGCCTGCGTGGTCGTGGCCACGAATGGCGAGCGGCCGCGCTGGAGCCGGAAGCATCGCGGGTGGCTGAAGGAGTATGAAATCCCGGTGCACCGCGAGAAAATCACCGGGGTCGACCATCGCGGTTGTCAGGTGCGCGCGTTGCGCTTGAAGGGCGGGGGTAAAGTGCGGATCGACTCGATTTTCACGACGCGTGGCGATGTTTTTCACACCGGCCTAGCAGAATCGCTCGGCGCGAAGCTCGATCGCGACGGACAGCTCGAGGTCGACCAATGTATGCACACGAGCGTCCCGCGGCTCTACGCGGCGGGCTGCGTGACACCGGCGAATTGCCAGATGATCATCGCCGCCGGCCAAGGCGCGGCCGCGGCGCAGGCGATCAACCGCGATCTCTTCGAGGAAAGCTTGCGCACGCATTCGCTCCGG
>JBBSUP010000152.1:0-4443 GCA_038234295.1 Chthoniobacterales bacterium
GAGAAGAGGCGGGGGCGGGAATCGAACCCGCGAATAGAGGTTTTGCAGACCCCGACCTTACCACTTGGCTACCCCGCCGGCACTGCGAGCCGGAGCGTAGGCGCGCGCTTCCGAGGTGTCAACGAACGCGCCCGGAGAATTACGGCATTGCACGGGCGCGGCGCGCGTGAACTTTAGCCGCCATGGCCGCCACCTCCGCCGAGCTCTTCGCGCGCGCGCAACGCCGCATCCCCGGCGGCGTGAATTCTCCCGTGCGCGCGTTTCGCGGGCTCGGGCGCGAGCCGTTCTTTGTCGAGCGTGCGGCGGGTGCGAATATCTGGGACGTCGAAGGCAAGAAATACATCGACTACGTCGGCACGTGGGGCCCGGCGATCCTGGGTCACGCTCCGGCGGTAGTGATCGCGGCGGTGCAGGCGGCGGCGGCGCACGGGATGAGTTTCGGGATTCCCAATCCCTACGAAGTCGAGATGGCCGAGCTGATCTGCGAGTGGGTGCCTTCGATCGAGAAGGTGCGGATGGTTAACAGCGGCACCGAAGCCACGATGACATGCATCCGGCTCGCGCGCGGATTCACGAACCGCGACAAGATCATCAAGTTCGAAGGCTGTTACCACGGGCACGTCGATTCGCTTTTGGTCAACGCCGGCAGCGGCGCGCTCACGCACGGGCAACCGGACAGCGCTGGCGTTCCGGCGCAATTCGCCAGTCTGACCATCTCGCTGCCTTTTAACGACCTCGCCGCAGTCCGCGCGGCCTTCCGCGAAAACCGGAACGAGGTCGCCGCGATCATCCTCGAGCCGATTCCGGCGAACGCCGGTCTTTACTTCCCGGAGCCGGGATTTCTGGAGGCGCTCCGTAACGAGTGCACGAAACACGGCACGCTGTTGATCTTTGATGAAGTGATGACCGGCTTCCGCGTCGCGCGCGGAGGCGCGCAGGAGATTTACGGCATTCGCCCCGATCTCACGGCGCTCGGCAAGGTCATCGGCGGCGGGCTGCCGGTGGGCGCTTTCGGTGGGCGCGAGGAAATCATGAATTGCCTCTCGCCGCTCGGGCCGGTCTATCAGGCGGGGACGTTGTCGGGCAATCCACTCGCGATGGCGGCTGGCCTCGCGCAGCTCCGCGAGCTTGAGCGGATCGACGGTTGGAAAAAGCTCGAAGAACTCGGCGCGCAACTCGAAGCTGCGACCCGCGACTCGTTAGGCAAAACCAAGGTCGCCGCGACCTTCCACCGGATCGGTTCCATGTTTTGCCTCTTCTTCGCCGAGGGTCCGGTAACGGACCTGGCGAGCGCGAAACGGAGCGATCAAAAGAGGTTCGCGCGCTTCTTCAACAGCTGCCTCAACGCCGGCGTTTACTTCGCGCCTTCGCAGTTCGAGACCGGCTTCATCTCGACCGCGCATCTTCCGGAGCAGATCGAGAAGACCGCAGAGGTTGTTCGCCAGGCACTGTCATCCTGAGCGGAGCGCAGCGCAGTCGAAGGATCCCGTGGAGCTTCCCTTCAGCATCGCCGCCCGAATCCTCCCGCGCTCACGCTTCCAGAAGCCCGGCGGGATCCCTCGACTGCGCCCCGCCTTCGCGGGGCTACGCTCGGGATGACAACTTCGGACGTCTCTGGCCATTGCGCCCGCCGACTGCTTGCACTAGGAAAAGCTCCTTGTGAACCAGACTCCGCCGGTCCGCGTCCGCGCTCTCGCCAAATTCTTCTTCGCCGGCGAGCACAAGTTTTTCGTCAAAGGCGCGACCTATGGGCCGTTCCGGCCCGACGCCGAAGGTCATTACCTCGGCACGCCGGAACAGGCGCGGCGCGACCTCGCGCAGATGCGCGAACTCGGCATCAACGTCGCGCGGATTTATCACCTGCCGCCGCGCTGGTTTCTCGACGCCTGCGCCGAGGTGGGCGTGCGCGTGATGATCACGCTGCCCTGGATGAAACACATCGAGTTTCTCGTCCGGGCGAGCACGCGACGTGGGATCGTCGAGTCGGTCCGCAAGGCGGTAGCGACCCATGCCGGGCATCCCGCGATTTTCGGCTACCTCGTTGGAAACGAGATCCCGACCACGATGGTCCGTTGGCTCGGCGTGCGCCGCGTCACGGAATTTCTCGAGACGCTCATTCGCGTCGGGCGCGAGGCGGATCCGAACGTTCTCTTCTCCTACGCGAGTTATCCGCCGACCGAGTATCTCCTCCCGCAGAACGTCGACTTTTACTGCTTCAACGTTTACCTGCACGACCAGCGCGACTTCGAAAAATACCTCCTTCGCCTGCAAAATCTGGCCGAGGAAAAGCCGCTCATGCTCGGCGAATTCGGGATGGATACGATCCGGCATCCCGAGGAAGAACAGGCCGAAATGCTCAGCTGGCACGTCGACAGCGTGGTCAAATGCGGGCTCGCCGGGACGATCTTTTTCGCGTGGACGGATGAATGGTTTACCGGCGAGCAGGAGATCACCGACTGGAGCTTTGGACTCGTCAGGCGCGATCGTTCGCCGAAGAAATCGTTCTTCGCGCTCCAAAAAAAACTCGGGCAGGACGACTCCGCACTCCCGCATCGCGACCTGCCGCGGACGCCGTTCGTTTCCGTGATCGTCTGTTCCTACAACGGCGGAAAGACGCTCGACGAATGTCTCGAGTCGTTAGGCAAAATTAACTACCCCGCCTACGAGGCGATCCTGGTCGACGACGGCTCGACCGACAACACGCCCGAGATCGCCGCGCGTTATCCGAACGTCCGCTACATCCGCCAGACGAATCACGGCCTGAGCTACGCCCGCAACGCCGGCGCCGCCGTGGCCAAAGGCGAAGTCCTCGCCTACACCGACTCCGACTGCAGGGCCGATCCCGATTGGCTTTACTATCTCATCGGCACGCTCGTGAGCGGCGACTACGCCGGCGTGGGCGGGCCGAACATCTCGCCACCCGCCGAAAATTGGGTTCAAGCCTGCGTCGCCGCGGCGCCGGGCGGGCCGAGTCACGTGCTCCTCACCGATACGATCGCGGAGCACATCCCGGGTTGTAACATGGCCTTTTACCGCTGGGCCTTCGACACCGTCGGCGGGTTCGACATCGAGTATCGGAAAGCCGGTGACGACGTCGATTTCTGCTGGCGTTTGCAACAGGAAGGTCACGTCATCTCCTTCGCGCCGACCGCGATCGTTTGGCATCATCGCCGGTTTACCTTGAGTGCTTTTCGCAAACAACAGGCCGGCTACGGCGAAGCGGAATCGATGCTCCGGTTCAAGCACCTCATCTTCTTCGGCCCGACCGGCACCGCGAAATGGCGGGGACAAATTTACGGTTCGCCGCGCTTCAGTTGGTTCATCAATCGCCCGATCATTTACCACGGCGTTTTCGGCGAGGGCTTCTTCCAATCGATCTACCCGACGCCGCAATCCGAGATCGCCAACTACCTCAGCAGCGTCGAATGGTTCGCGCTCACGCTCTTTCTTTTTGGGCTTGGAATTTTCCTGCCGATTCTGCGGATCGTTCCCTATCTCATGCTCGGCGGCACCTTGTGCGTGGCGCTTTCCTACATGCTCCGCGCGCGGATCGAACCGAAATTCGATACCATCCCGGCGCGGTTGCTCGTGATGTTCCTCGCCTTCGCGCAACCACTCGTGCGGGGATGGAATCGCTACTTCACCTGGCTCGAGTTTAAGCGCACGCCGCAGAACGTCATCGGCACGCACGAGAAGATGCCGTCGGGCGGCGCGGGCCGCGGCAACCGGCGTCGCCGTCGCTACTGGAGCGAGGAGGGGATCGAGCGAAACGCGCTCCTCAAGTCGACCTTCCAACTGCTCGAGGAAGAAGGCTGGAGCTACTCCGCCGACACCGGCTGGAAGGAATGGGACATCCAGATTTATGGCAACTTTTTTTGGAGCATCATCATGCGGACGGTCACGGAATATCACGGCGGCCCGAAGTGCCTAACGAGAGTAAAACTGAGCTACCGCTTCGTCACCACAACCGTGATCATTAACCTGCTGATTCTCGCGCTCCTCATTTACCGCTACCTGAATCACTCGGGCCCGGAGCTGCGTCTGCTCGTGCCTTACGCGATCTTCCTCCTCTTCCTCACGACCCGTGCGCGCCGGTTGAAACGCCGGGTCGCGGAGATCGTAGACGTAGCGGCGTTCCGCCTCGGGCTCCAGCGGCTCACGAAAAAGGGGAAAGCGGATGGCGTTGTTTGAATCCGCCAGCGCGGTCATCCCGAGCGAAGCGCAGCGGAGTCGCGGGATCCCGTGGAATTTACCTGAACCCGGCCCGCCGGGGCCTCCCACCGGAGGTTGACCGCCGCTCCCCCGGTCGTCGCCCCCTGGGGGCCGGATACCGGCAAATCCCCCGGGACCCCCCCACCCCGCTGCGCTTCGCTGGGGATGACCGCGCTGGCGGATTCAAACAACGCCATCCGCTTTCCCCTTTTTCGTGAGCCGCTGGAGCCC
>JBBSUP010000153.1:0-4372 GCA_038234295.1 Chthoniobacterales bacterium
AGGATGGTGCCATCGGCAGCCAGCGTGACCGCGCCCTGGTTCATCTCTTCGATCAGCACCCGGTAGGGATCATCGGCGCCTTTGAGCGTGAAAACCCGGTCGCCCTCCGACCCACCGAGGATGGCATCTACCTCGCCATTGCGAATCGCTTCGAGCGTCTCGGTTGCCTCGCTGAGACGGAGCTGCAGATCTGCGATCTCCTCCTGCAATTGCGCGTGCGTTGGCGTGAGGGACGTCATACGGGGGTTGGAGCTGGGGATAGATCGAGCGCCGCCAGCACCCGCTCCGTATTCGACAAGTCGCCCACCACCCGGCGACCCGGCAGCGGCATTTGCCGGATGAGCGTCGGGGCCACCACGATCTGATCCTCGCTCGCGCGCTCAGGTTGCGCGTAGAGGTCCACCACCGTGAGGGCGTAGCACCCTTCAAGATGCGTCTCGCAGATCGCTTTCAGATTCTTGATCGCCCGGCTCGACTGCGGGGTGCTTCCCGCAACGTAAAGCCGCAGAACGTATTTCGCATTTTCGACCTCCACGAAGGCGTTGCTGGGGCCGATCTTACGAGACATGCTGCCCTGCCTCCCCGGTAGCGCCGGTCACGACCTCGTTAGGCCGAAGGTCGAAGTCGATCAGCACGCGCGCATAATTGGAGAGGGTGCCGATATACTTGCGGATCGGCGTCGGCATTTCCCGGATGAGGGTGGGAACGACCAAAATTCCCTCGGCTTTCGCCAGCTGTGGATGTTTGACCAGATCGATGGTCTCGATCTCGTAACGTCCAGCGAGGTGCTTTTCACAAAGGTTCTTCAGATTGCGAACGGCGATTGCGGACTGCGACGTCTGGTCGGCGACGTAGAGCCGGAGGATGTATTTTTCGTCCCGACCATTCTGGGCAGCCATGGCTATTGGGCCTTTCGAGGGGCAAATGGATCAGCTTCGTGCGGACGAAGGTCGAGCCCTACGAGCACGCGCTCCGTATCAGCGAGCGTGCCGATAATCTTGCGAATTGGAACGGGCAGCTTTCGCACCACCGCGGGCACGGCGAGAATCTGGTCGCCCTGCGCGAGCTGCGGATTCTTCAGCAGGTCGATGACCTCAATGTGGTAGCGCCCGGGGAGGTGCTCTTCGCAGAGTTGTTCAAGATTACGAAACGCAGCGACCGATTTAGCTGTGTTATCGGCGACGTAAAGGCGCAATTCCCACTTCGGAGGCGCTGCCAGCGCCAGCTTCGCGAGGCGACTTTGGGCGAGCGTTTTCAAGCGCGTTTCCCTCCGTTGGTCGAGACTTTGCCCAGCCTTTTTCCGCGCTTACCACCAGGCTCGACGGAGTCTCGCCCTCCCGGCACGCCGTTGGCATGCAGCCGGTTTCCGTTGCTCTTGACCACATCGCCCTGGCGGCTGCGACCCATCGCTGCCTTATCGAGCGCGAGCACCGCTCCACGTTGTTTGTCCATGCTCACGGTGCGCGTGATGATCGCTTCTTCGCCCGAGAACTCGGCGCGCAAGGCGGCGATCTGCGCTTCGAGCGCGGCGCGTTTGCATTCCAGTGCCAGTTGCTGCCGCTCGGCTTCCTCGTTCAGGCTCACGCGCTCCGCCAACTCGCGGCCTTCCTGCTGGACTCGCGCCGAGCCGGTAAGCATGCCGCTGGGGCCGATGTAAACATCGGTCAGCTGAATGCCGTCGTTCGAAAGAATGAACTCACGCACCTGATTCGAGTGGCCCATCCCGCGCGACTTCAAAACGTGCAGGCCGCGGTTGCGCTCGCCGTTGCTTTCGAGATCGCGCAGCATCAGCCAGGTGTCGACGAGCGAAGAAATCGCCGCGTCGGTATTTTCGAGCAAATTGCTGCCCATTTTCAGATCGGTCAGCATCGCAGTGATGCCTTTGCCTTTCAGGAAATCCATCAGCCGCATTAACGCGCCCTTCACTTCCAGCGGAGTCCCGCTCGTATCGAGGCCCGAAATCGGATCAATGATCACAACGGAAGGCCCAAATTCGCTGATCGCCTTGATCGTGCGCGCGAGGTGCATCTCGAGGCCGTAATGAAACGGCCGCACGGTGTGAAACTGCAACCGCCCTTTTTTCACCCACGGCTCCAGCTTAATCCCGATCGTGCCCATGTTGCGCATGATCTGGCTGGGCGATTCCTCGAAGGAAAAGTAGAGGCAACGCTCGTCGCGCCGGCAGGTGGCATCGGCAAAAGCCGCCGCTACGCTTGTTTTCCCCGTGCCGGCGGTGCCGGAGAGGAGAATGCTGTTCCCGCGATAAAATCCCTTCCCGCCGAGCATGGTGTCGAGTCGCTCGATCCCAGTCGGGACGCGCTCCAATGAGGCAGCGTGTTCGAGCTGCACCGACGTGATCGGCCAGATGGAGATGCCATCTTTTTCGATCAGGAACGGATACTCGTTCGTGCCATGGGTAGTGCCGCGATATTTGACTACGCGGATGCGTCGCGTCGTGACTTGATCGACCACGCGATGATCGAGCGAGATGACGCAATCGGAGACGTACTCCTCGAGACCGTAGCGGGTCCGCGTTCCGTCGCCGCGCTCGCCCGTCATCACGACCGTGACGCCTTTTTCCTTCAGCCAGCGAAACAGCCGAAGGAGCTCGGCGCGCACGATTGCCTGATTCGGGAGTGCCCCGAAAAGCACTTCGATGGTATCGAGCACGACGCGCTTTGCCTTGATCGAATCGATCGCGTAACCGAGCCGGATGAAGAGCCCGGCCAGATCGTACTCACCCGTCTCCTGATACTCAGCGCGATCGACAAAAACGTAATCGACCAGCAGCTTCTTCGCCGCGACCAGTGCCGGCAGATCGAAGCCTAACGAAACAACGTTTTCCGTCAGTTCATCAGACGTTTCCTCGAACGCCATGAAGACGCCCGGCTCACCGTATTCGGTCGCTCCGCGCACGAGGAATTCCATCCCGAGCAGCGTCTTGCCGCAGCCCGCGCCGCCGCAGACGAGCGTCGGCCGGCCGGTCGGTAAACCGCCCTCGGTGATCTCATCGAGGCCTCGGATGCCGGTCGGAGATTTCTGGAGCGATTTCATTTTGGATGGGGCGTTCGTGTTTTTCATGATGAGGATCAACCGCGTAGAGGAAGGTGATCGGGCACGAATACGTAGTCCCGGGAGCACTTTCGCTGCCCTGAGATAAGCCCGACCCGTGCCTGTCCACGATGCGGCTACTACCGAGACGCTCTTAACCTGTCGGATGTGTGTCCGTTAAAATCGCGAACAGCTGAAAACAGCTCAATGAGAAACTCCCGAGACTCCAAGCCAATAGCGGCTTTCTGAAGGTCTAGGTAAGGAGGTCAGTCGCACAGAAGTCGTCCAATGCGCCTTGGACTTTCGCATATTCGCGATCAATCGCTGTCAGCAGCATTCTTGAGCGTGCCGGGGCATCCTCGCCGTCCATGTTTTCCAGCTCGTGGCAGAGTGTCTCCATCCGCGTGGCCCCGAAATTACTGCAGCTTCCTTTGATGGTGTGCGCGATGATCTTTAATTGCTGGGAGTCTTCGAGCGCGAGGCGCGCCTTAGCCAAAAGCGGGGGTGTTGATTCCGCAAAGAGTGTGACTAAGTCGACAACAATGTCTGGATCACCGGCTTTCGCCAGTCCTGCTAAATTAGCCAACGCACTCGCTCTGAGCGGCCTCTCCGTTTCCTTCGCTGCTCTCAGCAAGGCGGCCTTTAACTCTGCGGCGCGAACAGGCTTAGTGATGTAACTATTCATCCCTGCCGCCAGACAGACTTCGCGATCACCTTGCATCGCATTCGCGGTAATCGCGATGATGTATGGTTGATGGCCGTCTTCTTCGCGGATTCGCCGGGTCGTCTCGTAACCGTCGAGCTGGGGCATCTGACAATCCATGAGCACGATGTCGTAGGGAATCCGCGCGAGAGCTTCCAGCACCTCGACGCCGTTCGCAGCGACATCCGCGAAGTAACCAAGGCTCTTCAGTTGAGCTACCGCCACTCGTTGATTCACGACGTTATCCTCTGCGATCAAGACGCGGCCGCGCTGGAGATTCACTTCCGCCGAGTCGCAGTTAGGAAGATCGTGGCGCAGCGCGGTCACTTCGTTCACTTGGGTGCTTACTTCAGTTGCATTGAGCTGTTTCGGCAGCTGGACCGTAAACCAAAAGGTTGAGCCCTTTCCGGGCAAGCTATCGACCCCGATCTCCCCGCCCATCTTCGCCACCAGCTCCTTGCAGATCGCCAAGCCCAGCCCAGTTCCGCCATAGCGACGCGTCGTCGAGCCATCGGCTTGCATGAACGCGCGAAAGAGCCGGCGTTGCACGTCCTCGGAGATTCCGATCCCGGTGTCGGTCACGCGAACCCGTAAGCCGGCCATGCTCTCATTTTGGTG
>JBBSUP010000154.1:0-4371 GCA_038234295.1 Chthoniobacterales bacterium
GCCGCAGATAGAAAAAAAGGAGCGGCGCGGTGAAGAGCAGACTGTCGATCAAGTCGAGCGCGCCCCCGATTCCGGGGAGCATGTTCCCGGAATCCTTCACCCCCGTGCTGCGCTTGATGATCGACTCTGCGAGATCGCCGATCACCGCCGCGAAGCCCAGAAGCAGCCCGAGCACGATCGCGTGCGGCATGGTCAGAATCGAGAAGTGTCCCGGCATCAACAAAATCAGTCCCACACTCGCGAGCAGCGAGAAAAAGAGCGCGCCGAAAAATCCTTCCCAGGTTTTCTTCGGACTGATGTGCGGCACGAGCGGATGTTTCCCGATCAGGCTCCCGGTGAGATAGGCGCCCATGTCGCTGAATTTCGTGATCGCGATGCAGTAAAAGACATAGAACTGCCCCGTGACCGACCCATCCGGCAGACGCGGTGTCGCGTAGACGATCTTGGTCACGAAGTTAAACAGCCAAAGGACGTAGAGCAGCCCAAAAAGCGTGTACGCCATCGTCCGCAGCGGCTCGTCGTCGCGCAGGAAACTGAACATCTGCCGGGTAAAAACCGTGAGCAGGAAAAAGAGCAGCACCGCCGTCTCAAAATCGTAGGAGCGCGCCGGCCCGTAGTGCGAGAAGTAATAGAAACTTCCCATCAGCATAATCCCCCCGCAGATCATCGCAGTGATCTTGAAATTCGGGAGCCTCTTGTGATCGAGCATCCCGTAAAACTCCCAGAGCGCGATCATCCCGAGGACACTGATGAGCGCGTAAAACCCCAGCTCGTAGCCGGCGAAAACGATGAAGAGCGCGACCGACCAGAGCGCAATCGTGCTCGCAAACCGGAGCACAAAAGTGAGCCGAGCGGTGACGGGCTTGGCGGCAGCGCGCTCGGTGGAAACTGGCATGCAACTGCCATCTTCCCAAGCAAAAGCGCTTTGTCCACTGAGGTATCGCCGGGGAAGCGCCGGATGCCCTCGCCCCGGCCGGCCAATCCACCACCGCGATCAGCCGCGAGCAATTCCCATCCGTGAAAACCGCGTCCGCGGTGTCCGCAGCCTCGTCCCCGGCCACCCTGCGAGCCTACCCTTTTCCGCCAGACCCGCTCCGGCAAGATGAAAATCCCCCATCGCCCCGGGGAGAGATTTCTTGTCCCCGACGCGCTAATAGTTCCCCCACCGTCGCTGAGCCCCATTTTACCTTGCATCCTTTGGAGCTTTCGTACGCAATGTCGCGCCGCGCCGGGATCTTGGAAATTCAAGGAACCGGGCCTCGGAAAATAGGACAGAAAACCTCCTGAACGGAATTCCAAAAATGAAAAAAAACGATCTTAATACAGCAAATCCGGCCAAGAAATCACCGGCGCGCGTGCGGCGCGTCTTGTCCGCCTTCTGCGTCCTCGCCGCAGTCACTCTGGCCGGTCTCGCTTTGGCGGCTGGCCCCAAACAGTCGAGCGGCCGAAGCAGCCAAGCGCAGGTTGTGGCGGGGAATCCAGCGGGCGACCAAAGTTCAATCGCCGATAAGTACAGTACGCTGGTGATGCGCGTTTACTTCCACGACCGCGCCGAGCGCGACCAACTGGCCCAGGAACTCAACCCCGAAGAAGTGCCGACGACCGGAGGCTATCTAACGGTCATCCGCGATCGCGCGCTCTACGAGAGCCTGACGGCGCGCGGTCTCCGAGTCGAGCTAGACGAGAACAGCAGTCGCAACCTGAGCGACCCGCAAATTATGCGCGACACTTTTTTTGGCGGCTATAAGTCGGTCGAGGAAATCTACGCTTTCCTGGACCAGAAGGTGGCCCAGTCCCCAACTCTGGTTGAGAAGGTCGATATCGGCGACTCCTGGTGCAAGGTCCATCCAGGCCAGTGCGTCCTCCCCAGTCCTTGGAACGGCTATGACCTGTTTGCGCTCCACCTCACGAACCGCAACATACCAGGCCCCAAACCGGTCCTCTGGGTGGACGGTGATATCCACGCCCGCGAGATCGCTACGCCGGAAGTCGTCATCCGCCTGATTGATTACCTGCTCGATAACTATAATACCGATGCCGATATTCACTGGCTCCTGGATTATCACGACATCTGGCTGATGCCCGAAGTCAACCCGGACGGTCACCACATCGTGGAGGCGGGAGGTAACGGCAACAGCCCCTACCTCTACCGCAAGAATGGCGACAACATCGGAGGCGGCGGGTGTTCCTGGCCTCCCAGCTCGTCTAATCAATTCGGCGTCGACAACAACCGTAACTTCCCCTTCCACTGGGGCTGCTGCAATGGCTCGAGCGGTTTTGTGTGCGACCAGACCTATCGAGGGATGTCGGCGGGATCGGAGCCGGAGACCATGGCCATCACGAACAAGCTTCGTGCCCTCGTCCCCGACCAGCGCGGCCCCGGCGACACCGACCCGGCGCCGATCACGGCGACCGGCGTTTATCAGAACATCCACACCGTTGTGCCAGTCAACCTCTTTCCGTGGGGCTGGAGTAGCACGCGGATGCCTAACTATGCTGAGACGAATAACATCGCCGCACACATGGCCGCGACGAACGCGGGCGGTAACGGTTACCCTTTTGGCTCGATCATCGATCAGTTATATCCGGTAGATGGAGGTTCGATTGACTGGACCTACGGTGAGCTGGGCATGGCGTCCTTCTCCACCGAGTTAAGCGGCCAGGACTTCCTCCCTCTCTACTCGTGCATAGATAATCCAGGCTGCGGCTCATCACAGGGTATCTGGCCTGAGAATCGGGGGATGCTTCTTTACCTGGCGAAGATCGCGCGCACGCCCTATCTGACTTCGCACGGCCCAGATGCCAACACGGTTGTCACTAACCCGGCATCAGTGGCGCCCGGCGTGCCGTCACAGCTAACCGCCAGCATTAACTTCGCCTGGTCAAAAAACGCGTTCAGCCAGAACGTGGGCGCGGCCGAATATTACATTGACACGCCGCCTTGGGCTGGCGGCACCGCCATCCCTATGAACGGCACGTTCAATTCGCCGACCGTAGCTGTTAACGCGACCATCAACACGGCCGGCCTGTCGGTCGGTCGCCACCTGATCTTCGTGCGCGGACGCGGCGTGAACAGTTTTCAGGGCTTAGAGACCTGGGGGCCGATCAGTGCGACGTTTTTGGATGTGACGGGAGGGACTGCAACCCTGCTGAGCGCAGCCTCCCGCCTGACTCATGGCGGGGCCGGGACGTTCGACATCGCAATGCCGTTGACAGGTCTCTCAGGCGTGGAAGACCGCGCTTCCGGCACTTACAATGCCGTCTTCACGTTCGATGGAGCTGTCACCTCTGGCGAGGTTCTAGCCGCCAGTGGAAGTGCCACCGTTGGGCCAATCTCTTTCAGTGGGAACACCCTGACCGCACAACTAACTGGTGTGACAAGTGCAGAAGTCGTCACGCTGCGAGTGCAAAACATTAACGGCGACGGCCAGCCCCATGGCGACGTTCCGTTTGGATTCCTAACGGCCGATGTCAACGGCAATCGCACCGTGGACAAAGCCGACAACCAAAAGATTAACGCCGACAAGGGCCAGGTGGTTACTTCCGCTAACTTCCGCGACGATCTCAACTTGAGCGGCATCGTGGATAGGCTGGACGTTCGGTTGGTCGGGACCAACAGGGGCCACTCGATCCCGTAACTGGCTTCGCGCAGGCCCACGCACTTCAGAAGATCCGGACGGGCACAATATCGAAGCGGTTTGTCACGAACCCGAGGCCTAATCAGGCGAATGCTGCCAACCGCTGGCTCGCCACGGCCGGTCCGTCCAACGGCGGACCGCGGTGCGCGGACTGGCTTATTGGGGCTTTCTAGTCGTGCTCTTGGGGCACGACGCTCGGCATGATTCGCGCCTTTCTCCCGCTCGGCGGGTCCGGGGCCAGTGATCCGCAGGTGTTCTCCCAAGACCATCGGTTTCACGCTCGTCTCCACAACGGTGGGATTGGTTCTTTGCCCGTTGGGCGTGATCCTTTTCGTGCTCGCACTCATCTTCTATCTTCGGGGTCGCCGATCGAGTTCTCCTCCGCTGCCTTCGACGCAAGTGCCATATTCCTCGCGCCGGCTGAGCGTCGCGCTCCCGTGAGCACTCTGAGCGCAGCGGAGTGAGCGGGTGGATCGCGCCGGAGCACCTTCCTGCTTTCCTGCGCTCCTATTTCGCCTAATCTTCTCGCGTGCAAAAGACGATGCAGGCGCTGGTCAAGAAAGAGGCGAAACCTGGGCTTTGGCTCGAAGACGTGCCCGTGCCCGAGGTGGGCGACGACGACGTCCTTATCCGGATCAAGAAGACCTCGATCTGCGGCACCGACGTGCACATTTATAACTGGGACGCGTGGTCGCAGAAGACCATCCCGGTGCCGATGGTCGTCGGGCACGAA
>JBBSUP010000155.1:0-4301 GCA_038234295.1 Chthoniobacterales bacterium
ACACCGTCGATCAGCACTTGCGTGTGCTCGCTCCGGAGCCCACGCGTGAAGACGGAAGTGAGCTGACCGGCCGTGCCGCTTTGCACCACGGAAAGTCCCGGCACCTGCCGCAAAACGTCGCCGACGCGCTCGGTTTGTTTGTTCGCGAAACCCTCCTCGGTGAGGACGGTCACGCTCGCGGGCGTCTCTTCTTCCGGTTGCGCCAACCGGGTCGCACTCACGACGATCTCCGCCGTCTCTGGGGGCGTCACCGCATCCTGCGCGACGACGTTGCCTAACGATGCGGATAGGACCAGAAAGACGGCGAGGCCAAGCTCCGGGTAGCGCCCACGTCCCGTGGGCTGGTCTCGGTGTTTCACCGCGACGAACTTTCCTAGCGGCTCCAGCTTTTCCCCGACGCCGCGCGGAACAAAAGTTCGCGACGGTGGAACACCGTCGCCAGCCCGCGAAACGCGGGCGCTACCCGGACCTTGTATCAACGCTTCGAAAACGTCCGACGATTCCGAATCCCGCGGCGCCTTCCCTTTTTTCAATCCAAACATGACAAGTGACCTCCAATAAAAGAGAGGCGGACTCGTCACCTGCCGGCGCTTCCTCCACGACTCTCACTCTTCTTTTCTGCGAAGAAGTTTTGTCGCGCCGGCCCGCACACGCGGCGGCACGAATGAGAGTGGAGCGGGCAAATATTCTGGCTCCTGGCTTCCGGCGCTTCGACCTCGCGATCTCACGCACACCTTCTTCCCGCCTTCACCGCCGGCTCTTGCCGAACGATTGGCATGTGGGAAGTCGTATCCAGTTACAGCAGCGCAACTGCTCCCGGTTTCCACGGGATTTCTCGCGCCGTTCCACTGTTCAAACTCGCAAAGAACTGCGGGAGAACTAGCGGCTTGCGCTTCCCGGCTCAAGATTTATCTGTGCCTTTCCCCCCGGCCTCCTCGCTTTGACAACGAATAATCCCAGCTTCCTCGTGACCGGCGGCGCCGGCTTCATCGGCTCGAACCTCACCCTCGCGCTCCAGGAGAAATACCCGGATGCAGAGCTCACGGTGATTGACGATTTTCGCTCAGGGGATTTCAAAAATCTGCGGAGTTATCGCGGCGACGTCGTGGCCGCGAATCTGGCCGGGCTCGATTGGTCGGAAAAATTTGGGGAACAGAAGTTTGACGGAATTTTCCACCTCGCCTCGATCACCGACACGACGAATCACGACCAGCACGAGCAGGTGCACGACAACGTCGAAAGCTTCCGCCGTCTGCTTGCCTTCGCGCGACCGAACAAAACGCGGACCGTTTACGCATCCTCGGCGGCGACCTACGGCGCGGCCGATGGCATGAACACCGAGGCCGACACCGCCGCGCCGGCGAATGTCTACGCGTTCTCGAAAGCGATCATGGATAACCTCGCGCGCCGCGCCACGGCGGAGTGCCCGGATTGGAAGATTGTCGGCCTGCGTTACTTCAACGTTTACGGCCCGCGCGAGGCGCACAAAGGAATGCCCGCAAGCATGATTCTGCATCTCGCACGCCAGATGAAGGAGGGGAAAACGCCGCGGGTATTCAAGCACGGCGAGCAGAAGCGCGACTTCGTCTACGTGAAGGACATCGTGCAGGGAACCCTCCGCGCGATGGAGGCGAAGGAGAGCGGCATCTACAACCTCGGCTCCGGCCAGGCGCGTTCGTTCAACGAGCTGATCACGATCCTGAACGACTCGTTAGGCACGACGTTCGAGCCGGAGTATTTCGACAATCCGCACGCCCATTACCAAAACCACACCGAAGCCGATCTCACGAATGTGCGGCGGTCATTAGGTTACGAGCCGCAGTTTTCGCTCGAGGCCGGCGTGGCCGATTACATGCGCTGGCTTTATCCAGCCTAACGACAATTACCCTGGGAATGAAAACCAAACGACGCTCAACGAGTCCCGAACAAACCAACGCCGCGCTCGCGGCCAAGAAGGGTCCGGTCTCCCAATTCATCGCGCAGAATTACCGCCACTTTAACGCCGCGTCGCTCCTCGATGCCGCCAAGGGCTATGAGCAACACCTCGCCGGCGGCGGCAAGATGTTGATGACGCTGGCGGGTGCGATGTCGACCGCCGAACTCGGCATCTCGCTCGCGGAGATGATCCGGCGCGACAAGGTGCACCTGATCGTCTGCACCGGCGCCAACCTCGAAGAGGATATTTTCAACCTCGTCGCGCACGACCATTACGAGCGTGTCCCCCATTACCGGCAGCTCACGCCGCAGGACGAGGAACAATTGCTCTCGCGGCACATGAATCGCGTGACCGACACGTGCATCCCCGAAATGGAGGCGATGCGACGGATTGAGAAGGCGGTGCTCGCAGAGTGGATCGCCGCCGACCGCGCGGGAGAGCATTTTTTCCCGCATGAGTTCATGTATAAGATTCTGCGCAGCGGGAAGCTGAAGAAGAGCTACCAGATCGATCCGAAAAATTCCTGGATGGTCGCGGCCTGCGAGAAGAATCTGCCGATCGTCGTGCCCGGTTGGGAGGATGCGACGCTCGGGAATATGTATGCGGCCGCTGTGATCCGCGGTGAGGTGAAGAACGTGCACACCGTGCGCACCGGCATCGAATACATGACCTGGCTCGCGGATTACTACACCAAAAGCTCGAAGCGGCTGCGCAACCGCGAGGGCTCAATCGGTTTCTTTCAAATCGGCGGCGGCATTGCCGGCGATTTCCCGATTTGCGTCGTCCCGCTGCTGCATCAGGACCTCGAGCGCACCAGCGTGCCACTCTGGGGATATTTCTGCCAAATCAGCGATTCGACGACGAGCTACGGGAGCTACTCCGGCGCGGTGCCGAACGAGAAAATCACCTGGGGCAAGCTCGCGCCCTCGACTCCGAAGTTCGTGGTCGAAAGCGATGCGACGATTTGCGCGCCGTTGATTTTCGCCTGGGTGCTCGGGCAATAAACGCGGCCAGCCGCTTGTAGACGCCTCCCTCTGGGAGGCGCGGGCGTGCGCTCGCACCGCGCCACTAGCAAGCGGCGACGCCGACACCCGCGTTTCGCAGAGCGAAACGTCTACAGCTCCCGTCGGCCGCTCCATCTCCGCAGCGAGGCTGCGATGCGCTCGGACAACCGAGCGCACGCAAACGCGTTGTCATCCCGGGCCGCGCAGACGGCGAGGGATCTCCCAGGCGTCTGGTGGCGTCGTTAGGCAAAATCGCGTCGAGCAACGCTTGCGAGATCCCTCGCCGCGCTTCGCCGGTTCGGGATGACACGTTAGCTTGGGGCTGCCCAGAGGCGGCTCTAGCCTTCCCAGAAGAAGTTCGTCGGCCGCTCCATTTCCGGAGCCAGGCTCCGGTGCACCGGGCAGCCGAGCGCGGCTTTCTCGAGCAGTTCCCGCTGCGGATGATCCTGCGGCAACGGCAAGTGCACCGCAGTCGTTAGGCGGCTGATCCGGCGCGGGTCGCTCGCCATCTCCTTGCCTACGCTCACGGTCATCCCTTTCAATTCCACTCCATGCCGCTCCGCGACGATCGCCATCGTGGTTGCGATGCACGTTCCGAGCGCGGTTGCGACCAGATCGGTGGGCGAAAAAGCGTCACCTTTCCCCTGGTTATCGGCCGGTGCGTCGGTCGCGACTTTCGCCTGTGATGGCCCATGCACCGCGTCGCAATGCAGGCCGCCCGTGTATTCGATCGAGATGTTGACCATGCAAAAGCCTCGCCTGAAGCCGGCTGAGCAGCAACGCGCTTGAAGAAGTTTGCCGCGTGCGGCGGTCAAGCGCTGCCATCGTTAGGCAAAACGTCAGGCGAGGAAGTAAAGCCCGGCGAAAGCAACCATGAGGTAGGGCACGAGGGAGGCGGCGCCGGGATATTCCTTCGCCATGCGTTGCCCGAAAAAGAGCGCGAGCAGAGCGAGTGCGGAGAGCAGGACTCCATAAAACGCGATCGCGGTGTCGTGGCGCACGAGCACGAGCACGCAACCAATCGCGCTGAGCGTCCCGGCCGCGAGCTCGAGCACGGTAAGGATAAAAAAGAGTGTCGGCACCGTCCCCGCGAGCGGGCTGGACGCGAAATGTCCGGTGAGCCATTCGAGGTTGCCTTTCCGGTCGGTCACTTTGTCGATGCCGGACTGGAGGAAGCAGATCGCGAAGAAGGCGGAGATGAAAAGCTGGAGGAGCGTAAGCGCGCCAAACGGAGTGTGAAGATGAGGCATGAGCGCATTTTAGCACGGGCGGCGGGCGCGGGAAAAGGCGGCTAGTTTCGCCTTGCGCGCGCGGGGCCACTGGACATTATTGCTGTCCGCCGAAACCGGCGGGCTGCGGGT
>JBBSUP010000156.1:0-4125 GCA_038234295.1 Chthoniobacterales bacterium
ATCTTCGTCATCGGCGCGCTCCTCCTGATCGCGTTCGAGATCCTGCGCGGCTGGAGACTTGGACTCGTTAGGCAACTCGTCCGCCTCGGCGCCGTCCTGGCCGCCTACGTCGTCGGCCTCTTCGGCGGCCGACTGCTCCTGCCCATCCTTCGCCCACTCATCCGCGCGCCCGACTTCGCGCTCACGGCCGGTTCCGGCGCGCTTCTCGCCCTCATCGTTTACGCCGCGATCACCACCATCGGCGCGGTTCTTTTTAAGCGCACCGCCCAGCAAAAAGTAGGGCTCGTCCGTCTGCTCTACGGCGCGAGCGGCGCGCTCCTCGGGATTTTTTTTGGCCTGCTCACCGTCTGGTTCATCGTCGTCGCGATCCGCGCAGTCGGTTCCATCGCCAGCGCGGAGGTGAAAACCGCAGGCGCCACTCCGGCTCCGGCTCCTCTCACCCCTGCAATTAACGTGCGCGCCGCGACCCCGGCGCCGCTGGTCGCCTCGCTCGCGCGACTCAAGAATTCGCTTGAGCTGGGTTCGTTAGGGGAAGTGGTTAAAGGAATCGACGTCGTCCCCACGACGACCTACCAGGCGCTCGGCAAAGTCGGCGCCATCGTCTCCGATCCGAGTCGTGCGGAACGTTTTCTTTCTTACCCCGGCGCGGAGCGGCTAACCCAGAACCCGCGCATTCTCGCCTTGCGCGATGATCCGGAAATCGTCGATCTAATCAATCAGCAGCGTTACCTGGAGCTGCTCCAGAACCCGAAGCTCGTCGAGGCTTTGAACGACCCGAAGCTGGCCGAAGAAGTGCGACAGTTCGACTTTCAGAAGGCGCTCGACTATGCGCTGCAAGGCCGGAAACCGTCGGAATGACTTACCTAACGAGTATAGGATTGGAAGTGCACGTGCAGCTGCACACCCGCTCGAAGATGTTCTGCGGCTGCGCGGTCGAGTTCGGGGCGCCGCCGAACTCACTCACCTGCCCGACCTGCCTCGGCCTGCCCGGCGCTTTGCCCGTGATCAATCATGAGGCGCTGCGCCTGACCGCGCTCACAGGCCTGATGCTCGGCTGCGAGATCGCGCCGCGCTGCAAGTTCGACCGGAAGAATTATTTCTACCCGGACATGCCGAAGAATTACCAAATCTCGCAGTACGATCAGCCGCTCTGCCAAGGCGGCCGCATGCCGCTCGTGGATTCCTCAGTCGCCCTCGTGCGGATTCATCTCGAAGAAGACGTCGCGAAGAGCTTCCACTTCGAATCGAACACCGGAATCGACTTCAACCGCGCCGGCACGCCGCTGATGGAGATCGTGACCGAACCGGTGATCGCGTCACCGGAGGAAACCTTTCGCTTCCTCACCGCGCTCAAACAAATCCTCATCTACGGCGGCGTGAGCGACGCGGATATGGAGAAGGGGCAGTTGCGCTGCGATTGCAATGTCTCGATCCGACCAGAAGGACAGGCCGAACTCGGCGCGAAGATCGAGATCAAGAACATGAACTCAATTAGCGGCGTGCGGCGCGCGCTGGCCTACGAAGTCGCGCGCCAGACCGAAGCACTCGCGCGCGGCGAGGCGCTCGAGCAGGAGACGCGCGGCTGGGACGACGACGCGGGGCGGACATTCCTGATGCGGCGGAAGGAGATGGCACACGACTATCGCTACTTCCCGGAGCCGGACCTGCAGCCGGTCGATACGGCAACGCTCGTCGAGGAAATGCGCGCGCGCGTCCCGGAATTGCCCGAGGCGAAACGCCGGCGCTTTGAAGCCGACTACGGCGTGAGCGCCTATGATGCCGCGGTGCTCGCCGCGGACCTGGAGCTGGCGCGCTACTTCGAAGCGGCGGCGCAGAACAAAACACGCCCGAAAGCAATCGCGAACTGGATCCTGAACGACCTGCAAAGCGCCCTAACGAACACAGGACTCGCGATAACGAACTGCCCGATTCCCCCGCGCGCTTTGGAAGAGCTGGCGGAGCTGATCGAGAGCGGGAAGATCAGCGGAAAACAGGGGAAGGAAGTCTTTGCCGAGATGTTTGCGAGCGGTCGGACGGCGGGTGAGATCGTGCGCGAGAAAGGGATGGAGCAGCTGAGCGACACGGGCGCGATCGAGGCGCTCTGCGACCAGGTGATCGCAGCCCATCCGAAACCCGCGGCCGATTTTCGCGCCGGCAACCTCGCCTCAATTAACTTCCTCAAAGGTCAGGTGATGAAGCTTTCGCAAGGCCGCGCCAATCCCGCGCTCGTTGGCGAAATCCTCGAGCGGAAACTGAGCTGAATCGCAAGGTCCGGGTAGCGCCCACGTTCCGTGGGCTGGTCGCGCTGTTCCAGCGCGACGAACTTTCCTGACAACGCGGGCGTCAGGGAGATGGCGCGCTTTGAGGAAAGTTCGCGACGGTGGAACACCGTCGCCAGCCCACGAGACGTGGGCGCTACCCGGGCGTTCTGGATTTACGCGGTCAAAACTGCCGGAACCATTTATACGGGAAAGCGTCGCCGGGACAATCGGTCGCCCAGCGCGGCGGATTCATCTCGCGATGGGGGCGCACGGGAATCTCTTTGCGCGCGACTTTCCCACAGCGCGCGCGGAGATAACGGATCAACTCCTCACAGGAAGCGAGCTGCGCGCGGGTCGGTTGGCTGCGATTAAAATCGCCGACCAGGCAAATTCCTAACGAAATGTTGTTCAGGTAATCGCTGTGCACGTGGCCGCCATTGATCTGACGTGTCCAACGATTGCCGATCTCGATCTCGCCGTCGCCGGAAGACGTGCCGTTGCCGATGACGAAATGGTAGGCGAGGCCGTTCTGCATCCGGCGCACGTGCTTGTGGTAGTAGTCGAAAATGCGCGCGTTCCCCTGCTTCGTGCCGCTGTTGTGCACGATGATGAAACGCCAGCGCTCGCGCAGGACCGGCGCGCGGTCGATCTGACTCCGGACCGAGCGCGTGAGATAGTTATAATGCTTCCCGAAGAGGTGGAACGGGAGGATCGAGAAACCGCGCGGCTTTTCGTAGCCGGACTTCTTCACTACGACATCGGCGGGCGGCGGCGGCTCGACCGGAGCCTTGGTTGCGCGCGGGGTCGCGGTCGGTTTCACGGCGATGGTGCGAGCCGGTGTCGACTCCTCGGGCCGGCGGCGCGGGGTCGCGGTTTCTTCCGGTTCCGGGGTGGATCGCCTGGGCGTGCGCGTGGGTTTTTCTTCCTCTTCCTCCTCGGGGGTCGGCCTGGGCGTGGGCGACTTTTTTCGCTTCGCCGGCGGATGTGCGGCTGGCTTCGGTTTGCGCCGCGGGGTGGCGGATTTCTCCGGGGTCGCGCTCGGCACCGTGCGCATCTGCTCGCGCGATTTCAGGAAAAGATCCCGCTTTTGTTCCTCCGTCAGCTCCGCGTGGAGCGCGCTGCCGATCAACGTGAGCAACGCGGCGAGTGCGAGGAGCCAGGGAAAAGAGGAGCGCAAGCGACGAGTCAAAATACAACGGCCTGGTTAGGCGAATCACCCGCCAGCGTGGGCCAAACTGGAGGCGCGACCGCCGTGTCGTCCGCGAGAGATCGGCGTTCACCGCGGCCGACCAGACACGGACGGGGCAGCGCCCGTCCCTCCAGCGCGCTCTTGCTCACGAGGTGCATGGTGAATCGTTAGGCCGGCTGCGGATCCCGCTCGGCGGCGGCGCGCGCGACCGCGGCGCGCTCACTCTCGCGGCGGAGGATGGCGTTAATTTTTCCCCCGAGGAGCAGGAACAGATTCGTCAGCCACATCCAGGTCAGGAGCATGATGATGGAAGCGAGCGCAAGATACGTCGGGTTGTAACGATCGTAACGCGCGACGTAAAACTGGAAGAGCTTCGTCACCAGCATCCAGCCGACGGCGAAAAAAATCGCACCCGGGAGCGCCTGCCGGATCGTGAGGTAATTCTCCGGCAAGAGCAGGTAAAGCGCGAGGGCGAGGAGCACGAGCGCGACCCAGGTCAGCGGGAGATTCAACGCGGCGACCCATTCCTGAAGCGGAACGTGAAGTTGGAAATTAACTTCCGCGAGACCCGCCAGCGATTCGCCGAAAACAGTGATGTTAAAGGCGAGAAAAATAACGATACCGAACCAGAAAAGCAGAAAGAACGAGATGATGTATTTCGACCACCAGTTGCGG
>JBBSUP010000157.1:0-4089 GCA_038234295.1 Chthoniobacterales bacterium
AACGTGCCGATCCTCCAGGCCGAGCTCGCCGCTGCGCTCGCCGGGATCGAGCACGAGATCATTTTTGTCGATGACGGCTCGAGCGACGCGACCCTCGCGCGGATCAAGCCCGAACCCGGAGTGCGCGTCCTGTGTTTCGAGAAAAATGCCGGCCAAAGCGCGGCCATGTATGCCGGCACGAACGCGGCGCGCGGCGCCGTGGTCGTGCTGATCGATGGCGATCTGCAAAACGATCCGGCCGATATCCCGCGGCTCATCGCGGAGATTGAACGCGGAGCGGATCTGGTCTGCGGTTATCGCGCGAAGCGGAAGGACAGCGTGGTGAAGCGCCTAACGAGCCGGATCGCGAATTTCGTGCGCAGCCGTTTCACGAAAGATGGCGTCCGTGACACGGGCTGCACGCTCAAGGCGATGCGGCGCGAATGCGTGCGCACGCTCGTGCCGTTTAAGGGCATGCACCGGTTCATTCCCGCGCTGGTAAAAGGCGCGGGTTACCGGCTGGTCGAGATCCCGGTGAACCATCGCGCGCGGCAGTTCGGGTTGAGCAAATATGGGCTCGGGAATCGCGCGGTGCGCGCGACAGTCGATATGTTCGGCGTGCGCTGGCTGCTCTCGCGCCAGCTCGACTACCGCCTCAAAGAAGACGTTTAGAGGACGGTTGCGCGTCATCCCGAGCGAAGCGCAAGCGCAGTCGAGGGATCCCGTGGAGCGAACGTGCCGCGCTGTTACCACGGGAAACCGCTTCGGCCGGCCTTCAGGGAAACCCGACGGGATCCCTCGACTGCGCTGCGCTCCGCTCGGGACGACAAGTTCCTCGACCGCGGGATTCTTCCCGTCCCTAGACCGGCGGCGCAGGCGGATAGAGAAAGCGCAAAACCGCCTCGAACCGCGCGGCCCACGCGCCTTCGCTGTGGTCGCCGCCTTCCACCTCCGTGAATTGAAGATCGTCGTAAAGCCGCCAGCCCACCTCCACGAGCTTGTCGCGCAGCACCGCGCCGCGTTCCCAGCCGGGCTCGTGCGTGCCGGTGTCGAGCCAGATCTTGAGGGGCAGTTTTCCCTTCAGCTCGTCGACGATCTTGTAGACGGCGCAGTCGTCCCACCAGATCGATGGCGACATCACCCCGAGCCGGCGGAAGACCTGCGGAAACCAAAGCCCGAGCACGAGCGTGGCGAGCCCGCCTAACGACGACCCGCCGAGTCCGGTGAGCTCCGCTTCCGGTTTCGTCCGGTAGGTCTGATCGATGAACGGCTTTAGTTCCTCGCTCAAAAATAGTCCGTACTTCCGGAGCAGCCCGCGACTGCGTTTCTTGCGCTTCCCGGCGCCCTCGATTACGCCCCGCGTGGGGGTGTATTCGTGGATGCGCTCCGCGCCGGTGTTCGCGATCGCGACGATGATGAGCGGCTCGATCAGGCCCTGCCGGATGAGGCGTTGCGCCGCTTCATCGGCTCCCCATTCCACCCCGGCAAAGGAAGTCGCGGCATCGAAGACGTTCTGCCCATCGTGCAAATAAAGCACCGGATAACGCCGCCGCGGCGCGCGCCGGTAACCGGTCGGCAGGTAGACGAGCACGTCGCGTTCGTTCCGCAAAATGCGCGACGGAAACTGCGGGTGCGCCTGGATGTTACCGGTCAGCGTGTGCTTTTTTTCATCCATCGGAAGCGAGTTATCGACGAGGTAATTCGCGCTCGCAACTGGCGCGGGCCGTGTCGAAGTCCACTCTCAAGATTGGGCGTCGCCAGAGCTACAGGAGCCGGTCATCCCGAGGGAAGCGCAGCGAAGTCGAGGGATCCCTTCACGCTGCTCGAAAGCTCCGATCGCAAACTCGTGCGACGTCGCTTCTCATTTTCTCGACGGGATCCCTCGGCTGCGCCCCGCCTCCGTGGGGCTTCGCTCGGGATGACGCGACTTACCTCAGCACATAGCGACCGCTTTTCTTCGTCCCGATCCGCCGGACCAGGCCGGCCTTGATCAACGGACGCAAAAGATCGAGCGCGCCCTGTTTTGAAATGCCGATCGCGTCCCAGATTTCGCGCGGCATCATCGCCTTGTGCTCGCGGAGCAGGTGCAGCAGCTGCTCCTGCTTCGGCCGCAGCACGAGCTTCGCCTTGCCCGCGCGCGCGGTCAGCGTCTGCACCCGCGTCCAAACCCGCTCAAGCGTCCCGCGCAATCCTTCCGCGCTGTATTCCAGCCAGCTCGTGAGATCGCCCTCTTCTTCGCGCACGTTCTTGAGCGCGGCGTAGTAGCGCGGCCGATCGTCCCAGTAAAATTCGTCCACCGAGAAGATGTGATGATTATCGAACCCGCGCCGGTAGAGCTCCCAGAGGCTGAGCATGCGCCCGGCGCGCCCGTTGCCATCGGCGAACGGATGAATCGTCTCGAACTGATGATGCACAATCGCTGAGCTCAGGATCGGCGAAAGTCCGACCGCCTCCTGGTTCCACCATTGCAACAAGTCGGCCATCAAGGGCGCCACGCGCTCCGGCGGCGGCGCGACGTAATCGCTCACCCGCACCCGGATCGTGCGGTATTTCCCCGCTTCGCCCTGGTCCATTACCTCTCCCGCCATGATCCGATGCAGCTTCAGCACCTCGGCGTCACCGATCGCGCGGCGGCGCGCGTTCTTCTCCACGAAGCGCAGCCCGGCAAAATAATTCGCCACCTCGCGCTTCGGTCGCGTGCCGGTCGCGGGGATTTCCCGCCCTTCTTCGATCGCGCGCACCTGCTCGAGCGTGAGGGGATTCCCCTCGATCGCGGTCGAGCAATGCGCGTTGCGAATGCGCGTATCCTTCTGCAAAGCCGGAATCCACGGCACCTGCACGGCCGCGGCCAAAATCCGCTCGCGCAAGGAAGCGATCTCCTCGACGCGGGTGAGCAAGAGCGGCGTGATGGTGAAGTTCGGGGCAAAGCTCATGCGTAATAAGTCAAGCGTAAGTCCAATAATCAGTCAAGCGGAAAACCTGCGCGAATGGGAAATCAGTCAAGCGTAAGAACAGTTACTAGTCAACTGCCTGACGGGTCCACTTTCCGCCCCGCGCTTTGCTCTTCTCATCCGCGGAAATCCGCGTAATCTGCCGTTCAACTTATGAAAAAAATCGGCATTCTCTACGGTCAGGAAAACAGCTTCCCCCCCGCTTTCGTCGAGCGCGTGAACCAAAAAACCGGCGGGCGCGAGATCATGGCCGAGCCGGTGCGGATCGACAAAGTCATGCAAGGCGAGCCGACCGGTTACGACGTCGTGATCGACCGCATCTCGCAGGACGTGCCGTTCTATCGCGCCTGGCTGAAGAACGAAGCGCTCACCGGCTGCGCGGTCGTGAACAACCCGTTCTGGTGGAGCGCGGACGAGAAGTTCTTCAACAACGCGCTCGCGACCAAAATCGGCGTCGCCGTTCCCAAAACCGTTCTGCTGCCCTCTCATCAACCGCCGGCCGACACGAATGACAACAGCTTCCGGAATCTCGCTTACCCGATGAATTGGGAGGCGATTTTCGCCTACGTCGGTTGGCCGGCTTACTTCAAACCGTTCGCCGGCGGCGGCTGGAAAAACGTCTACAAACTGAATAACCCGGACGAATTTTTCCGGGCCTATAGCGAGACCGGCCAACTCGTCATGATGCTCCAGGAGGAGGTCGTTTTTGATAAATACTTCCGCTGCTACTGCATCGATCAGCGCCAGGTGAAGGTGATGAACTACGAGCCGCGCCATCCTTTTCATCTCCGCTACCAGACCGATTGGCAGCCCAAAGCCGACCTCGTGCAGCAGGTCGAGCAAGGCGTGCTCGCTCTGAATAAATACCTTGGCTACGACCTGAACACGGTGGAATTCGCGATCCGCGACGGCGTGCCGCTCGCGATCGACTTCTGCAATCCCGCGCCGGACGCCGAGATCAGCTCGGTCGGCCAGGCCAACTTCGATTGGGTGGTGGAAGCGGTCTCCGAAATGGCGATCCGCAAAGCGCGCGAACACGTGCCGGACCAAGACAACCTGAGCTGGGGCAAATTCGTCCAGAACGCGGTGAAGCGGCAACCGTTGTAGACGCCTCCCTCTGGGAGGCGCGGGATCGGCGGCGCTTTGCTCCCACGCTTCG
>JBBSUP010000158.1:0-3813 GCA_038234295.1 Chthoniobacterales bacterium
AAAGGTGCGATGCCAGCGCCAGGTGCGCTTCCCCCGCATCCGGCCTCAACCGAAATGCAGAATCGATGGCCGACTTTGCCAGGGCCAGGCGCGCGGGCGTGGAATCCGTACCCATATGAATCAAGTCGTGCGCAAGAGCTAGCTGGCAATAGGCGAGAAAGAAATTAGGATCACGAGAAACCGCCTTATTCAGCAGCTCCACAGCCTCGGAAAGAGTCGCTGGAGCATCAACGGGTCCCAAGGACACCTGGGCGTTGTAGATTAAGGAGACAGCGCGGACGTAAAAATCATAGGCAACCAGGTCCTCGGTTGGTTTTTCCTCAACAGACGCCTTCTCACTAGCTGAGAGCTTGGCGTGAAGGTGCTGGGCAACTTTTTTCGCGATCTCGGCTTGGATGGCGAACAAATCATTCAAATCGCGGTCGTATTCCTCGGCCCAAATGTGGGTGTCCGTGCGCGTGTCAATCAGCTGTGCATTCAGATGAAGATGCGTGCCGGCCCTCCGGACACTCCCCTCCAGAACATGCGATACCCGCAGATCATTTCCAATCTGACGGAGATTTCGTTTGCCGCGATATTCCATCACGCTTGTCCGGCTGATGACTTTCAGGTCACCGATCTTGGCCAGCTTGGTCAAAATGTCGTCTTGTAAGCCATCGACAAAGGCCGCGTTCTCTTTCTGTTCGCCCAGATTTTCAAAGGGCAGGACTGCAATTCCAGTTGTCACCGGGCGACGAATCAATTCACTTTTCCAAGCGATCCAGCCAGCGGCCGCCGCCAAACCAACCAGAGCTGCCGCGAGGAGTGTAGTTGTTGGATTGCGCCGGACCCATTTCCCTCCTCGCGCGAAAACTCCGGTGTGTCGCGCCTGAATCGGTTCGTGTCTGAGCCAGCGTTCGAGATCTTCGGCCAGCGCCAGAGCGGAAGAGTAGCGGCGCCTTGGATCTTTCTCGAGACACTTGAGGCAAATGGTGCTGAGGTCGCGATCTATTTTCGGATTTAACAGGCGCGGTGGCCGCGGCTCGGTATCCAGCAATAACTTGATCGTCTCGTAGGTTGCTCCACCAGCAAAGGGCGGCTGTCCTGTGAGCAATTGGTAAAGCACTGCGCCAAGTCCATAGATATCTGTGACGCTGCTGACGGCCGCATTGTTCCCCATTGCTTGCTCTGGCGCCATGTAACTGGGTGTCCCCAAAACGTCCAGCGTGCGCGTCATCGTGCTCTCCGTTTCCACCAGCCGCGCCAGTCCGAAGTCAGTCAGGTGCGGTTCGCCTTTGGCATCCAGCAGAATGTTCCCTGGTTTGATGTCACGATGGAGAATTCCATGTTCATGCGCATAATGAACCGTGCGCGCGACCTTCGTGATTAATTCTACCGCGCGACGAATCGGCATTGGCTCGCGCCGGGCCACTTCGTCAATTTGGCCGCCTTCGACAAACTTCATGCTGAAGTAGCACGAGCCGTCACGTTCGCCGACCTCGTGGATCGGGACGATACCGGGATGCTCCAAACGCGCCGCGGCTTCGGCTTCAAGGCGAAAACGCTTCAAGTGCGCTTTGCTCGCCCACGGACCAAGGCTAATGACTTTTAAGGCGACGGTGCGATTGAGGCTCTTTTGCCGCGCTCGAAATACCACGCCCTGACCACCGCGACCGACCTCTTCCAGCAATTCGTAATCGCCCAACTCTCCCAGCAGCCCGACTGCGCGCGCGGCTTTTTTATCATCAGGCGCTGCATTCGTGTCAGGACTTTCATCGGCGCCCATCGCAGCTTCGAGCACGCACCCGGTGCAAAGCCCTTCCGGTGCATCGGAAAAGATTTTCGCGCCGCATTTGCGGCAGATTCTGATTACTCTAACCATTGTCGGAACGTCCCCCGCACATTCTCCCTCCTGTACTTCGTAAATTTTTGCCAGGCGTTACGCTCGAACCACCGCTATGAGATGACGCAGCTCGTCTTCGATGTCGCCGGGCGTCGCAACCGTGTGGGCAATCTCCTCTCGCAATAACGATTGATAGCGTTGCCGAAATCGATAGAACGCCTGCCGGGTCGCATTTTCGGTCATTCCCAACCCCGCGGCGATCTCCGCCTGTGACGGCGCCCCCGGTTCATCCGGGAGCAACCGCTTCAGCAAATCAAACAACCTGGCGTTGCCCGCCGTCCGATATTCATCCTTTAATCGGCTGAGCACGTGTTCCAACAACGTCGAAGCCCACCGGCGTTCGTAAATCATTTCGGCAGTCACCGGATCTGCTGGTTCCACCTCGGTCTGTCCCTCGGCACGCAGTTCTTCCAACGGGATGAGTCGCTGTCCTTTCCCGCGCTTGATCGCCATCGCGCGACGCCGTTCGTCGGCCAAAAAATATTTCAGCGCCTTAAGCAGATAAGAACGAAGCCGCCCCTTCTCCTTCCGGACAGCGTTCAGGCTTCCACGCTCGAATAACGATGCGAAAAAACTTTGGGTAAGATCCTGCGCTTCCTCGTGGCCGCAGCCTTGCCGCCTAACGAATGCGTAAAGTGGTCGCCAGTAGATGCGGCAAAGTGTTTCGAGCGCCTCCTGGGCCGCCGGCGATTCACCTTGCGCCTCCAGCACCACGCTCCAATGCGTGGTGACAAATACCATCGCACCATGCTGCGGATCTCCGCCAATGGCGCCCGAGGAAATCACCTCATCATCAGCAGGCACGCTGTGAGCCAAGTAAAAAGGCCTGCGAAAGGCAAGGTTCCATCTTACCGAAACACTGGCAGATTGTTCGTCACACGATGACTTCGCTTCGCCTTGCCAGCGAATTTTCCCCTTTGCTAACGACTATTCGAGCGTTTCAATTAGGGCCTTGCCCCAGCCTAAGAAAATTTTCGGAACCGACGGCGTGCGCGGAGTGGCCAACGTCGAACCGGTGACCGCAGAAACCGCGCTCAAGCTCGGGCGCGCGGCCGCGCATGTCTTTACCCAGCTCAATCCGCGCGAACATCCGGAAGGTTTGCGGCCGAAGATCGTCCTCGGGAAAGACACACGCCTCTCCGGTTACATGCTCGAAAACGCGCTCGTTGCCGGGATCACTTCGTTAGGCGTGGACGTGCTTTTGATCGGGCCGCTGCCGAGCCCGGGCGTCGCCTATATCACGCGCTCGCTCCGAGCCGACGCCGGCATTGTCCTCTCCGCCTCGCACAATTCCTACGAGGACAACGGGATCAAATTTTTCCGGCACGATGGCTACAAACTCGACGACGCGATCGAGCGCCAGATCGAGGAACTCGTCTTCACCGGCGAGATCGATTCCATCCGGCCGACCGCGGGCAAGATCGGCCGCGCCACCCGCATCGACGACGCGCTCGGGCGCTACGTCGAGTTCGCGAAGGCGAGCTTTCCGCGCGGGCTCTCGCTCGAGAAAATGCGGATCGCGGTCGATGTCGCGAACGGCGCCGGCTACAAATCGACGCCCTGCATTTTGCGCGAACTCGGTGCCGATCTCACCGTCGCGCACGACCAACCGAACGGCACCAACATCAACGCGCAGTGCGGCAGCACTTACCCGGAGGAAATCCAGCGACTCGTTAGGCATAGCGGCGCGCAAATCGGGATCGCGAACGACGGCGACGCCGATCGCGTGCTCCTCTGCGACGAGCACGGCGAAGTCGTAGACGGCGATGAAATTCTCGCGATCGCCTCGGTCGATTTGCTCCGCCGCGGCCAGCTCGCGGAGCAAACGCTGGTCGCCACGGTAATGAGCAATTTCGGCCTCGACGAAGCGCTCGCCGTGCACGGCGGGAAAGTCGTGCGGACGCAGGTCGGCGATCGCTACGTTATCGAGG
>JBBSUP010000159.1:0-3768 GCA_038234295.1 Chthoniobacterales bacterium
ACGGTCGACGGCAACTACCAGGCCGCGGATTACTTCTCGCTGCCGTAGCGCTGTAGACGTTTCGCTCTGCGAAACGCGGGATCGGCGCTCCACACATATCGACGCCACTCTCGCGCTTCGCAGAGCGAAGCGTCTACAAGTCGAGCGAAGCGTTTAGAGCTCGAGCGAGAAATGGTGCGACGAGATCACCATCCTTTTCGTTAGGTAAAACCGGTGCGCGGCGAAACGCTGCACCCCGGAATCGAGCTCGAACCTCCCGCAGCCCGCGGCGCGCGCTTCCGCCACCAGCCAATCGAAAAGCGCGCCGCCGTAGCCTAACGAACGCCCCGTTTCGTCGGTGACCAGGTCATCGACATAACAAAAACGCCCCGCGAAAAGCGACTCCGACATCCGATAACCAGCGACCGCGCGCACCACGCCGTCGTCCTCCACGAAGGCCATCCGATAGCCGTCGCCGCGCTGCCGTTCCACCTGCGCCACAAACGTCGCCTCGTCCGCGAAGTGCGTCCGCAACTGCCGCAGGACCGGAAAACAGCGCGCCACCGCCTCCGGGTTTTTTGCCTCTTCAATCCGCCCATTCATGCCTGACGCAGCCTAACGACTTCCGGCGGTTTGCCGAGTTTTATCCGGCCGCTATCGTCTTGCCCATGCGACCCTCCGCTGTTCTCTGCCCCGCCTGACGATGCGCGTCCTCGCGATCGACGCTTCCCTCCGCAGCTCCGGCGTCGCCATTATCGAAGCCGGCGGCGGCGGGAAATTTCAGACGCTGCATTTCGGCGTCATCCATAACGCGAAGACGTTGCGCATGTCTTCGTGCCTCGTTGCCATCCGCGATCGGCTCGCGGAATTGATCCACAAACACGAGCCGGATTGCTGCGCGCTCGAGTCGGTCATCTACGTGCAAAGCCACAAGACCGCGATCATCCTCGGCGCCGCGCGTGGGGCGGCGATCCTGGCCGCGGCGGAACGCGGGCTCCCGGTTTTCGAATACGCGCCGACTCGAATCAAGCAGGCCACGGTCGGGAACGGATCTGCCGATAAATCGCAGGTCGCCTTCATGGTCCGCGCGCTCCTTGGTCTCACGGAAACGCCGGGCGGCGATGCCGCTGATGCACTTGCCATTGGCCTCACCCACCTGCGCGCGCAGGAGGGAATGCGCGTCGGGTTGCCCGGGCAGCAGCAGATATGAGTTTATTTGCCAAGATGAGCCCGTCATCCCGAGCGAAGCGCAGCGAAGTCGAGGGATCCCGTGGAATAGCCTCAAAGCCCCGAGCTCAAAACCACCCGATCACGCCCCCGCTAAAAACGCGCTGGCTCGGCCGAATCGCTTTCGCGGACGCGCTCGCCCGCCAGGAAGAGTTCGTTAGGCAAAAGCGCGCGCAGCCGGACCTGCCGGATGAACTTTGGCTGCTCGAGCACGACCCGGTTTACACGATCGGCCGCACGCCCGACCGCTCCAGCCTGCGCGGCGCCGAGCACCTGCCGCACCCGCTTTTCCCGATCAACCGCGGCGGGCAGGCGACCTATCACGGACCCGGCCAACTCGTCGGATATTTCCTCATCGACCTCCACCATTACGGCCAGGATTTGCATCGTTACCTGCGCTGGATGGAAACGCTCCTCGTCGAGCTGCTGGCAACTTATGAAGTCTCCGCGACCACCCGCGAAGGCCTTACCGGCGTCTGGATTGCGCAGCGAAAAATCGCGTCGATCGGCGTCGGTGTGCGCCATTGGATCACGATGCATGGCTTTGCGCTGAACGTGCACGGCGACCTCGCGGCCTTCGACGAAATCACGCCCTGCGGCATCGCCAACGTCGCTATGACCTCGATCGAAAAAGAAACTGGCCGCGGCTTCTCCCTCGAAGCAGTCGCTGCAACCGCGGCAGAATTAGCGACCCGGCGGATCGCTGCTCTCCCACGGTCAGTGCCCGCTTCCGCTTCGAATTAAGGACGATGCCTATTCCACTCGAAGACAATTTCACCGACATCATCGGCAAAGCGCAGCGCGGCCAGGATCTTTCCGACGAAGCGCTCGCGGAGAAATCCGGCGCGCGCGTCGAGGCGATCCAGCAGTTGAAAGCGGGTCAATTCGACCGCGGCACGAGCGACCAGATCGCGCCTGTGCTCGAGCTCGATGCCGCTGCGCTCGCAGCGCTGGCGGAAGATCGTTGGCAACCGGAGGACGCCGCGGTCGACGGCCTCGCGCAGTTCACGACCGACTACGGCGACATGAATGTGAACGCCTATCTCGCGTGGGACCCGGTCTGCAAAATGGCGATCGCGTTCGATACCGGCGCGAGTTGCGCGTCGATGCTCGAGCGCGCAAAAAGCGAAGATCTCACGATTAGACTGATCCTCCTTACCCACGCGCACCCCGATCACGTCGCTGATCTCGCACGACTCATCGAGGCGACCGGCGCCCCGGTTTTCCTCGCGAGCGACGAGAGCGCGCCTGGCGCCGAGCCGATGGAGGAAGGCGCGACCTACGAAGTCGGCGGACTCACGGTGGAGACCTTGCGCACGAGCGGACATTCCCCCGGCGGCATGACTTTTTTCATCCGCGGTCTCGATCAACCAGTCGCGATCGTCGGCGACTCGCTCTTCGCCGGCTCGATGGGCGGCGGCAATGTTTCCTACGAAGACGCGATCCGGAACAATCTCGAAAAGATCATGACCTTGCCTAACGACACGATTCTTTGTCCCGGCCACGGACCGCTCACCACGGTCGTGGAAGAGAAACGCCACAACGCCTTCTTCGCCGGCCGCCTCGAGGAATCATGAACGTCGCTTTCGTCGGCGTCGGCCGGATGGGCGCGAACATGGCGCGCCGTTTGCAGGAGCGCGGGTTCCACATCACCGCGCTCTACGATGTCGAGCGGACGGCCGCGACGAGCCTGGCGCAGGAGCTCGGGAGCTTTGCCAGCCAGTCGTTAGGCGAAGTCACCGCCGCGGCGGATGCGATCATCACGGTGGTCTCCGATGACGCGGCGATGCGCGCAATTTTCAGCGCGCCCGACGACAACCTGCTCAAGAACGCGGCGGGGAAGTTGTTCATCAACTGCGCCACGGTTTCGCCAGAAGTACACGTCGAAGTCGAGCAACTCGCGCAGGCCGCGGGCGCGCAAACGCTCGAAGCCTGCATGGCGTCGAGCATCACGCAGGCGCGGGAAGGCTCGCTCTACCTGATGTGCGGCGGCGAACGCGCGACCTTCGAAAAAGCCGAGCCGATTCTCGAGGCGCTTGGCGGGAAGATTCGCTACATCGGTGCGGCTGGCAGCGCGGCGAAGGTGAAGGCGCTCGTGAACATGGTCATGAACATCAACACCGCGGGCCTCGCCGAAGGGCTTGGGCTCGGAGACGCGCTCGGGCTCGACCTCACGATGTTGCGAGAAGTTTTCGGCGAAACCGGAGCGGCCTCTCGCGTTTTGCAGACCGATGGCGAAGACATGCAGAACCGCGACCACGCCTGTTTCTTTTCCGCGGCGCACGCGGCCAAGGATAGCGGGATTGCGCTCGGCCTGGCCGAGAACGCCGGTCTCGATCTCCCCTTGGCCGAAGCGACCAAAGAACAGTTCGAGCGAATGATCGACGCCGGCTTGGGCGAGCTCGATAAATCGGGCGTCGCCGAGCTGACTTTCAACGGTCGTGGTTGGCGGGGGGGGGGGGGGGCCGGCCGCGGGGGGGGCGGGGGGGGGGGGGGGGGGTGGTGGGGTGGGGGAGCCCGCCGGCCGTTCCAGCACGGGGTGAGTTGTGTGTTGTGGGGCGC
>JBBSUP010000160.1:0-3753 GCA_038234295.1 Chthoniobacterales bacterium
GGCTTTCGCGCCGATGCCGTGCGGGTCGTGCTCGAGTATGCAGCGGCCGAAGCTCGGCGCTTCGCTCAACCGCACCGTCCGCGGAATTACGGTGTCGTAAACGCGATAGAAAAAATGTTCGCGCACCTCGGTCACGACCTGGCTGCTGATCTTCGTGCGGCTGTCGAACATGGTCATGACGATGCCGCCAAGCTCGAGGCGCTGGTTCGCGCCGGACTCGCGGATCCGCTCGATCAGGCGGACGATTTTCACGAGGCCCTCGAGTGCGAAATACTCGCACTGGATCGGGATGAGCATCTCGTCGGCGGCGGCGAGGCCGTTGGTCATGAGAATGCCTAACGACGGCGGGCAATCGAGCAGGACGTAATCGAAGGTCTGATCGTCGCGCAGGACTTGCAGCGCCTTCGCCAGCCGGGTGAGATGATCGGGCATCCGCGCGATTTCGATTTCAACGCCGGCGAGATCGAGATCCGCCGGGACAAAGAAGAGATCGCGCAGCCGGGTGGGGATGATTACATCCGTGATGAGCGCTTCGCCTAACAATGGCTCGTAAAGCGTCTGACCGTCAATGTCCTGGAGCCCGAAGGAACTGGTGGCGTTGCCTTGCGGATCGAGGTCGATCAGGAGGGTGCGCTGCCCCAGCTCGGCGAGCGCCGCCGCGAGATTCACGGCCGTCGTCGTTTTACCGACGCCGCCTTTTTGATTGGCAATCGCGACGGTTTTCATCGCGGAACGATCTGCGTACGGAGCTCGAAGGTGCGGCGCCCATCTTTTTCCTGCCAGAGAAGATGGTCGGGATCGGGCAGCATTTCCGTCACTTCCAGCTCGCCGGCCTTGACCAGCCAGCGATGGAAAATTTCGAGAAACAAGTAGCTCTCGAGATCGACATAAACGGGTTTGGTGTCCTTGTCGCGGCCCTCGGCGCCGCTTCGGCGGAGGGCGGCTTCGGTCGGGCGGATATAAATATGGCGCGGGAGATCGCGAGCGGCCCGCAAACGCTCGACCGCCAGCACCAGATGCCGGGAGACGCCGGTGAAATCGCCGCCGCCGAGTTCCTCGAGCGCGACCGTCCAAGCGCGGCGTTGCACGATCACTTTGCCGCAACGGAAACGCGGAGTGTGCCGGCCTAACGAGAAGCTAAAAGGATGAAATCCGAGGGGAATGAGCCAGGCCCGGGCGAAGGAGCCGAGATATTCGTGCGAACCGCGGCGGCGCAGACCGACGTCGTTGTTCCCTTCATCGACGAAGACCTCGACCTCGGCCGGCGCAACGGTTTTCCAGTGCGGGTGGGAACGCTGCGGCGCGACGAAATAACTTAACTCGGGAAGCGCGTCGAAAAGACGGACAGCGGTGGCGGCAGTAAAGTCGGCGGCGAAAAAGCCGAAGTGGAAGTTAGGCCGGTCGCACGCCGCAGTCGCCAGAGCTTGGGAAAGCACCGCTTTTTCCGGACACGACCAATAGAACGCGTGGTGGAGAAGGGCGAGCGGTGGATGGAGTTCCGCCAGGATCCACTCGAAATCACCTCGCTCGACCGCTCCGATGGATGCGGCGGAGAGCTGCAGATCCGCCGAGGGATAGGTGTAGGCATCAAATTTGTCGAACTCAAAATTTCGGCGAACGAATTGGCAATCTTCGGCTGTCAAGGTGCACTCCGGCATTTCAGAGCGGCTGGCGAAAGTCTCCCGGAAGACAGCTTTGACTTCATGAAAAGCCATCGCGGCGAAGGCCACCATTCCAGGACCGGTGAGGGGCAGCTTCGCTTCCGCACAGTGGCGCATAAACGCTGGGAGCGGCAGCGAACCGTCTTGCAGCGGTGCCCTTTCAAGGAGCCCGCGAAGACCCGCCGCGACACGGCTCGCCGCGAACGCATAGGTGTCGCGCCAGAGATCAATCCACGGGCGAGCGTCATGCGCTACCTGCTCGATCAAATCCTCACCAATCCTGAACCGGCACTCGCGAAAGCACTCCTCCGCGATCGGATTAGTGGCGGAATAAAGAAAGCGGCTGGCTGTCTTCTGCACGCCGAGTGCTTCCAGCCGAGCAGACGCTTCGTTAATAAGAGCGATGCGCTCGCTGGTATCGGTGGTAGCGCCAAATTTCATGGGCAGGGTCGCAAGCGGATGCAGTCGCTCGAGCCAACGCGTGCGCGCGGGACCGTCGCGCCAGGCGGAAACGTCGGAGACCAAAACATCAAAGGCGTGGGGATCCAACGCCCGCACCTCGATCTGCCAGAGAATGAACCCTCGCTCGGCGAGGCCGATCAAGGTTTCCAGATCCACGCCTAACGAGTGGGCGGGAGCGACGCCGTCGCACGCAGCGAGGAGCGTCAGCGCATCGCGACCGAGGATTTCTCTCTCGCCAGTTTCGGCAAAGATGATTTCCTTTCCGTCGATTCTAAGATTTGGGTGGAGGCGCGGCGGGAGTTCAGGCCAGGCTTCGGAATCTGCATTGATCGCTGCGGCAACGCCGTGAGCAGTCCAGCGTTCCAAAAATGTTTCACGGCGCGCAATCCCCGGCACGGGTGCAAAATCGAGTGCTCGATTCCCCTGACTTATGCTGCCCCAGCCCTGCGGGCCGAACTCGCTAAAAGTGTCGTTTTTTGCACAGACACGCTGTAGGTAAAGGAGGAAACGCCGCTCCCGGTCCCGCTGTCTGGCGTTGCGTGGCGGCAGTTTGATTCCCGTCGCAGACGATTGCTCGATCCTCTCAGTCAGTCGTTCGTTCATCCCTTCCCCGGCGAAAATGAGATAGCTTGGAAGAAATTTTTGCGCCGAAAGCTGCAAGGCGCCGCGAGCGTGCTCGAGTTCGCGCAGGAGGACTTCGTCGAGTCTCTGTTTCGCGACGGCCAAGTCGTTGGCGCTCTGCCAAAGCTCCGCGTACGGGCTGGAAGAAGGATCTGCCGACGCCGGCATTTCGCCGGTGCGCAGGGCTTTTCGCCAAATGCGAGATTGTTCCTTCGTCAGGTCATGTTTTCCCGACGCGAGCAAGTCCTCGACAGCCGAATGTGTGCGGGAGACCTCTGCTTCCTTCACAACGCACGCACGCGCGGCTTTGGCTGTTCCGGAAGTTGCGAGAGCGGTAAGTGCATCAAACGGCACCCCCGCCATGCGGATGAGGATGATGGGTGCAACACGATATCCGGCGTCCGCCACGCCTGAAGAAAACAGAAGCCGCGGCTGTGGCAATGCTTATTGCCGCAAAAGAAAACGGACGCAACGCGCCGGCTTGGAGAAACGTCACCAGCTAGTTGCTGGCGAGCGGGATGCGAATGGTAAAGGTCGTTCCAGATTTGGGAACGCTCTCCACCTTGATCGAGCCGCCGTGGTCTTCGATCACCTTTTTCGTGATGTAAAGGCCGAGACCGGTGCCGCTCTTTCCCTGTTTCGTGGTGAAATAAGGATCGAAGATCTTGGCGATTTTCTCGGGTGAGATGCCGTAGCCGGTGTCGGCCACAACGACATCGACATAGAAGTCTTTGCGGATGCATTCCACGTTGACGCTGCCCTGATTGTCGGCACTCGCCTGGATGGCGTTGATGATGACATTCTGGATCGCGCGGGTGACCTGGACGGCTTCGCCCATGAGCCGGCAGGAATCGTCGGTGATGTTGCTTTCGAGTTTCACCGGCGTCTCCGCAGCCATCCCCTCGACGCTGCCGAGGACTTCGCGCACGATCTCGGAGATGGAGATGAGTTTGTGCGGAGCGGCCTCACCGCTCCCGTAGCTCTGCCACATGGTGAGGAGATCGCGACA
>JBBSUP010000161.1:0-3679 GCA_038234295.1 Chthoniobacterales bacterium
GAGTTATGAGTTTGAGTTAGTTGGCTGTAGACGTCGCCCTCTGGGCGACGCGGGTATCGGCGTAAGTGCAGAATTGATCGGTGAAGCAGTTATCATCTAAGCAGCGACTGGGCGCTCGGCCTGACACTCCGCGCAAGTGCCCCAGTAAGTCACCTCCGCCTCGTCGATCTCGAACCCCACGGCATCTGCCGCGGTGAGACAAGGCGCTGCGCCCACGGCGCAATCGACATCCGCCGTTTTCCCGCACGAGCGACAGATCACGTGGTGATGATTATCCCCCACCCTATCCTCATAAAGCGTCGGCGACCCGGCCGGGTGAATCCGCCGGATAAGTCCTTTTTTCACCAGCATCCCAAGCGCATCATAGACCGCCTGTTGCGAGATCGCCCCGATCCGCACCCGCACCTCCTCGGCGATCGCATCCACCGTCGCATGCGGCCGCTCCGACACCGCCCGGAGCACCGCGAGCCGCTGCGCCGTCACCGGAATGCCGTGTTGGCGAAGTAGAAGAGCAGGATCCGGCATCGGATCCCGAACCTCCGCGACTTCTGGACTCAGTCAATAATTTGCGTGCGTCCATTTTCAGATCTGGGGCGATGGGCCTTCGCGGACCTCTTGCCAGAATCCTCTAGAACGCAATAGTCTCCCCCACTAATGCAGTGGATTGCCCCTTCAGAGAAAGACGTCGCCAATGACGCGCTGGAAAAGCGTCTCTGGGAAGCCGCCGATCAGCTGCGCGCGAACTCAGGACTCAACGCGCAGCAATATTCCGGGCCGGTCCTCGGCCTGATCTTCCTCCGCTTTGCCGAAGCTCGTTTCGCGAAGCAGCGCGCCGTCCTTGAGAAGCAAGCTAAGGGCAACCGGCGCGGCTCGCGCCTCGATGAGCCTGCGGCTTATCACGCCGAGGGCGTCTTGTTTCTCGCGCCGGACGCCCGCTTCGACTTTCTCCTCAGCTTGCCCGAGGGCGCGAACATCGGCTCGAAACTGAACGACGCGATGCGCGCGATCGAGCGCGACAATCCGCAGCTCGCTGGCGTCCTCCCGAAGACCTACGAGATCTTCACCAGTCCGCTCCTGAAGCAACTGCTCAAGCGCGTCTCCGAGATTCCCCCGTCTCTCGACTACGATGCCTTCGGCCGCATCTACGAATACTTCCTCGGCGAATTCGCGCGCACGGAGGGTTCGAAAGGCGGCGAGTTCTACACGCCCGCCAGCATCGTCCGCTTCATCGTCGAAGTGCTGGAGCCGTTTCACGGCAGCGTCTTCGATCCGGCATCCGGCTCGGGCGGCATGTTCGTCCAGAGCGCGCGCTTCGTCGCCGAGCACAAGAAGAATCCCGCCTCCGAGCTTTCCATCCACGGGAACGAAAAGGTCGGGAGCACCGTCGCCTTGTCGCGCATGAACCTCGCGATGCATGGCCTCGAGGGCGACGTGCGCGAAGCGATCAGCTACTACGACGACCCGCACGAGAGCACCGGCCGCTTCGACTTCGTCCTCGCGAATCCGCCCTTCAACGTCAACGCCGTCGATAAGGAGCGACTGGAAGGCGACGTCGGCCCAGGCCGCCGCTTCCCCTTCGGGCTCCCGCGCACCGACAACGCCAACTACCTCTGGATTCAGCTCTTCTATTCCTCGTTAGGCAAGAAAGGCCGCGCCGGTTTCGTCATGGCCAATTCCGCCTCCGACGCCCGCGCCTCCGAGCAGGAGATTCGCCGCCAGCTCATCGAAGCCCGCAGCGTCGATGTCATGGTCGCCGTCGGGCCGAACCTCTTCTACACCGTCACCCTCCCCTGCACCCTCTGGTTCTTCGATAAAGGCAAAGCCCAAATCAGCAATCAGAAATCAGAAGTCAGCAATCGATCTGACACCGTGCTCTTTCTCGACGCCCGGCACATCTACCGGCAGATCGACCGCGCGCACCGCGACTGGACGCCCGCGCAGATCGGCTTCCTCGCCAACATCGTCCGCCTCTACCGCGGCGAAGCGCCCGACTTCACCCTCGGCGGCGACGAGGCCCGCGCGAAGCTGGAGGAAGTCTTTGCTGTAGCCGGCCGCGCTGAGGCCGGTCACGTGAACGCTCGCAAAGGCAGACCGGGGTCACCGCCCCCGGCTACAGCACTTGCCTACGCCGATGTCGCCGGCCTGTGCAAAGCGGCCACGCTCGCCGAGATCGAGGCGCAAGGCTGGTCGCTCAACCCCGGTCGCTACGTCGGCGTCGCCCCCGGCGAGGCCGTGAGCAACGAGGACTTCAAGGCGCAGCTCGAAACGCTCAACGAAGAACTCGAAACCCTCAACGCGCAGGCCCGCGAGCTGGAGGAAACCATCGCGGGAAATGTGGTCGAGCTTTTGGAGGTGTGACGATGGTGGAATTTCCGATGGTGCCGATCACGGAGCTGTTTCGGTTAAAGCAGGGCACCTATTTGAAGGCGGACGAAATGCAGGAAGGTCCGTGCGCAGAGTTTCCCTTTGCGGTCTATGGTGCAAATGGCGTTATCGGCTATGCGAATCGGAAGATGTATTCCCAGCGCACGACACTCGTCTCGTGCCGCGGCGCAAACTGCGGTGTTGTCCACTTCACCGCGCCGAACGTCTGGATCAGCAATAACTCCATCGCCTGCATCCCTGCGACCGGTTTAGACCCGACGTTCTATTACTACGTCTGCCTCAACACGAACTTCGGCGACGTAATCACCGGCTCCGCGCAGCCGCAGATAACGATCACTAATCTCTCGAGCAAGCAGCTCATCCGCCCGCCGCTCCACATCCAACGCCGGATCGCGGGCATCTTGTCGGCCTACGATGAGCTGATGGAGAACTGTCAGCGGCGCATCCGCATCCTGGAGGAGATGGCCCGCGCGCTCTACCGCGAGTGGTTCGTCCACTTCCGCTTCCCCGGCCACGAAAAAGTCCCCCGCGTTGATTCCAGCCTCGGCCCGATCCCCAAAGGCTGGGACGTGAAACAACTCAAGGACGTGGCAAACGTGACCTACGGGTTTCCGTTTCAATCGAAGAAGTTCAACACTACGGGTGTCGGCACGCCCGTCATTCGCATTCGCGATATTTTGGACGGCTCAACCGGCACTTTCACGGATGAGCCAGCGGAGCCGAAGTATCACATCAAGGACGGCGACATTCTTGTCGGCATGGATGGCGACTTCCACATGTGCATCTGGTCGAGCGGTCACGCCCTCCAAAACCAACGAGTCGCTAAGTTCGAGTCGCGCGGTGAGATCGGGAACTATCACCTTTTCCTCGCGTTGGAATTACCAATCCAGACTTGGAACAATTCCATCGTCGGAACCACGGTCGCGCATCTCGGCGACATGCACATCAAGACGATCCAACTCGCTTGGCCGCCGAATAAGTTGCTGACGAAAGTGCGTGATGTTCTTGAACCGATGTCGGAGCAGATCATCGCGCTTAAGCGGCGGATCGCCAACCTCCGCCGCACCCGCGACCTGCTGCTGCCGCGGTTGCTGTCGGGCCAAGTGCCTTTCGACGTTTCCGAGGACGTGGCCGAGCCGACGACCTCCGCGCCGCCGCCTGCCGAAACGGATTTCGCGAGCGAGGAGCCCGACTTGCCCGTGGCGGAAGAAGCGCCGCCCTGGCAAGTCGAGCGCGCCGGCAACAGCCATCCTTCACCCGCCCAGCACGCGGACGAAACGCCAATGCCGATCCA
>JBBSUP010000162.1:0-3663 GCA_038234295.1 Chthoniobacterales bacterium
AACACTGCCGAACTCAGTCGCCGGCACAACCAGAGCCAGCCGACCGTGTGGCGGCAGATCAATGCCGGCAAGCGTCGACTTCGGCTCGCTCTGGAGTGTGATGGGTTCGGGCCTCCCATCCATCGCAGCCATAGATAGAATGAGACAAACGTAGGAATGGAAATATAGGAATTTACAAATGAAACAAGCAGAAAAACTAAAAGAACTGTTCGATAAAATAAAAGAACAGTCTAAACGAGAAAACTACGTAAAGTCAGAGCTGGATGTAGCTGCGCAGACAATGGGATCGGAAGATTTCTGCAATTGGGTAGATCAGACGCTTGGAGAATTGAAAGAAGAAGAAAAAGAAAGTAGTCTGCCCCCCGAAGTTTGATCCACTGGCTAGGAGAGATTCGGTTTAGTTTTCGGTGTGATGTTTAAGTGATAGGCGCTGGATCGTAACGAGGGCGCGCTTCCTTGGAAGAGCGCGACGTGCCTTTTCGGTCTCAGCGATCTCCCGAGCCATCAATCGCGTAAGCTGCCGGTAGACCTTTTGCTCCTCCGAACCATGACAGACACCACCGACGAAAAGATCGGGACAGTAGCCGATAAAGAGACGATCGGCGGCACTCCTTGCACCAACTTCAAATAGTCGGTTTTGATCTTCGTACTTTTCGAAGGGCCAGCTTAACAAGTTTCTCCTGATAAGGGTAGGCGTCGGCCCCGCTCTCTCCGCTGAGGATAATTTTACGCCTCGACCGCGGATGGGCAGATTTTCGATGGCTGCCTTTGCCGCCACTGTCGATCATTCCGGGGGAACTTGCATCAGCTCCAAGCCTTGAGGCGCGAAACGCCCGAAATCTTCCGTGTTCAGCGTGGCCAGGCGGGCACCCGCAGTAATCGCCGTCGCGGCAATCATGGCGTCCACGCGGAGCCTGCGCGGGCGTTGCACCGAATTGAAGAGATGGGCCGCCAAAACCGCGTGCGCCGGATCGAAGCTTAGAATCCCTTGGGTGAGAAAGGCCCGCATGGTCGAGATCTGGTCTTCTGTGACAGGTCCGCAGAGAAACTCATACCAGGCGGGAGTTGCGGTGCAGAACTTTTCGCCCGCCTGGAACCATGCGAGCAAATGGGCCGATTCAGGTCTTTGCTCGCTGATACCGCCGATAAGATAGTTCGTATCGAGGCAGATCATTCACCTCTCCATCGCTTCCGATCCTCATAGACGTGCGCAATGTAAGCTCCGGCAGTGGCGGGATCGAGCCCCTTCCCCGCAGCGAAGAGCGCGCGCAGCATTTCGAGCGGATTTGGCTGCTCGATTTCTGCCTGTTGCTCCGCTTTCTCAAGGGAACGTCGAACCACCTCCGCCTGGGAAACCCGCCAGCGGGCGGCGAGACGTTTTAGCCGTTGAGCAGTGGCGTTATCCAAAGCAAAAGTGGTTCGGTGAATCATTGAAGCCATGCCATCACGCATACCATCACTTTTCCGCGCCTCAAGCGAAACGTGGCAGCATCTCGCGGCCCGGCCTGAGCGTCGGCGACTCTTGGAGCGGTCTAAAAAATATCGTAGCCGTGAGGGAAGGTGGAGTCCCCGGGGAGGGTCGGCGTCTTGCTACGACGAACTCAGCGGCCTTCCATTCTGTCATAGGCGGGCATCCTTGTAGTCCGGATCGTCGGGCCGGGCCAGCTCCACACGGAAGCTGTTGTCCTCTGCCCTCCACTCGCGAAGATAGGCGCGATGACTAACGAGAAGGGGCCCTCGCTCGCCCGGCTCCCCACCGGACTGATCCTTCTGATGGCTTTCGCCTGCGGCGCGATGGTGGCCAATCTCTACTACGCGCAAATCTTGATCGATGAGATCGGGCCGGAGATCGGGCTCTCCAAGTCGCTCGCCGGCGCGATCGTACTCTGACGCAATTGGGTTATGGCCTTGACCTTTTCCTGCTTGTCCCGCTGGGCGATTTAATCGAGAACCGGCGGCTGGCCTTGCTCATGACCGGCGGGACTTTCCTCGGCACGCTCGTGGGGGTCGGACCGGGGTCTGAGCTACTATCGACATAAGATCTCGTCAGAGACCGCTGCGTCCTCCGAGCTGGTTTTTTTCTTGCGCCGAAAATCGGGAAACTCGAGCAGGACATGTTCGAGAAGCTGCTGCAGGTGCCGGTGCGGCGGGAAGAAACCTGGACTTCCGGGCTCTTCGAAGCGGCGTTTTACTTCGCGGTCTGATCCGCGGTCACCCCAAACGAAGCCCCGCGAGCGCGGGCGCAGTCGAGGGATGACGTGGATAGCTTCACGGCGATTGTAGGGCGACCGCTTCCGGTTGCCCTGATTCAATCGGGGCAGGCGAAGCGCCCGCCCTACAATTATTCGCCGCTGGCATTCCGTGCCGCAGACAAGAAAGCCCGCATCACCTTTCAGCGACGCGGGCTTTGAAGAACGGACGTTAAGCTCTGGCTAACTCAGCCGACTCACCGCGTGACTGCCGTGCCCGTTGCTGCTGCCGTTCCCATTGCCGTTAGGCAGGGACACCACGGGCAGCACTGGCTCTTCCACCGGCACCGCCACGGGTTTCACCAGCTCCGGCGTAGCCATAGCGTGGGCTGACTCAATCACCGGCACCATATAGGTCACCGGCTCGCTGGCTTTGCCCTGCGCATCGCCATTTACCGCCTGCACGATCACCATGATCGTCGCACCCGGTGGCAATCCGGAGATGACACCCATTGGCGCTTTCCCACTGGCCACCAGACGATACTGCGTATCCACACCTACGACCATCATCCGCAGGCGATAACGTGTCGCCAGCGCCACTGCATCCCACCGCACCAGGGTGGTGTTGCCGCTCGGCGTCAGCGTCACATTTTGTGGCGCCGCCGGCGTCGTCCGAGTCGACGGGATGTTCAGCCCAAATGACGCCCAGCGCGGATCAGCCGGGCTGAGAAGACCTTTCAGGATGCCGATAAGCATCCGCATGTTCGTGATTAACTTCGTCTCCGCAGCGACCAGCAGATCGAGCGTCGATTTCGCTGCCGTCTGAGCTTGCAGGAGCGGATCTTCCGCGGCGTTCGCAGCCGTCAAAAGAACCGTTGCCTGGGCGGCGGTTGCGTTGAGGCCGGCTACCTCATAGTTAGGATTAGCGGTGAAGAACTGACCGAGCTTTTCCGCCAGCGCGATGCGATCCTCGATCTTCGTCGGGATCGCCGTGCTCGGCTGGACAAAGCCCGCCTCTGCCCATCTCGTAGTATAGCGATTACCGAAATAACCTACCAACACCCCGCGCACCACCTGCAGCCAGCTGCTCAGGTCAGCTACCTTCGCGTGGAAGAGATCGTACGCACCCTGCTCGTTACCGCGCGCCTGGTTATAGTTACCGAGCGCCGCCTTAAAAGCTGCGAGGAGAGCCCCGAAGCTTGTGGCCGTCATCTGCGTGATCCCGAGAGTGGATGCGAGGGCCGTAAGACCCATCTTCATCTTCATCCCGAGAGCGGCGATTGCGGCCCGATTCTATGCTATTGCATTTTGAGCCATAAGATTGGCTACCTTTCTAGAAGCTATCCGAAAAGTAAGTGTGCATGAGAAGAGGTTAGAGGAAACGTGAAGCAATCAGGCAACATCCAAGAGTGGCGAAAGCGAGATAGAGCGCGCTTTGTTTTTCCCAGCGGATCAGAAGGCGCCGATGATTGCC
>JBBSUP010000163.1:0-3608 GCA_038234295.1 Chthoniobacterales bacterium
CACCGTGATCTGATTCTGCCGCGCGAGCACGACCGCGTATTCGATCGAATTCTGGAGCTCGCGCACATTTCCCGGCCACTGGTAATCGATCAACTTCTGAAACGCCTCCGACGAAATCGTCGGCTCCACTTTCCCCATCTGTGCCGCAAAAGTCCGCAGGAACGAAGCGACCAGCGGCGGGATGTCTTCCTTCCGCTCGCGCAACGGCGGCAGCTCGATCTGGAAAGTGTTCAGCCGGTAATAAAGATCGGAACGCAGCCGATTTTCCGCGAGCGCCTGATGCACCGGCCGATTCGTCGCGGCGACCACGCGGAAGTCGGACTTCAAGGTTTTCGTGCTCCCGAGCGGCCGAAATTCCCGCTCCTGGAGCACGCGCAGAAAACGCGTCTGCAATTCCGCCGGCATCTCCGAGATCTCGTCGAGAAAGAGGGTGCTCCCATCCGCTTCCGCGATCATCCCGCGGAAGTCGTTCATCGCGCCGGTGAACGCGCCCTTCACATAGCCAAACAGCTCCGACTCGATCATCTGCTGCGGGAACGCGGCGCAATTCAATTTCACCATTGTCTTACCCGCGCGGCGGCTGCGGCTGTGGATCACATTCGCGATCACTTCCTTACCGACGCCGCTCTCGCCGGTGATGAGGACGTTCGCTTCCGACGGCGCCATCGCGCTAATGAGGTCGTCGATCTGCTGCATTGCCTTGCTCTTGAAGATCGGCTTGAGCCGCGTCTCCGCTTGTGCGAGCCGCTTCGTCAGCTCCTGCGTTTGTTCGCGGAGGAGGATGGTCTCGCGGAGGAGGGATTGTTTTTCGAGTGCCTTCTCGACCAGGCTGAGGAGCTCTTCTGGCGCGTAGGGTTTGCTGATGAAATGATACGCGCCGCGCTTGATCGACTCGATCGCGTTGCTCAGCGAATCGTGCGCGGTCAGGATGATGACCTGCGTCTCCGGATGCTCGGCCTTGATCTGCTCGAGCATGTGCAGGCCGTCGGCGTCGGGCAGTTGCAGATCGAGGAGGACGAGGGCGGGAGAGTTTTTCTCGAGCAGGCGCAGACCGGCACTGGCGGTCGCGGCCGTCTCGGGATGATAACCATGCCGGCCTAACAATGCCTCGAGCGTGAGCAGGATCGGCCGCTCGTCGTCGATGATGAGGATGCGTCGGCTCTCGGCTGTCACTTCGTTAGGCGGGGGCTTGCGGCAGGGTGACGGTCGTCACCAGCGTGGAACTCGCGGGATCGAACTCCGCGCGCGCGGTGCCCTCATGCGCGGCGATGATGGCCCGTGCGCGAAAAAGCCCAAGCGAGTAGTGCCCGTGGCGTACGCGGGTGAGTGGCCGGGTGCCCCAGTTTTCGTCCACGTCGACTGCTTTCGCCTTCGGTTCGCGGAGCGTGAAAATGATGCTGCTCTTTCTCGCCGTGGACTCGAAAACGAGCGGGCCCTCGCCGCGATCATGCGCGAACGCATTCGCAAAAAGTTCCGCGAGCGCTTCGATCACCAGATGCGGATCGATCTCCACCGCTTCGTTGCCTAACAACAGTTTCCATTCGATCGCGGCGGCGTCCTCCGGGTGCGCTTCGGCGATTCGGCTCTGCAGATCTTCCACCAGCTCGCTCGCCTGATAAGTCATCGCGCTCGGATTGATCTTCGACATCTGCGCGGAAAGCCGCTGCAAATCCGCGCCCATCGTCGCGGTCATTTCGCGCAGGCGCTGCACTTCCGCGCGCGCTTCGCCGTCCACCACGATCTCACCGAGAAAAGCCGCCTGCAGCTCGATCGCGTTCAGGTGATTGCGAATGTCGTGATTGAATTGGCCGATGAATTTGACCGCTTCCGGCCAGGGAATGGATGGTTCGGATTGAGACATGGAGAAAGCAGCGATTGAGTCGCCGGAAGAGCGGGCAATTTAGACAAAGTGCCGGGAATCGCTACTTCGCGTGCGCGAATTTCTCGCTGCCGGGTGCGGTCCCGCTCGTCGTGATCTGCGGATCGTTCGCCGCGAGATGCCGAAGCACGTGGTAAACGTCCTCGGCCTCCGCGTCGATCTTCTGCCCAACTTCCTCCGCGGTCTGGCCGGACGCAGCGAGCGCACCGAGCACTTTCGGCTGGAGATTGAGAATGCGCGTCGCCGCTTTTTTACCGGCCTCGACGCCGGGTTGATGATACGCGTTCACGTTCACGAGCGAGCCGTAAAAGCCGACCGCGCGCTCATAGAGCGCGATCAGCGCGCCGACGTGAAACGCGTCCACTTCCGCGATGCTCACCGTGATCGAATCGCGCTCGCCTTCGTACAGCGCGGCGCGCGTGCCGCGCAGAAAACCCTGGAGGTAATCGCCGCTGGTCACGCCCGGCTCGACCTCGAAACGCGCGGTGGAGCGGTCCTTCCCCACCTCGATGAAGGTCGCGAAAAAGTTCGGCACACCATCGCGCAACTGCTGCACGTAGGCGTGCTGATCGGTCGATCCTTTGTTCCCGTAAACCGCGATGCCCTGATGCACTTCTTTCCCGTCGAGATTGAGTTTTTTGCCTAACGACTCCATCACCAGCTGCTGCAAATATTTGCTGAAAAGCGCGAGCCGATCCTTGTAGGGCAGGATGACCATATCCTTCTTCCCCTGGCCATCGCCGGCGTAAAACCACATCAGCGCGAGGAGCATCGCAGCGTTTTGCTTTTCGTCAGGCTCGCGCGTTTTTGCATCCATCGCGGCAGCGCCGGCGAGGAATTGATCGAGCTCGAAACCCTCCAGCGCCATCGGCACCAGCCCGACTGCGCTCATCACGGAGGTGCGGCCGCCGACCCAGTCGTGCATCGGGAAACGCGCGAGCCATTTGGCGTCCGACGCGACCTTATCGAGCTCGCTCCCGACGCCGGTGACCGCGACCGCGTGCTTCGGAAACTCCAGCCCGGCTTTCGCAAATGCGGCCGCTGCTTCCAGCATCCCGTTGCGCGTTTCCTTCGTGCCGCCGGATTTCGAGATCACGACCGCGAGCGTCGTCGCGAGGCCGTCGCCGATTTTTCCGAGCGTGCGATCGAAGCCGTCGGGATCGGTGTTGTCGAAAAAGAAGATGTCCATCGGGTCCGCCGCCGACCCGAGCGCTGCCGCGATAAATTGCGGCCCGAGCGCGGAGCCGCCAATTCCGATGAGCAGGACGTGGTCGAATTTCGCGCCTTTTCCGTTCGCGATTTTCCCGCTGTGCACAGCCGCGGCGAAGTCCTTGATCCGTTGGTTCGTGTCGTTGATGTCGCTGCGCAGCTGATCGTCAGGCGCGAGCTTCGGGTCGCGCAGCCAATAGTGGCCGACCATCCGGTTCTCGTCCGGATTCGCGGTGCCCCCGGCTTCGAGCTCGCGCATCGCGGCGAAGGCCTGCTCGACCTTCGGCTGCATCTTCGCGAAGAAGCCGTCCGGGAAACGCATCCGACTGATGTCGAGCGAGAAGCCGAGATCGTCGTAGCTGAGGTAGTTATCCTGGAAGCGTTGCCAAAGAGCGTCAGTAGCCATGCGGGCAGCTAAACAAGAAGCCACTTGCAGGGCAAGCGCTGCGCTTGCCCCGATTCAAGAAACTGGGCAGGCGAAGCGCCCGCCCTACAATTGTCATCAGCTCCCAACGTGGTC
>JBBSUP010000164.1:0-3598 GCA_038234295.1 Chthoniobacterales bacterium
CCCGACGAACCAGGCGTAACGATAAAAGGAAAGAAAGATCGGCGCGACGGAAGTTTCCGGGAGCCATTTAATGGTGACGAGAAAGCCAGGAATGTTCGGGAGCACGCTCAAAACGAGCGCGCCGATGGCGATGAAACTAAACCCGCCGGTGTAGCGGTAGCGTCCGTGCGGATCGTAAAGTTCATCGACGAAAAGCTGCCGGCGCCGATGCACAAAATAATCGGCGATCATGATCCCGCCGATCGGGCCTAACAATGCGCTGTAACCGATCAGCCAGGTGAAAATGTAGCCGCTCGGATCGGCGTAAAGTTTCCAGGGAAACATGAGGATGCCGATCACGCCGGTGATGATCCCGCCGGTGCGAAAGCTGATCAGGCGCGGCGCGAGATTCGAGAAGTCGTTCGCGGGCGAAACAACGTTGGCGGCGATATTGGTCGAGAGCGTGGCGATGGCGAGCGTGATCAGCGCGAGCACGGCGAGGACCGGGCTGTGGAACCGCTGCATTAGCTGCACCGGATCCCAGATCGCCTTGCCGAACACCACCACGGTCGCGCTCGTCACCGCGACGCCGATGAAAGCATAGAACGTCATCGAGAGCGGGAGCCCGAGCGCCTGCCCCGCGATCTGGTCGCGCTGCGATTTCGCGAAGCGCGAGAAGTCCGGGATGTTCAGCGAAAGCGTCGCCCAGTAGCCAACCATCGCGGTCACACCGGCAGCGAAGACTGGGGAGAATTCGCCTAACGAGTGAAACTTCGAGGGCTGCGCGAAGATCGGTCCCCAGCCTTTCGCGGCGGAGAAAGCCCAGAACAGTAAACCGATTCCGGTCGCGATGAGAAAGGGCGCGGCGAAAACTTCGAGCCACTTGATCGAGTCCATCCCCTTGAGGATGACGAGCAGGTTGATCGCCCAGAAAACGAGGAAGCAGGCGAACTCGCCTAACGAAATCCCGATCACCGGCAGCGCTGTCTTTTGCGCCGGATCGAAGCCAAAAATAATCGCCATCATCGCGTAAATCGCCGCGCCACCGATCCACGTCTGGATGCCGAACCATCCGCAGGCCACGAGAGCGCGCATCAGCGCCGGGATGTTCGATCCGAGCGTCCCAAACGACGCGCGGATCAAGACCGGGAACGGAATCCCGTAAGCCGTTCCGGGGTGGGCGTTCAGTGTCATCGGGATGAGCACGATCAGGTTTCCGAGGAAAATCGTGAGCATGGCCTGCCGCCAATTCATCCCTTGCTCGATCAGGCTGCTCGCGAGCGTATAAGTCGTGATGCAGATCGCCATCCCAACCCAGAGCGCCGCGATGCTCCACATCGACCACGTCCGACGCGCCGCCGGGACGGGCGCAAGGTCGTCGTTCATCAGCGCGCTTGATTTGGTCATCTCGCGGTGCATCCTGCCAGCGCGTGCCACCGGGAGTCGAGCGGAAGACAGACATCTTGTCTGTCTCGGCCGACGGCCTTCCAGGCGGTCAGTCTTATGCGACAGGCTGGAAGCCTGTCGGCCGAGTCAGTCAAGATGACTGACTTCCACTCGTCATTCCTCCAGATCGAGCATCGTGCCGCGGCAGCAGTCTGCGCCACAGTTACAACGGAACTCTTGCTCGAGCTTTTTCGTCCTCTTTTCCGCGGGTTCGAGGCGGTAGTCGTAGAGCAATTCCTCGCCGGTCTTGATCCCACGCAGCGCGAGAACGTAGATGCGGCCCTTGCGTTCATCCGTCTCGCAATTCGGAGCGCAGGAATGGTTAATCCAGCGCGCTTCGTTCCCGCCGACCGCGGCGTTGATGACGTTGCCGTCGTCGAGCGAAAAGAAAAAGGTGTGATTCGGATTCGCGGGATCGTGCGGTGGAAGGTCCTGCGCTTTTTTCCAGGAGATACGCTCGCCGGTGTATTCGATGATGCGCGCGCCTTTGCGAATCGGGCGCGTCGCGAAAACGCCTTTCCCATGCACTTTCGATGCCTTCACTCGCACCATCTTCTCGGGGGATTTTTTTGCAGCCGCTTTCCGTGACACCATAAAGTAGCGCGCACGGTATCGCGCCGTCGAAGGACGGCAACCGGCTACTTCTGCGCGAGCGCGTCGAGTTCCTGCATCAGGCGGTCGTCGAGATCGAGCGCCGCCGCCTCGGTGTTGCTCTCGAGATGATCGACCTTCGACGTGCCGGGAATAGGAAGCATCACCGGCGACTTCCGGAGCAGCCACGCGAGCGCAATCTGGCTCGGGCTCGCGTCGAGTTTGCGCGCTGCTTCCATGAGGGGGCCATCGGATTTCGCGAGCTCGCCAGTGGCGAGCGGGAACCATGGGATAAAGCCAACGTCTTCGCGCTCGCAGTACTCAAGCACGTCCTCGGCTTTTCGATTCGTGAGGTTGTAGAGGTTTTGCACGCTCACGATCGGAGTGAGCTTTCGCGCCGCTTCGATCTCTTTGACGCTCACTTCCGAGAGACCGATGTGACGGATTTTCCCCTCGCGCTGGAGACCGCTCAATGTGCCGAGCTGATCTGCCAGCGCGACTTTTGAATCAATGCGATGCAGCTGGAAGAGATCGATTCGATCGACTTTGAGGCGGGTGAGACTTCCTTCGCAGCGCTCACGCAAATGCTTCGGGCGTCCGTCCGGCTGCCAATCACCCGGGCCGGGACGTTGCAGGCCAGCCTTCGTGGCGATCACCAAATCATTCGGATAAGGATGCAGCGCTTCGGCGATGAGTTCTTCGGAAACAAAGGGCCCGTAGGAATCAGCGGTATCGATCAGCGTAATCCCGAGTTCCACCGTGCGCCGCAGAACGGCGAGACATTGCTTGCGATCCTTCGGCTCGCCCCAGACGCCCTTGCCCGTGAGCTGCATCGCGCCAAAGCCGAGACGATGGACGGGCAGGTCTCCGCCGATTTTGTAAGTGCCGCTTTTGGCGGCGGGGCTGTGCGTCGTGCTCATGGTTAGAAATGATTCGGCTCTCGGCGCAGGAACTGGCCGCGTCCAATTTCGCCGACGAACTTTCCGTCGCGCACCGCAACCTTACCGCGCACGGTCACGACATGCGGCCGGCCTTCGATGGCGAAACCTTCGAAGGAGTTGTAATCGAGATTCATCTGATGGGTCTGCGCCGAGATCGAGCCGCGGTAACTCGGGTCATAGACGACGAGGTCCGCATCGCAGCCCAACTGGATCGTGCCTTTGCGCGGAAAGAGGCCAAAGAGCTTCGCCGTGTTTGTGCTCGCGGTGGCTACGAACTGGGGAAGATCGAGCCGCCCACGCTTCACTCCGTAGGTGTAGTAAAGATTGATCCGGTCTTCCAGTGAAGGAATGCCGTTCGGGATTTTCGTGAAGTCGTCGCGGCCCATGACCTTCTGGGTCGCAAAGTCGAAAGGCGCGTGATCGGTCGCGAGCGTCGAAATAAAGCCCTGCCGCAAACCGTTCCAAAGAATGTCCTGGTTCTTCTTATCCCGCAGGGGAGGCGACATCACGGCTTTGGCTCCTTCGAAGTCTGGCTTCTCCGCATCGGTGCCGTCGAGCAAGAGATATTGGATCAACGTCTCGACCCAAACATTAGCGCCATGCGCTTTCCCGCGGATGGCTTCGCGCAGGGCTTCGGAGCA
>JBBSUP010000165.1:0-3528 GCA_038234295.1 Chthoniobacterales bacterium
AAGCATCCGCGGCACCACGAGGTAATCGACCGGATGCACCGCGAGCGCGCGGAGGGCGTCGATCTGTTCTGTCACTTTCATTGTTCCAATTTCCGCGGACATCGCCGCACCGACGCGGCCGGTCACCATGAGACCGGTCAACACTGGTCCGAGCTCGCGGAAAAGCGCCGCCGAGACGACCGCGCCGACGCCGGATGCGACGCCGAGTTTATTGAACTGGAAATAAGTCTGGGCGGCGAAAACCGCGCCGGTAAATCCGCCGGTGATGACGACCACGAGCTGCGAGAGCAGGCCGATATCAACCATCTGGCGCATGAACAACCGCCAGCGCATCCGATGCGTGACCGCCGAGCGCAGACTCTCCGCCGCGAGCACGACGAGCTCGCCGAGATAGATGAAAAACGAGAGAACAACCGCGCCGAGGCCGGCAAAGAAACGGACGAACATGAGCGCGCAAAGACAACCGGGCGCGAGGCGCGCCGGCAAGAAATCAGATGGTGAGCGGCTGCGTTTTCGTGCGCGGGCGGAGTTCCGGTGGGATCGCGCCAACGAAGCGCGGCTCGAGCCCGAGCTTCACAAAGATGGCGCGCATCTCGCGGAAGGTGATAGAAGGTTCGTCGATCTCGAGGTAGACGAGGTCGTGGTTGCTATCGACCTTGTAGCGCAGCCCGGGCACGGCTTCGAGCTGATGATCGAGCTCGAGGATTTTGTTCAGGTCGCGCACGCCGGCTGCATAAACTTCGAGCTCAATCATGAAAATTTTGTCGGGAGGAATGACTGCAAAAACTTTACGCGCCAAGGTTGCGCGATGCAAAACGCAAATCGGGACGAGCTCTCGACTGCTCGGGAGTTTCCTCTGCTTCCTGCTCCTGGCCGGCTTCGCCAGTTGCGTGACTGCGCCGGCGCGCCCGCGGCCGAGCAGCCACGCGATGGCGCAGCAAATCGCGAACGAACCGCCGGGCGACTACTTCATCGGACGCCGCTATTTCAAAGGAAACTACCGCTTCTGGGGCTATCTCCGACGGCCCGGCCGACCCTGGAGCAGCGCGGTCCTCGTGATGTTAAATGAGAACAAAAAGCTCGCGCCCGATCGCGCGACGCTCGGGCCCGGCACCGGCAACAGCTATGAAGGACACGCTGGCTTCGATAACGGTTACGAGTATCGGCTCGAGGGTTATTTTAGCGGCGATAAAGTTTACGAACTGGTGAGCAACCGGGTGTATCCGGAGTTTGTGCTCACGGGCTATACGCTCCGCTCGACGCATCCGCCGCCGATTTTTCCCAGCCAGCTCACCGGCCGGCGCCTGGGTGAGTCTGAGATCGAAAAGCCGGAACGTTAGGCGCAGAAATTGGGCGGACAGATGCTCGTCCCTCCGGAAGGACCGGCTTCGGCGGGTTAAGTCTGTGCTTCCAGCACAGGCATCGGGATTGCGACGGCACGCAAGCTGCGATAAAGGGAACTCATTCGCCATTCATGCAAAAGTTCTCGCCGCTTAAAGCTCTCGTTCTTCTCGTTAGTCTGAGTTTTCTCGCCGGCTGCGAGACGATGCCGCAGGGCATTCAGCAGGCGCGCATGGCGATGCGACAGCGGATCCAGACGGAGCCGCCGGGCGACTATTTTGTCGGGCGTCGCTATTACAAACCGGACTTCAAAATCTGGGGCTATGTGCGCCGCCCCGGGGAGTCGTGGAATACCGCGGTCCTCGTGATGTTAAACGAAAACGCCAAGCTCGCGCCCGATCGCGCGCAGGTGAATTTCGGTTTCGACAACGGATACGAATATCGGCTCTACGGGAAATTTAGCGGTGAAAAGGTTTACGAACCGGCGAGCAATGGGGTTTACCCGGAGTTTGTGCTCAAGGATTACCAGCTCATCTCCACGAATCCGCCGCCGATTTTTAAGAGCCAGTATTCCGGAGCGGGTGACAATCGCTACCAAATCGAAAAGCCGGAATAGCCTCGGCCAAGAGCGTGATGCGAAGCGCGCTGGCGCGTCCCGTTCCCGCGACGCTTCCGGTTGTAGACGCCTCCCTCTGGGAGGCGCGGGTGCGGATACGATTCGAGGTATTCGATGGAGCTAGCAGAACCCGACGCAACTCCTGCGCTTCGCGGAACGAAGCGTCAACATCGGCCCGCGAAGGACAAGCTGGTGGACGCGTTTCTCCAGTACCTTGAAGTCGAACGCAGCGCTTCGTCACGGACGCTACGGATCTATCGCGACGCGCTCCGGAATTTCCGCGAGCAAAGCAGCGCGCCACCGCCTTGGAAGCAATGTGCGCCGGATCATTTCCGCGACTACCTCTTCGCGCTGATGAAGCAGAAGCAGGCGCGCTCCTACATTCGACTGCAATTTTCTGCGTTGCGCAGTTTTTATCGTTTCCTGAGCGCCCGGCATCGGCTCGCAAAGGATCCGGTGCGCGAGGTGCAGTTGCCGAAGGCGGAGAAGAAATTGCCGCTCGTGCTCACCCAGACGCAGATCGCCGAACTGCTCGCCGCGCCCCTCCGCGTGCCGAAGGAGAAGAGCGCCCCGGCTTGGATGCCGCTGCGGGACGCGGCGATTCTTGAGGTTTTCTATAGCAGCGGCCTTCGTCTCGCTGAGCTCGCGGCGCTCGACGTCAGCGATCTCGATATCTACACGGAGTCGGTGCGCGTTTTCGGGAAGGGTCGCAAGGAACGCGTCTGCCCGGTTGGTGCTCCGGCGCTTGAAGCAGTCTCGCGTTATCGCGCGAAGGCGAACGTGCACAGTGGCGCGTTGTTTTTGAACAAAGGCCGGCGCCGCATTTCCTCGCGGTCGATCTGGCTGATTTTGAAGCGCTACCTGCGACACACCTCGATCCCGATCGCGCTGAGCCCGCATAAGCTGCGGCACAGCTTTGCCACGCATCTGCTCGATAACGGCGCGGACTTGCGCAGCGTGCAGTCATTGTTAGGCCACGTCAGCCTCTCGACGACGCAGATCTACACCCATGTCACTACGGAACGATTGAAAAAGGCCTACGCCGAGGCCCATCCGCGCGCCTAACGAGTCCCCGCGCCGTCCTCCCGAACGAAGCGCAGCGGAGTCGAGGGATCCCGTCGGTATTCTGGAAAGGAGTCGCGCAAGGTTTGCCCGTAGAGCTTCACGGCAGCCCGACGGGATCCTTCGACTCCGCTCCGCTCCGTCGACAGAGCAGAAGACCTAGCTCGCGCTTGCCGGCGCGTTTTGCGGCTCGGCCACACGGAAGGCAAGCTTGCCCTCTTCGACCGTAACGTTAACAAGATCGCCCGCTTTCACGCTGCCCCGAAGGAGTTCCTCCGCGAGCGGATCTTCCAGGTAACGCTCGACCGCGCGGCGCATGGGACGCGCGCCGTAGGTCGGGTCGTAACCCTTCTCGATCACAAATTCGTGGGCGGCGTTGTCGAGCGCGATTTCGATTTCCTTGAGCTGCAAACGCTTCTTCACCTTGTCGACCTCGAGGTCGACGATGCGGAGCAGGTCGGGTTTTTCGAGGGTGTGGAAGACGATGATCTCGTCAAGGCGATTCAGAA
>JBBSUP010000166.1:0-3430 GCA_038234295.1 Chthoniobacterales bacterium
AGCCCCACGGGATCCCTCGACTCCGCTGCGCTCCGCTCGGGATGACGACGTTTTCTTCGCCCTGCTTCGAGAGGGCGCTTCGCAGGCCAGGATTCAGCTCAGTAGAGATACGGCTGCGCGAGCGGAAAAGCGTTCCGCACCAACTCGATTCGCGGCGCTCCGTCTTCGGCGATCACCACCTCAACCACATCGAAGCGGAAGAGAATTTCCGGATCGCCTAACAATCGCAACCAAGCCAGCCCGCCTCGCGAAATTCGCCGCTGCTTTTGTCGATTCACCGCGTCGAGCGGACGGCCAAAATCCTCGCGGGTGCGCGTCTTAACTTCGACGAAAACGAGCGTGTCGCCCTCGCGGCAGACGAGATCGATCTCGCCACCCTGCCGGCCGCGGAAATTGCGATAGAGAATTTTGAAGCCCTGCCGGCGCAGAAAACGCGCGGCCAATTTCTCCCCGCGCGCGCCGAGCGCGAGATGATCAGAACGCGAAAATCGGCTGCGCCACCGGCTCGAACGAGCGGCGATGAATCGGACAAGGCCCGTGCTCATAAAGTTTCGTGAGGTGCAGCTCGGTCCCGTAACCTTTGTGCTGGCTGAAACAATACTGCGGGAACTGCGCGCAGAATTCACGCATCAAACGATCGCGCGTGACCTTCGCGATCACACTCGCGGCGGCGATGCTGAAGCTGAGACAATCGCCATCGATCACCGCGGTTTGCGGGAGCGGGAATGGGAACACCGGGAGGCCGTCGATGAGCACGTGCTCGGGCGGTAGGGCGAGCCCAGCGACGGCGAGGCGCATCGCCTCGTGCGAGGCGCGCAGGATGTTAATCCGGTCGATCACGAAGTTGTCCACGACGCCGATGGACCAAGCGATGTCGGAGCGTTTCGTGAGGTAGCAGTAGATGTCCTCGCGGCGGGGGGCGGAGAGTTGTTTCGAGTCCTTCAGCTTGAAACGGCGGAGCCGAAAGCCCTCCGGCAAAATCGCGGCTGCGGCCACGACCGGACCAGCGAGCGCGCCGCGACCGGCTTCATCGATCCCGGCAATACGAACGATGCCTAACGACCGCAGTTTATTCTCGTGGCGAAAGCTGCAGCGCATGTTCGGCGGATTCTATCCGCAGATGTCGCAGATTTCCGCAGATTTATTTACAGCCGCGGCCCAGCAAACTGGAGGGCGGAGCTCCGCGACGCCGCGCGCGGGAACAGGAAGGCGTTCAAGCTACGTGGCAGCCCGGATTCGCGGAGCTCATCCCTCCAATCGCGGAGGACGAAAGCTCAGCTACTCGCGGACAGCGGTCGCTTCCTTGCCCTTGCGATTGCGCAGGTAATTCAGCTTGGACCGACGAGCGCGGCCCTTTTTCTCCACTTCCACCTTCGCGACGCGCGGCGAATGGATCGGGAAGACGCGCTCGACGCCTTCACCATATGAGATGCGGCGGACGGTGAACGACTGGTTCAAGCCGGTGCCTTTGCGGCCGATGCAGATGCCGCTAAAAATCTGGATCCGTTCCTTTTCGCCCTCGCGCACGCGGGTGTGGACGCGGACGCCGTCACCGACCTTGAATTTCGTGACGTCGGTTTTCTGCTGCTCCTTGGCGATGGTGTCGATGATGTTCATTGGCGTGCTCTCCGTCTGGGAAAATTGAGGGCCGAATACCTAGCGCGAGTGCGGCGGATTGTAAAGGGGGCGCGCGGAACCGCGGGCGAGGGCTTAATCCCCGCTCGAGACCAGGCCGGGCGATAGACGCCCCGTCGGTTGCGCGCTGACTCTGCGAATCTGCGCGGCGAGATCGCTTTCGAGCTTCTCGATCGCCTTTTGTTGCCTGCTCATGGCGTCTTGCAGGGCTTCGACTTTCCGATGCTCTTTGAGGAATTCGTTCAGCAACATGGTGTTCACCTCGTCGTAGCGCACGGTGAATGGCCGGCCCGCATCGTCCCGGGCGACCAATTCCGGATCGACCTTTTCGACCTCCTCGGCGACCAGCCCGAACTGCGGAGCGGCCGCGGGATCGAGCTCCTTCCGGTAACGAAACTTTACCGGCTTCAGCGCATAGATGGCTTCACTCGAATGAGCCATCGGCTCGATCGCTTCCTTGAAACGTGCCGAAGATGCCCGGACTCCCAGGCGACCGGACGGATTCACCCCGATGGCCAGAGCGGAAGCGAGCGGCGAAGTCATGATCCCGGCGATGTAGGTGGCGGTCTGCGTGCCTTCGGTACCGATGCGGATGACGCCCTGATCTCCGGCGGCGCCCGCGTTGCTGAAATCGAGATTGTCGTTGCCGGAGACCAGATTGATCCCGGAGTTGTTGCCGAGAGCGACGTTGTTGCTGCCGCTCGTGTTGTTCGCCAGGGCCGCAGCGCCCACTGCGATGTTATTCAATCCGGTAATATTGTGGACCATCGCGCTCCAGCCGCAGGCCGTGTTCTGAGCGCCGCTGGTGTTTTCCTGGAGGGCGCCTTTGCCAAGCGCGGTGTTTAATTGCCCCTTGTTGATCTCAAGCGCGCGGGAGCCGATCGCCACGCAGGAATAGGCGTCACCGACGGCCATGGCGCGATAGCCGACGGCGACGTTATCTGAGTGTGCGAAACCGGTGATGCCGTTGAGGGCGGAATATCCCACGGCCGTATTGTAGCCGGCGTAGGTATCGCTGGAGAGCGCGTCAGCACCGATCCCGGTATTGAAATAGGCGCCATCTGTAGCGAGGAGCGCGTTCGATCCGACGGCGGTGTTGGAAGCGCCGAAATTGTCCGAATAAAGAGCGTGGTAACCCACGGCAGTGTTCGCGCCGATGTGCCCGCCGGTGAAAAGCGCGTCTTCACCCTCGGCCGTGTTTTGGTTGGGATAACCTCCGTCCGGTGGCGGATCGACGGCGAGCAATGCCGTGGGAAGACTAAGACAAGAAATCGTGAGAAGGCAGATAAGGCTTTTGGATTGGTTGGTCATGATGTCGCTCCTGCAGGCGTGCATCTTGAGCGAAGAGGCCGCTCTGAGACAAGCAAACGCTTCGATCCACGCCGCCGGGCTGGGTTGTGCTTTCAGACCCGGTCGCTATAATCACCGCTCCACTGCGCCCGTAGCTCAACTGGATAGAGTGACAGCCTCCGAAGCTGTAGGTTGCGCGTTCGAGCCGCGCCGGGCGCACGGCAACTGCCTCCCGCCTGAAGCAGCTGCGGTCAGCCAGTCGCGCCCGCGACCATTCCGGCCGCGCCGCATTTCGGGCAACGCTTGCCCGGCATGGTGAGACCGAAGACCGCTTTTGGAGGGCCGACCTGTCCGCATTTCAGGCAGAGATGGTCTTTCGGGCCGACCGCGGCGGTAACCTTCGGGAACTGCGCGGGCGTGATCTCGGAGGGAGGGGCGACGGTCATTTTCACGGTCGCAGTCATCGGCGGCGACCAGGTCTTCGCCTCGGCCCATTCCTCCATGC
>JBBSUP010000167.1:0-3428 GCA_038234295.1 Chthoniobacterales bacterium
CTGGAGTTGCTGCAAAATTTCCAGCCCACGCCGGCCCCGCTCGCGCTTGATGTTATCGTGCGAATCGGCGAGCAGCTGCAATTCCCCGAGCACAAAACGCGGCACGATCAGCGCGCGGCTGAGAAAACCGGTGGCGCACAAATCAGCGATGCGGCCGTCGATGATGACGTTGGTGTCGATGATGAGGGGCTCGTGTTGGGTGGTCTCGCGCGCGAAACGCACATACGGAATGATGAGCGAGAACTCGTCGCGATTACTCCGGAGCGCGAGCATCGTGCCGAGATACCCGAAGGCGCAGTAAACCACGAGCCGCGCGGTCCATTGCGTGAACTCCGACTGGTAGCGCAGGACCTCCGAGGAGATGAGGAGGTTGGCAAAGAAGAGGCCGAGGAGCAGGCCGAGCGTGGCCGAAGAAAAGGCGCGAAGCGAGAAGCCCTTGAGCAGCCGGTCCACGAGCACCAACCCGAGGCCGAAAACGAGACCGACGGCGAGACCGGGCCAGGGATTACCGGCCGACTCGAGGGTGATGCTCGACCCGACCAGGGCGCAGAAACTGACGAGGAGCGCCCGGAGCAGATTGAGCGTCAGTTGTGGAGTCATCGTCGGAGCCTAACGACTGCGACGCCGGAGCGGCGGGCTCGCTTCCGGAACGGCGGGCGAGTTTTTGGCGGCACGGTCGCGATAGAAGAGGATGCCATGGGTGCGGAGGTTAGTGATCAAAGCGCGCACATTATTGGCGACCTCGTCGTTCGAGAGCAACATCGCGAGCAATCCATCTCCATGCCGCGCTTCGTCCATGATTTTGCCCGCGCCCTGGATCGTCGAGCGCGCATCGCCAACCGCGAGCTGCATCTTGTCGGCGGCTTCCTTCGCTGACCCAAGCGTGGCGTCGGCTTTCTCGATTACGCCGTCGATTTTTTTCGACGACTCGGAAAGCGCGGCGGTGGTTTTGCTCAGGTTCGCGAAGGTCTCCTTGAGGTGGTCCATGTTCGCCTGCGAGAGCGCGCCATCGTTCAGTCGCGTGACCGCGGTGTCGATCTTGGCGACGGTTCCCCGCAGATCTTTCACGAGATCGCCGCCTTGTGCGGTGAGGTCGCTAATTCCCTGCTCCCGCTTGCCCTCGATCCGAGCGCCTTTCGCAATGTAACTCTGCGGCACGCCCGCGGGTGGAGAGACCTGCACGAAGCGGTCGCCGAGTAATCCGGAGCTGCCGACGGTAAAGGACGTGCCCGCAGGGATGCGCGCGAAATCGTAAATCCGCAGCGGCACATCGACCCCGCGCTCTTTCGTGACCAGCCGCGGCTGACCGCTGACCCGTCCGATCTTGGCGCCGCCCATGAGCACGTCGGAACCTTTTAAGAGACCGCTCGCATCGGCGAAATGCACGGTCAGGTCGTAGTAGGTTTTAAAGCCCTCGCCGAGCCGCCCGAATTGCACCACGAGCGCGGCGAGAATGGCGAGGCCGACGGCCACGAAAATTCCTACCTTGAGTTCAAGTCCGCGATCCTGCTGTTCCATTCGTTAGTCTGCGCGGGTCGCCCGCCCGACCAAAAAGTCCTGGATGAGCGGGTCCGACGAAGCCTGAATTTCCTCCGGCGTTCCGTAAAAGTAAATACGCCCCTCGTGCAGGTAGGCGATGTGATCGCCGATGTGAAACGCGCTCTTCATGTCGTGCGTCACGACCACGCTGGTGACGTGATAATGTTCCTGCAGTCGGCGGATGAGATGGTTGATGCTGTCGGAAACGACGGGATCGAGTCCGGCGGTCGGCTCGTCGTAGAGAATACAGGAGGGCCGGTTGATGATCGCGCGGGCGAGACCGACGCGTTTTTTCATCCCGCCGCTCAGGTTCACCGGCATCTTTTTTTGCTGGCCTTCGAGTTCGATAACTTCGAGCACTTCCGCGATTTTCTGCGCGATCACGCCGTTGTCGCGCTCGCCCGCTTCGCGCAACGGGAACGCGATGTTTTCCTCCACCGTCATGGAATCAAAGAGCGCGCCGGCCTGGAAAAGAATGCCGACCTTGCGTCGAATCCCGGCGAGCTGCCGCTCATTCAATCCGATGATGTCCTGACCGTCGATCCAGATTTCCCCGGAGTCGGGCTGCATCAAACCGATCAGATTTTTCAGGAGCACGCTCTTCCCGCCGCCGCTTCGGCCGATGATCACGAGCGTCTCGCCGGTGCCGACGGTGATGTCGACGCCGCGGAGAATTTCCTGCGCACCGATCCGCTTTTTCAGATCGCGCACGGCGATCATCGGCGGTTTCGAGTCTACTGCCATCCCGCCGGGAAAATGACGTTGAGAAACATGGTGAGGAAGAAATTGGAAATGAGGACGGCGAGTGAGGAATTGACGACTGCCTCGGTGGTCGCCCGCCCCACCCCGACCGCGCCCTCGCGAGCGTTCAAACCTTTGTGGCAACTGATAAAAACGATCAGGAGCGCGAAGCAGAAGCCCTTGGTCAGGCCCATGATGATGTCGCGCATGAGCGTCCAGCGCACCATGTTCGCGACGAAATACGGGCCGCTGATATCGAGCACGTGCACGGAGACGAGATAGGAAGCGATCAGCCCGAAGAAAATGCACTCCGCCACGAGCAGCGGCATCGAGACCATCATCGCAAGCATCCGCGGCACCACGAGGTAATCGACCGGATGCACCGCGAGCGCGCGGAGCGCGTCGATCTGTTCTGTCACTTTCATTGTTCCAATTTCCGCGGACATCGCGGCACCGACGCGGCCGGTCACCATGAGACCGGTCAGCACCGGTCCGAGCTCGCGGAAAAGCGCCGCGGAAACGACCGCGCCGACGCCGGACGCGACGCCGAGTTTATTGAACTGGAAATAAGTCTGGGCCGCAAAAACCGCGCCGGTAAATCCGCCGGTGATGACGACCACAAGCTGCGAGAGCAGGCCGATATCGACCATCTGGCGCATGAACAAGCGCCAGCGCATCCGATGCGTGACCGCCGAGCGCAGACTCTCCGCCGCGAGCACGACGAGCTCACCGAGATAGATAAAAAACGAGAGAACAACCGCGCCGAGGCCGGCAAAGAAACGGACGAACATGAGCGCGCAAAGACAACCGGGCGCGAGGCGCGCCGGCGGGAAGTCAGATGGTGAGCGGCTGCGTTTTCGTGCGCGGGCGAAGCTCCGGGGGGATCGCGCCGACGAAGCGAGGCTCGAGCCCGAGCTTCACGAAGATGGCACGCATCTCGCGGAAGGTGATAGACGGTTCGTCGAGCTTGAGGTAGACGATGTCGTGGTTGCTATCGACCTTGTAGCGCAGCCCGGGCACGGCTTCGAGCTGATGATCGAGCTCGAGAATTTTGTTCAGGTCGCGCACGCCAGCTGCATAAACTTCGAGCTCAATCATGAAAATTTTGTCGGAGGAATGACTGCAAAAACTTTACGCGCCAAGGATGC
>JBBSUP010000168.1:0-3410 GCA_038234295.1 Chthoniobacterales bacterium
CTGGACCGTGACCATGACGCCGCTGGTGTGCGAACCTTCCTGGATCGATTTCGCGGAGAGCGTGATCTGCGGCTTTGACCGCCCCGAGCTGGCTTCGGCCGCGTTCGCCACGAGATGCGCGAACGCTTCCGCGAGCGCGGTCTCGTCGCCGACGACTTGCGGCAGATCGTCGGGCAGCGCCGTCTCGACGGTGAAGCCGTTTTCTGCGAAACGAGAGCGCACCAGGTCGACCGCTTTCTTCAACGGCGGCCGGAGATCGATCGAGTGGAACTTCAACTCCGGCGGGTGCGCGAAATTATTGATCTGCGTGATGATGCGATCGAGCCGCTCGATTTCCTGGAGGACGATGAGATTAAAATCGCGCCGGAAATCCGGGTCATCGAAACGCTCCGGCAGGAGCTGCGCGAAGGTCTTAATTGCGACGAGCGGGTTGCGGACTTCGTGCGACATGCTCGCCGCGAGATCGGTCCAAAATGCGGCGCGATCGGTCAGCTCCTGTTTTTGGCGAAGGGATTCTTCCGGCGTGAGGTCCAGGACGACCGCGACCGCGCCTAACGAGTCGCGCCCATGCTGGAGACGCCGCGTTTCCACGGAAATAGAGCGGCGCGTTTTCGGCGCAATCCAGCGTTCCGCGACGCGCGGCCCGTCGCTCGCGAGCGCTTCGCGCAAGGCGCTGCCGATGCGACTGCCGGCGGTCTCGACCGGTTGACCTAAAACATCCGTCGCGGCGACCCCGAGAATGGTTTCCGCGGTCGGATTAAACCAGCGAATAATACCTTCCTCGTCGACCGCGACGATCCCGGGCGGGATCGCTTCGAGGAGCGTCTCGGCGAGGGTTTTCTGGAGCGTCACTTCTTCGTTCAGGCGCGCGTTCGCGAGCACGGTCGAGACGTGATCGGCGAGAAGCGTGAGCCCTTCGAGGCTCGAATAATCAAAGGGCTGACCGGTCAAGCGATGACCAAAGAACAGCCAGCCGCTGATCCGGCCTTCGTTGTGCAGGGGTATGATCACTTCCGCACCGAAATGGTCGAGTGCGCGCCGGAGCAGTTGCTGTTCGCCGACCTCGACGGTCTGCGCGAGATGCGCGCGCGAGACGAGATGCGCGCGCACTTCGAGCCAGCGCACCAGCGGATCGCGTTCGCGAAATTCCAACTCGCTCGTCTCCGGCAAACACCGCAGACCGGCCCGGAGCCGATAGCATTCGCTCTGGCGCACGCGGGAGAAAAGTCCGACGCGCGAAACCATCGCGGCGTCAGCCAGACCTTCGACGACGCTGTTCATCAGTGAGTCGATACTTTCCGCCCGGTGAAAGCTGCGCGCGAAGCGCAACACCGGCAGCGGCGTCCCGCCGCTCTGCGCGGAACCGATGGTGGAAGCCGCTGTTTCGCGCTCGGGCAGGAGCGCGAGCGCAGGAGTATGGACCTGGCGCAGCGTTTGGTTTTCCTCGAGCACGCGCAGATGCTCGAGCGCGCGTTCAATCAATCTTTGAAAACGGCGCCGATCGAGCGCGAGGTCTTCCGCGGCGTAAATCCCCGAGAGTTCGGCATCGCGCAACGGCTCCGAGTGTGGCGTCCCGAGCGCAATGATGACGACGTCCGGCCATTCCTGCTGCACCATCGGAAGGAGATCCACGCTTTCCCTCGCGCGCAGGTCGATCAGGAGCAGCGCCGGGTTATTTTGCTGGAGAACCGCCTCGAGCCGATCGGGTTCCTGCACATGCCGGAGGTGCGCGCTCTCGCGCAAATACGCGCGACTGCGCCTAACGAGTTCCGCATCCTGGGTGTAGAGAAGACAGGCGGCCGAAGACGTCATGCTGCGGCCACCTCGGCTTGGAACCGCGCGAGGGGGAGCAGGATGTGGAAACTCGTGCCGCAATCGAGCTCGCTCTCGACTTCGATCAGGCCACCATGTTCTTGCACGATGCCGTGGACGACGGAAAGCCCAAGGCCGGTGCCATAATCTTTGGTGGTGAAGAACGGATCGAAGACGTGCGGCACGTCTTCCGGTTTAATCCCGGAGCCGTCGTCCTGCACGGTGATGCGAAGAATTTCGGTGACGTCGCCCTCCTCCGAGGGGAACGCCGCGGGCCACGCGTCCGTGGTGCCGACATCGGTCGAGAGTGTGAGGGAGCCGCCCGTTTTCATCGCGTCCAGGGCGTTGATGAAAAAATTGAGAAAGACCTGTTCGATCTGGTCAGCATCAGCACGAATAGTATCCACTTCTGCGTTCCAGGAACGAACTAATTTCACATCCTTCTCATAAAGGCGATGACCGACGAGGAGCAGCGCCTTTTCCAGGATCTCGTGCACGTGCATCGGCTTCAGCAGCGGCTTCGCGGGCCGCGCGAAACGGAGGAGCTGATTGACTAGCGAATCGATGCGGTCGACCTCGTGCCCGATGAGCGAGAAGAAGGTGTCGCGGAAATCCGAGTCCTGATAACGCTCCGGCAGGAGCTGCGCGAAAGTCTTGATCGAGACGAGCGGGTTTTTAATTTCGTGCGCCATACCGGCAGAAAGCGTGCCCAAGCTGGCGAGTCGATCGCTCCGACGAATCTGCATCTCGAGGCGCTTCAACGCGGTGATGTCCGTAAGCACCATGAGCGCGCCGAGCGGTTCGCCGGACTGACCGTGGAAAACGGAACTGCTCGCCCGCAGCACGGTCACCTTCTCGCCCGCGCGCAGGACGATCTCGCGATCGCCCTGGCGTTCGCCGCTGTTAAGCGTTGCGCTCAACAACTCGCGCAGTTGATCCGGCAGATTACTGATCCGGCAGCCGAGCAGCTCGGTGGAGTCGAGCCCGGTGATCTGTTCGATTTCGTTATTGAAAACGGTGATCGCCTCGTTGCGATCCGCCGCGATCACGCCCGTCGTGAGGTTTTGCAGCAGCGTTTCGTTATAAATTTTAGCGTTCTGCACTTCGGTAAAGAGCTGCGCATTCTCCATCGCCACCGCGAGCTGGCCGCAAAGCACGCGCAGCGCATTTTGCTCCACGGTACCGTAAATCCGCCCCGAGCGACGCGGTCCCAGGAGCATCACACCAGCGAGGTGTTCACGTGAAAAAATTCCCATCGCCACACTCACTTCGAGCGACTGCATCTGCCGGCGGACGCGTTCTAGCTCTGGAGTCGAACGCACGCGATGAAGCTCATCGAGAATGATCGGCTCCTGCGTCTTACTGAGATACGCGATGATCGCCTGATCCTGATGCAACTCGACGCGCGTGATCCGCGAGTCGAGTTCAGTCGGCGCCTGCACCGCGGGATAACGCTGCGCGTAAAACTGGGGCTCCGGCAGGAGGATAAAAACCCGTTCCGTATCGACCGCCTGCGCGATGGTGAGGCCGAAGCGATCGAGCAAATCTGCCATCGTCGTGACCGAGCGTAGGATGGCCGTCGCCTGATTCATCGTCGC
>JBBSUP010000169.1:0-3324 GCA_038234295.1 Chthoniobacterales bacterium
CTGCGTGGAGTCCGTCCAGAGTTCTTCTTTCTTCATCTCAAAGAATCAGAATGGCGCTGGAACCATCGACGGGATAATCTGGCCTCAATCCTACTCAAAAACCTCCGCCGAAAACCGCTCTAATCTGGGCAAGACCCAACCAAAATGCGGGCCCCGATGGATGGTGGCCCATCGGAACTCTTTTCATCGCCCACGTCATCACCGGCACCATGCCAGCCATGAGACAGTTCATGGACAGCAGCTCCGGAAAGAACGTGCTGGAAAGCGCCCGCGGATAGGAACCACCTGCCATGTCCCGCATGAACAGGGCTTGAAAAATACTCCAACCGAAGCCAAAGCCCAAGGCATACTCGAGCGAAATATCTGCGACTTTGCTTAAATGAAACATACTGGCTAAGACTGCGCCCGCCAGGATGCCCACGCATCGCCCGCCACACAATGCATGGTCGAGCCCAGAACCTGTCTCCAACGGGTCGCGACGTAGCGTTCATGCAATCCCGGCAGTGGCTCGCGACAACCCAACACATACAGAAATGCGCCCAGCGGCCCGGTATAGGCGGTGAGCAGGACGAACCCCCACTTAAGAACAGGGGATTCCGGCGTAGTCCGAACGTCAACCAGCACAAACAGCAGCGACAGCGCGGTGAGCAGAAACCAGAGAAGCATTACGCCATTAAGCATTCCGATCCTCCGCTCTCCATTCAGAGCTCATCTTCAAAGCAGCACGCGTACGATGATTTTTCGACAGCATGTTAATCGCGACGTGGAAATGGTCGATGTGCCGGTGTCGATGAGTTTGTAGACGTGATCTTTCATGTGCGGTCCTTTGCGTTGAGGAGCGGGGAAAACTCAGTCAAAGCGCGTTGCGGCCGATTCCCAAAGTGCTGCACACCGAGCGCGCGATCATCAGTTCCTCATCCGTGTTCATAACGCGAACCGTGACGCTGCTGGCATCGGTCGAAATCACCCCCGCAGTCTCCGCGTTGCGCGACTCATTCAATTCAATCCCAAGAAAGCCCAACTCCTCGCAGATACGCGCGCGAACAAGCGGCGCGTTTTCGCCGATGCCGCCGGCGAAGACGAGCGTGTCCAATCCACCGAGCGCTGCGGCATAAGCTCCGATCCACTTTTTCGCCTGATAACAAAACAGGGCCACAGCTTCCGCCGCCCGCACATCCTTCGCTTCGCCGGCGAGCAGATCGCGCATGTCCGAGCTGATCTCAGAGACACCGAGTAGGCCCGACTCCTGGTTCACCATCTTTTGAAACTGCGCCGCCGTCATTTGCTCGGTGCGCGCCAGGTAATTGACCAATCCCGGATCGAGATCGCCGGAGCGCGTGCTCATCACCAAGCCCGCCGTCGGCGTGAAGGCCATGCTGGTGTCGATACTCTTGCCGTCGCGGACCGCGGCCATGCTCGCGCCGTTACCGAGGTGCGCGAGAATCACGCGGCCTTTCGTAGCGGCTGAGTCGCCGAGGCGTGCCAGCTCCTCCATGAGGTAGGCGTAGGACAAACCGTGGAAGCCGTAGCGTTGCACTCCTTTCGCTTCGTAGCGCCGCGGGATCGAGAGCAGCTTCGCGACGCGCGGCATGTCACGGTGAAACGCAGTGTCGAAACAGGCTATCTGCGGCAAGTTTGGATGGCGCGTTCGGAAGGCTTCGATCAGCTCGATCTCGCTGGGGAGATGTTCGGGATCGAACGGAATGAGGCGATGCAGTTCGTCGAGCAGCTCTGGCGTGACCCGCTCGGGAGCGGTGTGCTGCATGCCATGCACCACGCGATGGCCGACCGCTCGCACGGCCTCGAAGGCGATCTGCTTTTCGAGCCAATCGAGAAGAAAATTCGCCGCCGACTTGCGATCGAACGCAGTCAGCTTGCGGCTCTGCTCATCTTCTCCGGCGGCATTGGTGAAAGTCAGGACCGTTCCGTCCGATCCAATCCGATCGATCTTTCCCGAAAGGCCCCGCTCCAACGGTTGGTCGTTTCGGTAGGCCGCAAACTTAATGCTCGAGGAGCCACCGTTAATAGTCAGGATGATTGAATTCATGCCAGACTCGTTAGGCTGTGGGCGATGCCAAGGCCCCGTTCACGATCGTCTGTGCTTCGTCGATGATGCAGCGCAAATGACCCGTCCCCTGAAAACTCTCCGCGTAGATTTTGTAGATGTCTTCCGTCCCGGAGGGACGGGCTGCGAACCATCCATTGGCGGCCGTGACTTTCAGGCCACCGATAGGAGCGTCGTTGCCGGGCGCACGCGTGAGAACGTTCTCAATCTTTTCGCCGGCCAGCTCAGTCAGCTTTACTTGGGCAGGCGAAAGTTTAGCCAGCGCATCCTTTTGCTCCGGCGTGGCCGGCGCTTCGACACGATCGTAGAACGAATCCCCGAATTCCTCGACGAGCTGGCCGTAAAGTTCGCCCGGGTCGCGGCCGGTGCGCGCGGTGATTTCCGCGGCGAGCAGGCAAGGGATGAATCCGTCCTTGTCGGTCGTCCAAACGCTCCCATCGAGCCGCAGGAAGGTCGCGCCGGCGCTCTCTTCGCCGCCGAAGCCTAACGAGCCATCGAGCAGGCCGTCGACGAACCATTTGAAGCCGACCGGCACTTCGCAGAGTTTTCGGCCGAGCTTTGCGGCGACGCGATCGATCATCGCGCTGCTGACCACGGTTTTCCCGACGGCAGCTTCTGGACGCCACTGCGGACGACTCGGAAAGAGCTGGGAGATGGCGACTGAAAGAACGTGATTCGGCGGGAGGAGGCCAGCGCTCTTGGTTACGATGCCGTGCCGGTCGTGGTCGGTGTCGCAGGCGAATGAAAGATCGTATAGGTCCTTCATGCCGATCAAGCGTTCCATCGCGTAAGGCGACGAGGGATCCATCCGGATCTGGCCATCCCAATCCACGGTCATGAAACGGAAAGTGGGATCGACCGCATCGTTCACGACGGTCAGGTTCAAACGATAGCGCTCCGCAATCCGGGCCCAGTAATGGACGCCGGCGCCGCCTAACGGATCGACGCCGAGATGCAGCTTCGCGCCGCGGACCGCATCCAGGTCGATCACATTGTCGAGATCGCTGACGTAACTGTTGAGGTAGTCGTGCCGGTGGGTAGTCGAGGCGTGGAGCGCTCTTTCGTGCGGAATCCGCTTCACTCCTTCGAGACGTGCTTCCAAAAGCGCATTGGCCTTTGCTCCGATCCAATCGGTGACGGTGTTGTCGGCCGGACCTCCGTTGGGTGGGTTATACTTAAAGCCGCCGTCGTTAGGCGGATTGTGCGAAGGGGTAATAACAATGCCGTCCGCCAGGCCCGTCTTACGCCCGCGGTTGTAA
>JBBSUP010000170.1:0-3300 GCA_038234295.1 Chthoniobacterales bacterium
CTTGTTCCGCGCCCGGCCGGCGAGGTCTTTCACCGCGGCGCTGATCTCGCGGAGCGACTTGTTTTGCGCGCCGCGAATCACCGGGGTGACCAGGCCTTCGTCGATCGCCACGGCGACCGCCAGGTTCACGTCGCCGTAGTGAATGATCGCGTCGCCGTCGAAGGCGGCGTTCACTTTCGGCTCGCGCAAGGCCGCGACGATCGCGCCTTTGAGGATGAAATCGTTGACCGTGATCTTCGCGGCGTCTTCGTCGCCGGCGGATTTTAGTTCCGCGCGGACGCGCATCAGGGCGTCGGCGTTGATCTCGATGTTGAGGTAAAAATGCGGGACCGGCCCGAGGCTGCTCGCGAGGCGCTCGGCGATGACTTTGCGCATGCCGGTAAGGCTGACGCGCGCGGTTTCTCCAGCGTTGATTTCTGGTGCAGCTACTTTTTTGGGCTTGGGGGCCGGAGCTGCGGACGGTTCGGCTGAGACAGCCGACGCTACATCTTTCTCGACGATGCGACCGCCGGGACCGGTGCCTCTGAGATTGGTGAGGTCGATGCCTTTTTCCGCCGCGATCTTCCGCGCGAGCGGCGAGGCCTTTACCCGACCGGACTCGGATTTTGGCTCAGGTTTCTCTTTCGCGGGAGCTTTGTCTTTCTTCGCCGGCTCGGGCGCGCTCTTCGTTTCGGCGGGTTCTTCTTCCTCATCGCCCATCGATTCGTCGCCTTCTTCGATCTCTTTCGTTTCGGGCTCGTCGTCTTCTTTCTCGGTCGGCTTCGGCTTTTCTTCCGGCGCTGGTTTTTCGCCTTCCTCACCGATGAACGCGATCTTGTCGCCCACGTTCACTTTCCCGCCCTCCTCCACGAAAATCTCGGTCAGGGTACCGTCTTCGGTCGACTCCCATTCCATCGTCGCCTTGTCCGTCTCGATCTCGGCGAGGATTTCGCCGGCGGTCACCGCATCGCCGATTTTTTTCTTCCAACTGACGAGCGTCCCTTCGGTCATGGTGTCGCTCAGTTTCGGCATTTGAATTTCGGGCATGGGCTTTGGTGAGTTAAGGCTTCGTTAGGTCACAGGGTCATCCTGAGCGCAGCGGAGCGGAGTCGAAGGATCCCGTGGGGTTTCTTTGCAGCGCCGCTTCACGGCAACTCCGCGGGATCCCTCGACTCCATTGCGCTTCGCTCCATTCCGCTCGGGATGACTGCGTGCGCTCGCCGAGTTCACTAGCAAATCCTTTTGACCGCGGCGACGATTTTCTCCGCGCTCGGAAGGACGGCCTGCTCGAGCGCTTCGTTGTACGGCATCGGCACGTCTTCCTGCGACACGCGTTGAATCGGCGCGTCGAGCTCGTCGAAAATTTCCTGCTGAATCCGATAGGCGATTTCGGAACCGATGCCGCACCAGGGGCGATCCTGTTCCGCGATGACGACGCGATGCGTTTTCGTGACCGACTTGAAAACGGCCGGCCAATCGAGCGGCTTGATCGAGCGCAAGTCGATGACTTCGGCGCTGATCTTGTCTTGCGCGAGCGTCTCCGCAGCCGACAGCGCCATCGGCAAGGTCTGCGCGTAGCAGATGATGGTGACGTCGCTGCCTTCCTGCTTGATCTCGGCTTCGCCTAACGGGATGAGCAAATCGACATCCTCGTCCTCGACCATGCCCTTCTGGCTGTAGAAAAGTTCGCACTCGAGCACGAGCACCGGGTTGTTGTCGCGGATCGCGGTTTTCAGCAAACCCTTCGCGTCCCGCGGCGTCGCGGGCGTGCAGATTTTCAAGCCGGGGACGTTCGCGTAAAGGCATTCGGTGGCGTGCGAATGGGTCGCGCCGAGCTGGTGCGCGGGGCCGTTCGGGCCGCGGAAGGTGATCGGGATATTGAACTGGCCGCCCGACATCGTGAGCATGTTCGGCGCGTTGTTCACGATCTGGTCGAACGCGACCAGCGAAAAGCTGAAGGTCATGAACTCTACGATCGGCCGGAGCCCAACCATCGCGGCGCCGATGCCAAGACCGGCGAAACCGTTCTCACTGATCGGCGTGTCGATGATGCGTTTCGGGCCGAACTTATCGAGCAAGCCCTGGCTGACTTTGTAAGCGCCGTTGTATTCGGCAACTTCCTCACCGATCAAAAAGACGTTCGGGTCGCGCGCGATTTCCTCGGCGAGCGCTTCGTTCAGCGCCTGGCGGTAGGTGATCTCCCTCACGACTTTTTCCCTTTCCCCGGCTTCTTCTGCGCCGGTTTCTCGGTCGGCGCAGAGGGTTGGGATTCACCCGAAGGATTGTGGTCGCCTTTGACGTAGGTGTAATCGTAGAGCTCGTCGAGCGGCGGCTCGGGACTTTTCTCCGCGAACTTCACGCTCGCCATCGCGGCGTCCTTCGCGGCCTTATCCATCTTGTCGAACTGCTCGTTGGACAATTTTCCTTCCCGGGTGAGCTGCGCGCGGAGCCGCGTGATGGGATCTTCGAGCCGGTATTTTTCCAGCTCGTCCTTCGTCCGATAACTTGCCGGGTCGGACATGGAATGCCCGCGATACCGATAGGTGCGCATCTCGACAAAGGCCGGGTGCGGCTCCTCGCGGATGGACGCGATCGTCTTCGCCAGCTCGTCGCGGACTTCGCGAAAACTCATGCCGTCGATGACCTGGCTCGGCATTTCGTAACCGCTCGCGCGATCGGTGATCTCGTGCGCGGCCGTCGAACGCTTCACCGACGTGCCCATGGCGAAGAAGTTATTTTCGCAGATGAAGATGACCGGGAGCTTGTAGAGACCCGCCAGATTTAGGGCCTCGTGGAAGCCGCCTTGGTTGATCGCGCCGTCACCGAAGAAGCAGAGCGTGACCCGATCTTCGCCACGATATTTCGCCGCAAACGCCATCCCGGTCGCGAGCGGCACGTGCGCGCCGACGATCGCGTGGCCGCCGTACATGTGGTGCTTCTTATCGAAGTAATGCATGGAACCGCCGAGGCCTTTCGAGCAGCCGGTGGCTTTGCCGAAAAGCTCCGCCATGCAGGCGTCGGCGGTGGTGCCGCGAGCGAGGGCGTGGGCGTGATCGCGATAGGCCGTAATGAGGTAATCATCGGGGCGGGTCGCGGCGACGGCACCGGTGACGACCGCTTCCTGGCCGATGTAGAGGTGACAGAACCCGCCGATCTTCTGCGATTGGTATTGCTGGCTCGCGCGTTCCTCGAAACGGCGAATCAGCAACATCGTCGCGAGCATCTCGACTTCGTCGCGTTGCTCGGGTTGCGACATCGTCTAGTTCGGCAACGGACGCGGCACGGCGGCAACGCGACGATCAGCGGCCGCACTCCAATGCA
>JBBSUP010000171.1:0-3267 GCA_038234295.1 Chthoniobacterales bacterium
CACCATTCGGATTACGACCGGCTGTTGAAATAGGCCTGGCTGCGATGGATGCCGGTTATGGGCAGGTAAGTTCCGACATGCTCGACCCTGACAGTTCTACCGCCTGGCGGTGGGGTGAAACTACAAATTGGCGGCGATCGCGATGCAGGCATTCATAGTTCCGCCCGCGAGCAGTCCGGGAAATCCGGGAGCCGGTTTCCGGCGATTTAGAGAGGATGAAGCAAGAGGGAGCGGATGGGGCGGCGCGGGCGCGGAAGAAGTTCCTGCGCTACTTCCCGCAGGGCTTTCGCGACCCGACTTATCTGGAATGGGAACGCGACTATAAGTGGGAGACGCATGAGCGCTGGGAGGCGACGCCGCATCGTGATGAGTTCCAGCAGCTCCTGCGCGCCGGCGAGTATACGGAGATCGCGGCGCGCGCGGTGCGGGCGGAGCAGCGTTCGCGGCATAGCATGATCTTTTCGTTCGAGAAGATGGCGCTGCGCGACGCGGTGCGGTCAGCGGCGGGCGCACGGGTGTTCGCGAAAGGTCTCTATGACTTCCTGCATGGACGCGGCGAGATGCGGTCGCGCTTCGAGCGCTGGTGCGCGGCGGTGGCCGCGCTGCCGCGCAAGCAGACCCGCGTCCTGACCTGGCCACTGGTGACCGTGTGGGGGTTCATCGCGCAGCCGGAGACGCATATTTTCCTGAAGCCAAATGTGACGCGGCGCGCGGCCACGGCCTACGGGTTCGACTTCCATTACCAGTCGAAGCCGAGCTGGGAGACCTACGCGAACCTGCTGGAGCTGGCGGCGACGCTGCGGCGTGATCTGCGCGACCTCGGGCCGCGGGACATGATAGATCTCCAATCGTTCCTCTGGGTGCAGGGCTCGGACGAACATCCGGATTGAAGGCGCCCAACGGTTACCACGGTAGTGAGATGAAGGGAAAGATTACCGGTTTCTTAAATCAGGAAGAGCCTGGCATAGCGGCTGCTAAATAAGGCGCAAAGCTCGGGAGGCACTTATAAACACCTAAACTTGACGTTCACTTCCGTCAGCTTTTGAGCGGGGCCAGCAATGGCCCCGCGTTTTTTTTTTTGGAGGAGGGCGTTGGTCGTTGCAACGGGTTAGCTGAGGGCGAGGAGTGCGCGCGCTGCCTCGGGCAACGTGTGCGCGGTGACGTCGGGCGGGGTCATCGCGCTGGAGCCGCGCGGTTGCTGGCGCGCAATGTATGCGGTCGTGAGGCCGGCCTTGGACGCTCCGTCGATGTCCCAGTCGTGCGCGGCGACGAGCGCGAGGTCGGCTGGGGTAACGTCGAGCTGTTTCGCGGCGTGCAAGTAAACCGCAGCGGCGGGTTTCCACTGCTTCACTTCTTCGATCGAGATAAATTTCTCGATCGCATCTTCGAGGCCGGCGCCGGCAAACATCTTCCGCGTGGTGGCAGCGCTGCCGTTGGTGAGAGCGGCGACGCGAATCCCGGTGTCGCGCAGGAGTTGGATGCCTTCTTTGACATCAGGATGAACGGGCAGGGTCGCGAAGCTCTTGATCACGCCTTCCATTTTCTCCGCGTTCGGGTCGATCTTGTTTTCCGCCAGGAGCGACGTGAGTGCGCCGGTCGCGATCTCGGCGAAGCCTTTGTAGGTGCCGGTGACCTGGAGCGCAAAGGCGTCGCGCAGGACGCGCGGAAACCAAATCTTCAAGGAGCCGGCGGGGAGGTCGAGTTCCTGCAATTTCTGGTCGAGCGGAGCGATGGCAAAACAGGTTTCGATGACGTCGAGGACAACGGCTTTTGGTTTGTGGCGCATAGATTGGAGCGGAGGTGGAGCGGCGTGCAGGGCGTGGCGAAGGAGCGGAGTTCCGAGCGCGGCCGCGCCTGCTCCGAGAGCGAGCAGACGTAGAGAGCGTCTTCGGGTGATGGAATCCATCCGCAGAATTATCGCGCCTCCCCCCGCCCGCGGGTGCTCTGCGCGGAAGGACTCGCGCCGCGCACCTCGACGAGAGCCGGCGTAACCTTTGCCGCAGACCGACGTGTGGAGTTCGCGGAAACTTGCGCCTTAGTCGCGGGGCTCGCGTCGGAAAAAGCGAAGCAGATGTCGCGCTCCGTGGGTGACGTAGAGAATGCGAATGCTCTGCGGTTCGACACAGTAGAAGATGAGGTAATTAGGGAAGTCCTTAAGAGGTAACATGCGCATTCCTTTTAACCTGGGATTGCGAGTCGGGAGGTGACGCCGCTTTCGGGATGGCGCGTGAGCTGGGAAAAAATACTGCTTCCACCGCTTCGAGAACTCGTTCGGCTGCGGCTTGGCCGTCCTGCGCGATGAAAGCGTAAATCTCCGGCAGGTCCTGCTCGACGACCGCGGGATGGCGATCGAGGCGGAGTTTAGCCGCGACGCCCAGCCGCGGCGCGCACTTCTTGTTTCCACTCGCTTCCGAGCGGGGCGAAAGGACCGTTGAGTCGGGTTTCGAGGAGCGACTCTAGCTCTGCCTGCTCGCAATCGGCGCGCACCAAGGCCAGGAGGTATTCCGTGGAGGAGAGGCCCGCAGCTTCCGCGCGGCTCTGCAGGGTCGCCGCAATTGAATCGGAAAAGGAAATGGTGACGACGCTCATAGGATTAGGCTCTCCGAAAGATTCACGGACTTTTGCGATTCAACAAGTTCATACATTCTAAGCGACCGCACGAATAGACGAACCGGTGATCACCCGACTAACGACTGGCAGGAAAAGTTCGCGACGGCGAGACACCGTCGCCAGCACGCGGGACGCGCGCGCTACCCGGCGATTAGGTTATCTGCGGATCGTCGGCGATTGCTTGATAAGCCGCCGCCGTTCATCATTCCCGATGCAAAAGATCACACCGTTTCTTTGGTTCGATGGGCAGGCGGAGGAGGCGGTCGCGTTTTATCTCTCGGTCTTCAAGGACGGGAAGATTCATGCGACGACGCGGTATCCGGAAAATGGACCGGCGCCGGCGGGCACGGTGATGACGATCGCGTTTGAGCTTCAGGGCGGGCAATTCGTGGCGCTCAATGGCGGGCCGGGCTTTCCCTTTACCAACGCCGTCTCGCTGGTGGTGAACTGCGAGTCGCAGGAGGAGATCGATCACTACTGGGAGAAGCTGGCGGCCGATGGCGGCGAGCAGATCCAGTGCGGTTGGCTGAAGGATAAGTTCGGGATGCCGTGGCAGATTGGGCCGGGCAAGGTGTGGGACTGGATGAGCGGCGATGATCCCGCGCGCGTGCAGCGCGTCACGACCGGGCTCTGGCAGATGAAGAAGCTGGACCTGGC
>JBBSUP010000172.1:0-3232 GCA_038234295.1 Chthoniobacterales bacterium
ACTTTCCTTGAGATGAAAGCTGTACGAGAAGGCGAGCCGCTCGCAAAGTTCGCGACGGTGGAACACCGTCGCCAGCCCACGGGACGTGGGCGCTACCCGGATGAGTGACGCTGCCGAGTTGGGCGATGCGGCGGAGCTGCCGGCAACCGGCTGGAAGCGTCGCGAGGAGATGGAGGCGGATGAGCAGCGCACGCTCGCGCCGTTCGCGCAGAAGTCGGGCGACTCGAGCGGGCGGGAGCATCCGGAGCCGCGGCATGTTTACCGGACGGAATTTCAGCGCGACCGGGCGCGGATCATTCACTCGCGCGCCTTTCGCCGGCTGGAATATAAGACGCAGGTTTTTCTCAACGGCACCGCCGATCATTTGCGGACGCGGCTCACGCACACTTTCGAGGTGGCGTCGGTCAGTCGCACGATCGCTCGCGCGCTCGGGCTGAATGAAGATCTGACCGAGGCGATCGCGCTCGCGCACGATCTCGGCCATTCGCCCTTTGGGCATTCGGGCGAAGAGATGCTCGCGGAATGCATGCGCGAGCACGGCGGCTTTGAACACAACCGGCAAAGCCTGCGCGTGGTTGAGTTGCTCGAAGCGGTTTACCCGGCGTTTCCGGGGCTCAACCTCACCTGCGAAGTGCTCGATGGATTGCGGAAACAGCGCGCGCCTAACGAATCTGGCGAACCGCGGGTGGCCTCGTTGGAAGCGCAGGTCGCCGATCTCGCGGACGAAATTACCTACTACAGCCACGACCTCGACGATGCGCTCGACTTTGCGATTCTCGATTCGGATCAGCTCGACCAGGTCGCGGTCTGGCGCCGCAGCCACGAGCGGGTGCAGGCGCGCAGGCCCAATCTCGCGGGCGTGGAGCTGCACAAAAATATCATCCGCGATATCATCGACCTGCAGGTGCGCGATGTCGTCGCGACGAGTGCCCGCACGATCGCGGCGGCGGCGCCGCCGGACGCGGAAGCGGTGCGGCATGGGGCGGAAAAGTTGATCCGCTACAGCGATTCGTTAGGCGCGGCAAATCGCGAACTGCGGAAATTCCTTTACGACAATGTCTATTACCATCCTCGGGTCGCGCAGGTGAATCGGCGGGCCTGCGAGATGTTGCGGACGGTTTTCGAAGGTTATGTGGACGAGCCGGAACGGCTTGGTGATGCGGCGGCGCGGCGGATTGACGGCGAGGGGCTGTTCCGGACGGTGTGCGACTACATCGCGGGGATGACCGAGCGCTATCTGCTCGAGGAGCACGCACGGTTAGCGGCGGAAGTTTAGCGCGAGCGCGGCTGTAGACGCCTCCCTCTGGGAGGCGCGGGGGTTGGGGTGAATGGTTATAGCGGCGCCGAGACTCGCGCTTCGCAGAGCGAAGCGTCTACAACGGAGAGCGGAAGCGCAGTCGTTAGGTGGCGGGAACGCGGTCGTTAGGCGGCGGCGCTGCCGCCTTCTTCGCGCAGGTACTGGATGAGCAACCGCAGCCGCGCATTCAAATCCAATTCTTCGAGCAGTTGCTGACGCCGCTCGGCGTCGCTGATGAAGGTGCTCGCGATCAGGTCGGCGAGCATTTCCGGGTCGCTCATCTCGGAGAGGTAACGGTCGATTTTCTCCGGGAGCTCGCGGCCGGTCGCCTTCAGGCGGTTGTAGAATTCCATCACTTTCGCGGCGAGCGCGTCGGTCTCGACGGTGAGTTTGGTTCTCGTTTTCAAGGGCTTGATCCGCGCGATCGGGTAAGGCGCTTCCTGCGGGAAGCTGGTGAACTTCACCCGCTGCAAACCCTGGAGAATGAGATTGGACGTCCCATCATTTCGCCCGACACAGGCGCGGATGAGGCCCACGGTGCTGACCGGGAAAAAGTCGTCACTGGTGCGCCAGTGATGCCGTTCCGGACGAACGAGCGCGACGCAGAGCATGCGCTCGTCGCGGAGCGCGTGGTCGAGCATCTCGCGGAAGCGCTGTTCGAAGACGTGGAGCGGCAGGAGCGCGTTTGGGAAAAGCGAAACGCCGGCGAGCGGCATGACGGGGACTGCGTTGGGCAAGGTGACGTGGTGTGACATCGGCGACGGACGCGGCTTTTATATGATATACGCGTCCCGGGTGCGCCGGAGTTCTCCGAGAGTTGGCTGACCGGGCGCGTTGGCGGCGCCGACGGCGGCGTAGTTGAGCGCGGAACCGAGACGGAGCAGTTGCCGGCGGGATTCGCGACCGAGCCGGCCCATGCCCATCGCGGCGATTGGGAGACGTGCGGAATTTTCTGTGAAGAAGGCGAGGAGCCGATCGAGTTGCGCCGCGGTGTCGGTGCGGGTGGCGATTTTGAAAATGTCGGGGCAGTCGCCGAGCGCGGCGTCGAGCTCGGCCCGGAGCGCGTCCGGCTGCGGCGTGTCGCGGAGATGATGGCTGGAAAGGAGAATGCCAACTTTCCCACGCCTCGCCTCGGCGAGGAGCGGCGCCATCTGCTGGGAGGAGCGGAGTTCCACGTCGACGAACGCGGCGCGGCCGAGAAAACGCCGGAGGAGTTCGGCGCGTTTTTTCGCGATGAGATGGTTCATGCCGCCCTCGGCGGGATGGCGCGCGGTGCAGATAATTGATGCACCTAATTTCGGGACCGCCGCTTCGGTTTCCTCCAGAAAATCGACGAGCGCATCGAGCCGCAGCTCGAAGAAATCCGGACGCGCCCGGAGCCGCGTCGCCCGGACGAGCGCGGCGCGGTCGGCGATTACCCCGACGAGTCGCGGCGGAGTTTTACCGGCCGGGGGCGCGATCATATCTTGCGCGGGAGTGCGGAAGTTGCGATGGCTGGGACTTTCCGCGGGTGATTCACGATGCTGGCTCGAAGACAGGAATTAAATACGCAGTTCCATCAGCTGGTCGATTCGTTCGTGATGGCGATGTCGCTTTTTGCCGCGCACATCCTGCGCGTCGCGAGCACGGATTGGTTTCATCTCACCTACTCGATCGATTCGTTCGTGAACTATCAATGGCTGCTCGTGGTGATCATGCCGTTCGGACCGATCATGCTCGATCTCCAGGGCTTATCGATCGCCGCTGAACAAGACGCTCTGGAAGTCGTTCGTGCAGATTCTGCGCACGATGATTTACCTGAGCATTCTCGTGAGCGGTTGCGTGATTTTCCTGCGCCTGCCGCTCTTGAGCCGCGCGGTGCCGCTCCTCTTCATGCTCATCGCGACGGTGGTGTTGTTGCTGAAAGAGCAGTTGCTCCTGGCCCGGATCCGGCGG
>JBBSUP010000173.1:0-3009 GCA_038234295.1 Chthoniobacterales bacterium
AGCGTCCCGCGGCTCTACGCGGCGGGCTGCGTGACACCGGCGAATTGCCAGATGATCATCGCCGCCGGCCAAGGCGCGGCCGCGGCGCAGGCGATCAACCGCGATCTCTTCGAGGAAAGCTTGCGCACGCATTCGCTCCGGCGTTTGCGCGCGCAACAAATCGAGGAGAAACGCACGGCGCCGGAAACGGAGTCGCCGGATGGATTGAATCCGCGGTCGTTTGGTCGGCGTAAAACCGGGTGAAAGCAGTGGTTGGCTTTATTTACGAGATCCCGAGTAAAACGTTGACAATTTTGGTGGTTTGGTAACACTGACAGCTGCAAAACGAATTGCACGCGCCCGACGGCACCGTGACCACGAACGACGACTGGCGCACGACGCAGTTCACGAAGATCGCGGCGGCCGGACTCGCGCCGCTCGAGGACGCCGAAGCAGCTATTTTCGCGTCGGTGGTTCCAGGAACTTACACCGCCGTCTTGAGCGGGAAGAACGGCAGCAGCGGCATTGGGGTCGTGGAAGTTTACGACCTCGAGCAGGGGCTCGCGGTGCAGTTGGCAAACGTGAGCACGCGCGGTTTTGTCGGGACCGGCGAGGACGTTCTCATCGGCGGCATCATCGTCGGCCCGAACGACGCGGAGCCCGCAAATCTGATCATCCGCGCGATCGGTCCGAGCCTCGCGGACTCGAACGTCGCCGGCAGTCTGAACGATCCGATTCTCGAGCTGCACGACAAGAACGGCGTCCTCATCGCGACGAACGACGATTGGGAAGACAACTCAGCGCAAGCCGCGCTGATCACCGCCGCCGGCCTCGCGCCGACGAATCCGCGCGAGAGCGCGCTCCAGATCAACGCGGCGCCGAACGTCTACACCGCGATCGTGAAAGGCAAGAACGGCACGACCGGTCTCGCCCTCGTCGAGGTTTACAACGTCAAGTGAACCGCGACGGCGGCCAATTGTAGGGCGGGCGCTTCGCCTGCCCCGGTTCCGGAACAGGGGCCGAAGCGGCCGCCTACAATTGGCTTTTTAGTTTCGGTTCAGCTTAGAGGGCGTCTAAAAACTCGTGTCATCCCGAGCGGAGCCCCCGCGGAGGCGGGGTGGAGTCGAGGGATCCCGTGGCGTTACCTTTAAGCTCACTCCACGGGATTCCTCGACTGCGCTGCGCTCCGCTCGGAATGACCGACTTTTAGACGCCCTCTTCGAGTCGCGGGCGCGACGGCAGCCAATCCGACGCCGTTAGGCAACCCCCGCGGGCACCGTTTCCGGGCATTTTCTGTCTTTCCCCTTGAAAACTTTCGCCCCACATTGAGTGTCACCTACGCAAAATATGGATGCATCTTCTTCGGTTTCGACGCACGCCGGCCACGACCCTCACCAACACCACGACGAGCACGGGCATCACGAGCTCTCCTTTTGGCGGAAGTATGTTTTCTCGACCGATCACAAGGTCATCGGCCTGCAATACCTCATCACCGGGCTGATTTTCCTCTTCATGGGCTTTTGCCTCATGATGTTGATGCGCTGGCAGCTCGCTTTTCCGGGCACGCGCCTGCCGGTGATCGGCAGCATCCTCGAAAACGTCCTCGGCCCCGGCGCGATGACCAACGGGGTGATGACCCCGGAGTTTTACAACTCGTTAGGCGCGATGCACGGCACAATCATGATCTTTCTCGGGATCGTGCCGGTGGCGTTCGCGGCCTTCGGCAACTTCGTCGTGCCACTGCAAATCGGCGCGCCGGATATGACCTTTCCGAAGATCAACATGGCCAGCTACCAGGCGTTCCTCGCCGGCGGCATCGTGATGCTGGTGAGCTTTTTCGTCCCCGGCGGCGCGGCCAAGGGTGGCTGGACTTCCTACACGCCGCTCTCCGATATCGCGGACAAGGGTCCGACTTATCACATCATTTTTAACGGACAAACGCTTTGGCTGATCGCTTTCATCATGCTGATCACGTCGTCGCTTTTAGGGGCGGTCAATTTCATCGCCACGATCATCCAGCTCCGTGCCAAGGGCATGACCTGGATGCGGCTGCCGTTCTTCGTTTGGGCGCAGTTTGTCACCGCCTTCCTGCTCCTGCTCGCTTTCCCGCCGCTCGAGTCGGCGATCGTGATGCAGCTGATGGATCGCATTGCGGGGACGAGCTTCTTTCTCCCGAGCGGCCTGATCGTGAACGGCGCGGCGGTCTCGATCAGTGGCGGCGGCAGCCCGCTCCTCTGGCAGCATCTCTTCTGGTTCCTCGGGCACCCGGAAGTTTACGTGCTCATTCTTCCCGGCATGGGCATTGTCGCGGAGATTCTCGCGAACAACACCCGCAAGCCGCTCTGGGGTTATAAGTCCCTCGTTCTCGCGGCGCTCGTGCTCGGGTTCCTCTCGTTCATCGTCTGGGCGCACCACATGTGGCTCACCGGCATGGGCACCGTAGTGAGCGCGTTTTTCCAGACGACGACGATGATCATCTCGATCCCATCGGTTATTATTTTGAGCGCATTCTTTATCTCGCTCTGGGGCGGTTCGATTCGCTTTACCGTGCCGATGCTCTTCGCGACGGCTTTCCTCCCGATGTTTGGCATCGGCGGTCTCACGGGCATCCCGCTGGCGTTCAACTCCGCCGACCTTTACCTGCACGACACTTACTACGTGATCGCGCACTTCCATTACATCGTCGCGCCGGGGACGATTTTCGCGGTCTTCGCTGGGATCTATTATTGGTTCCCAAAGGCGACCGGGAGAAAGATGAACGACTTCTGGGGGAAAGTGCATTTCTGGCCTTCACTTGTTTGTATGAACGCGATCTTTTTGCCGATGTTCCTGCAAGGCATGCTCGGCATGCACCGGCGCTGGTACGATGGCGGCCAAGGCTGGAACCTCGCCGCGGAGAAGGTGTGGGGCCTGAGCGGCTTCCACTGGAACACCCCGATCTCGATCGCGGCTTGGTCCCTGGGAGTGGCGCAGATTCCTTTCATCATTAACTTCTTCTACAGCATCCGGTTTGGCGAAAAGGTGAACGAT
>JBBSUP010000174.1:0-2967 GCA_038234295.1 Chthoniobacterales bacterium
CATCGACGCCTTCGACACGATCGAGGACGTGCAGGATTCCGACGGCACGAACATCAGCTCGGGCTTGAAACCGGAGCACCTGCCGATCTTTGACTGCGCTTTCAAGGCGCATCGCGGCGAGCGTTCGTTAGGCTACATGGGCCACCTGCGCATGATGGCCGCGGCCCAGCCGTTCCTGAGCGGCGCCATTTCCAAGACCGTGAACCTTCCCGAAAAAGCGACGGTCGAGGAGATCATGAACACTTACGTGGAAGGGTGGAAACTCGGCCTGAAAGCGATCGCAATTTACCGCGACAGCTCGAAGCGCTCCGCGCCGTTGAATACGCGCAAGACCAAGGACATGGGCGGGATGCAGGAAAGCGCGACTGAAGGTGCGGCGGTCAACCAGGAAACCCTCGCCCAGCGCATCGTCGAGCTCGATCGCGAGATCGCGCATCTCCGGGGGCAGGTCGATCAGCCGACCCGCCATCGCATGAGCGACACGCGCATGTCGTTGACGCATAAGTTCGAGATCGCCGGCCACGAAGGCTACATCACTGTCGGTCTCTACGAACACGGCCAGCCGGGCGAGCTCTTCATTCAGATGTCGAAGGAAGGCAGCACCATCGGTGGTCTCATGGATACGGTGGCGACGCTCACCTCGATGGCTCTGCAGTACGGCGTGCCCCTCGAGTCGTTAGTCAAGAAATTCGCCTACCAGCGTTTCGAGCCGAGCGGTTTCACGAAAAACCCCGACATCCGCAACGCCAGCAGCATCACCGACTACGTCTTCCGCTGGCTCGGTTGCCAGTTCATCAAAGGCTACAAGGAAGCGACCTCGCCGCAGCGGACGCATCCGGAGTTGCCGATGAAAGAAATCGCCGACATGGAGAAAAAAGCGGTCAACCGCCCGGTCTCCGATCTCTCGCGCACCGGCGAGAAAGAACTGATCGACGTGATCACGAACCACGCGCCGAACGAAGGCAGCCCGAGCAACGGGAAGGGCCTGACCCACGCCGAGCGGGTGAACGAAGCGCTTGGGAGCATGTTCATGGAGACGACCTGCTCGCATTGCGGCAGCGACAAAGTCATCCGCGCGGGCGCTTGCGGGGTCTGCACGGAGTGCGGCACGAGCCAGGGATGTAGCTAGGGCTGTGCGGTGGAGGGACGACCGCCGTGTCGTCCGTGTTTGGTCACTTGTGTTGCGGTTAACCAAACCCGGACGGGACAGCGCCCGTCCCTCCAGCCTCAATCGCCACTAAAACGGCACCGGCGCGGCCTTCAGGAAAAGCAGGACCATCGCGAAGCCGATGACGATCTTGCCGAGCATCGCGGCGAGGTTGCCTAACAATGTCCCCCAGCCGGCGCGCCCGGCCGCGTGGAGGCGTTGGCCGCCGATCAATTCCCCGGCGACCGCGCCAATGATCGGCCCGAGCAGCAAGCCGGGAAGGCTGAAGAAAATCCCGATGACCGCTCCGAAAAAAGCGCCCCACATGCCCCACCGCGTGGCCCCGAAGCGCCGCGCCCCGAACAACCCGCCGGCGAAGTCGATCGCGTAGGAAACGAGCGTGAGAAGGACGAGCCCGGCGACCGCCCACCAGCCGATGCTTTTCTCGGCGCCGAGCATGAGGCGATGAATCAGCGCCGCCCCGAGGATGAGCGTCGTCCCGGGGAAAACGGGCACGACGGTGCCAAGCAGCCCCACGGCCATGAGCACCAGAGTCGTCGCCCACCAAAAAAGTTCCATCGTTAGGATTCGTGGCTCGCGGCGTGTCCTGCTGTCATCCCGAGCGAAGCGCAGCGGAGTCGAGGGATCCCGTGGAGTTTCTGGAAGCTCTGCCGCGGAGCCTCCAGCAGCGTCGCTTCACGGCTGCGCTACGGGATCCCTCGACTCCGTTCCGCTGCGCTCCACTTCGCTCGGGATGACAGTCTCCACCTTGACAATCCAACCCTCGTCCCCGACCATCCCCGCCTCAGAAACCCGAGTCATGGCCAACACCAAATCCGCTTCCAAACGCGCCCGTCAGAGTCCCAAACGCACCCTGCGCAATCGCAGCGTCACGACCCATCTTCGTTCCCTTGCGAAACGGCAGGCGAGCGGTGACGGCAAAGCTGAGGGTAATCGCGCGCTTATCTCCGCGCTCGATAAGGCGGCCAAACGTGGCGTGATTCACAAGAACGTCGCGAACCGCCGGAAGGCGCGCCTCGCGAAGGCCGCGGCCAAAGCGGGCAGCGCCAAGTCTGAAGCGTAAGTTGCTGAGACTCGGTTACTGCCTCGCGAGAAAACAGCGTTGCATCTCGTCGAGAACAGCTAAGCTTTGCCCATGATTCCTGCGCTCTTTTTGATTCTCGCTGCGGTCATTTACCGCGTCGTCGCCGCGGTCGTGGTGCAGCAGGGCGGAGCCGGTTGGCTCTCGAATTTCGCCCCGCTTGCGGCGATTGCGCTCTGTGGCGCGATTTATTTTCCGCGGAAATACAAGTTCACCGTGCCGTTTGTGGCGCTGCTCGTGTCCGATCTCGCGCTCGATTTCTACTACGGCGCCTCGCTCGCGGACCCGCTGATCCTTTGCCGCTACGCCGCGTTCGCGCTCGTTGGTTTGCTTGGGCTCGCGATCAGCCGTCGCGCTTCGCTCGCGACGATCATCCCGGCCTCGGTTGCAGGTTCGACCTTCTTTTACGTCGTCACGAATTTCTTCTCCTGGCTGACCGATCCCGGCTACGTGAAAAACTTCGCCGGCCTCGTCCAGTCGCTCACCGTCGGCCTGCCGCAATACACGCCGACCTGGGTGTTTTTCCGCAACTCGCTCGTGAGCGATTTGTTTTTCACCCTGCTCTTTGTCGCCTGCGTGCATTGGAGTGCGGCCGCTGATCGTCGCGTTGCCGCCGTGCCGCGTCCGTTGCCGAACTAGACGATGTCGCAACCCGAGCAACGCGACGAAGTCGAGATGCTCGCGACGATGTTGCTGATTCGCCGTTTCGAGGAACGCG
>JBBSUP010000175.1:0-2941 GCA_038234295.1 Chthoniobacterales bacterium
AGGCTTCGTCGATGACGCGGTCTTCGGAAGATCGAAGTGGCGACGGGGAGAATGCTTCGCGCCGGCCAAGTCGTGAGATCGCTCGACCGGCCCATCGAGACGGCACGCCGAGTGGAGCGAAAAAGTGAAGCCGCGCGTTCCTGTGGCCGGGCTGAGAGAGGCAGCGAAGGTTGAGGCACTTAGAATAACTCGCGTTCGCGGAGCGCTTGGAAGATCGCGTGGGCGACCTGTTGGTGATCCAACGCAGAGGTATCGATCGTGAGATCTGCGGCGCCGGCATAAAGAATCTGCCGTTCCGTCAACAACCGCGCGATCGTCGCGGCGGGATCGGGTGTTTGCAGGAGGGGCCGGTTCTTCCGACGGGAAAGCCGTTCCTGTAATACGGTCTTCTCCGCGGTCAGCCACACCACGGTCCCAAGGGTCCGAAGCCGTCGGACGTTTTCCGGGCGGAGAATAATGCCTCCACCCGTGACGATGACTGCGGGCGCCTTGACGTCGAGACCTTCCAGCGCCGCCGTCTCCGTATCGCGGAAGCGGTCTTCACCCAGTTGCGCGAAGATCGCCGGGATCGGCATTCCCAGTTCCGCCGCGACCATCTCGTCGGTATCGAAGCGCGGCCAGGCCAGCTCGCGGGCGAGAAGGCGCCCGACCGACGACTTGCCGCTGCCCATGAAACCGATGAGGACGATCGAGCGCAGCGGTGAAGTCACTTTTGACTATGCGATTCCCGATCGCCGTTGCCAAGGCTGCCCCCCGCCGGAGCCTCGGATAGATTCGCGCTTCCCTTTGCGCGCGGAACCTGCATATGCGCCGCAACAGATGAAAATACCCTTCTTTCTCATCGCTGGTTGTCTCGCTGCTTTCTCGCTCGTAAACGCGCACGGCGCGACCATCCAGTCCAGGTCGGTCCCAATGGCAGTTTATCTTTTGTACCCAAGGATGTGAGCATACAGGTCGGTGACACGGCGCAGTGGAGATTCGCGAGTGACACGCACAGCGTCACCTCGGGAACGCCCGGGCAGACCGACGGCCTGTTTGATTCGGGAGTTCAGAATAAGGGTTTTGTCTTTACCCAGACTTTCGGCACCGCCGGCGTCTTCAACTACTTCTGCCTCCCGCACGGCTTCTGCTGCGGCATGGTTGTCACCGTCACCGGCGCGTCGTCCGAGACGCTCGCCATCACGCGGGCCCAATATACCAGCTCGCGCAGCCAGCTCACGGTCTCGGCGACTGACTCCGATCCCACGGCAAAGTTGACCGCTTCGGTCACCAGCACCGGCATGGTGCTCGGGCTACTCCGCGGGACGAACGGGAGTTACAGCGCGAAGTTCGGTCACGAGCAATCCTGTGAACATCACCGTCACGAGCAATCTCGGCGGCAGCGCTTCCGCGCCGGTCAAGGGCCACTAGAGCAGCGTAATCGCAAGTTCTGACCCGCAGAGGCGCCCTCTTCATCCGGGAGGCACCCGCTTCTGCGGGTCCAGTTCCTCAGGCGATCGCGATGGTCTTCGCGTTCATAAACTCGCGCATGCCTAACGAGCCTAACTCCCGGCCGTAGCCGGAACGTTTCACGCCGCCGAAAGGCAGGCGCGGATCGGAAGCGACCATGGCGTTGAGAAACACCATGCCGGTTTCGAGTTCGCGCGCGAAAAGTTCCTGCTCGGCCGGGTCCCTCGTCCACGCGCTCGCGCCGAGACCGAAGACGCTGTCATTCGCGAGCGCGACCGCCGCGGGAGCGTCCTGGACGCGGAAAAGGAGCGCGACCGGGCCGAAGACTTCCTCGCGATAAGCCGGTGCGTCCGGCGGGATTTCCGCGAGCACGGTGGGCGGATAGAAATTACCCGGCCCCGTGGGGACTTCGCCCCCGGCGAGGAGCTGCGCGCCGGCGGCAACACTCGCGCGCACCTGCCGGTCGACCCCTTCCCGGATCGACGGCGTCGCGAGCGGTCCGATCTCGGTCGCCTCCTCGAAGGGATCTCCGATCTTAAGCGCCTTCATTTTCGCGACGAAGCGCCTCACGAACTCATCGTAGATCTCGTCCGCGATCAGGAAGCGCTTCGCGGCGATGCAGGATTGGCCGTTGTTCTGCGTGCGCGCAGTCACTGCGGTCGCGAGCGCCTCGTTTAGGTCCGCGCTCGGCATCACGATAAACGGATCGCTGCCGCCCAGCTCGAGAACGCATTTCTTGATCTCGCGCCCGGCGACGGCAGCGACTTCAGCACCCGCGCGATCGCTTCCGGTCAGGGTCACCGCCGCGACGCGTGGATCGCGGATGATGTCGGCGACCTTGTCCGATTCGAGCAGGAGCGTCTGGAAAATGCCGGGTTCGGCGGCTCCGGCACGCCGCCAGATGTCCTCGATCGCGAGTGCGCATTGCGGGACGTTCGCGGCGTGCTTGAGCAGGCCGACATTGCCCGCGAGGAGCGCGGGGGCGGCGAAACGGAAGACCTGCCAGAAGGGAAAATTCCAAGGCATGATCGCGAGCACAGGCCCGAGCGGCTGCCAGCGCAAGGAGCTGCGCGCGGCCTCGGATTCGAGCGGTTCTTCCTCGAGAAAGCGCGGGCCGTGCTCGGCGTAAAACCGGCAGCCGCCGGCGCATTTGCGCACCTCCGCGCGTGCGGCGGCGAGCGGCTTCCCCATCTCAAGCGTGATGATCCGCGCGAGTGCTTCGACTTCTTCGTCGAGCAGCCTCGCAGCTTCCTCCACGATCGCCGCGCGCTCGGCGACCGGGCGCCGCCGATGCCCTTCGAAAGCGCGCGTGGCCGATGCCAGTTTTTGCTCGAGCTCCGACGCGTTGATCTCGGCGAATTCGCGGAGCACTTCGCCGGTCGCCGGATTCGTGGTACAGATCGCCATGCCGGATTGAACAGCCGCTCCGTCAAGGAGACAACCGGAGAGCGGCCCGCGCAATCCGGTTGCGTCACCGTCCTCTTCTACGCTA
>JBBSUP010000176.1:0-2899 GCA_038234295.1 Chthoniobacterales bacterium
CTCGTCAGAGAAGGCTTCACGCCCTGGCCCGTGCCCAACTGGGCCTCGATCCTCATTGGAGGCGGGACGACTCTTCTGCTTGTGGCCGGCACTTTCGGCACACTTTGGTTCGTGCGTTCCACCTGGAAGAAAATCAAGCAGATCTCGCCAGGCTAACGACGCGATGGCGCGCTGGTTGACAATCCACGCGCCGATTTAGTAGCTAGTGCGCATGAACGAATCCGCGCGCCTGAAATGCCTGCAGATCGCCCTGGTCCTCGTAGGCCTCATCTTCACCTTCGGCATTTACCTGCTCATGATCGTCTGGCCATCGGGCTGGACCTGGCATTCCGGGCATTCCGATTACCCGCTCATGATCGTCGGCATCTACGCCACGCTCGGCGTTTTCCTCCTCCTCGCGGCGCGCGACCCGCTCGCCCATCGTAGCCTCATTTGGTTCACGGTCTGGTCGAGCGTGGTGCACGGCGGGATCATGGCCTACCAGGCGATGACACCGGCGAGTCATGGCCATCTTATGGGGGATGTGCCGGCGCTTTTTATCGTCGCGATTGCCCTCGGCGTGCTCATGCCGCGCGGGCGCTAGTGCAGCGTAACACCAAGTTGTGACACGCGAGTCGCGCTCTCATCCTGGACGTGTGAAGCCCCCTCCGGCGGCACGCGCTTCTGCGTGCCCAGTTTCTTCGGTCACAATGCACTCGCAGTTACCCCTGCCGACCCGCCGCGAGAAGCAAAAGCCCGCGCCACCTCTCGGCGACACGGGCTTCATGGTTAAAGTAAGAGATAGCTCAGGCGGTTCCCCGTATAGCTACTGTCACCCTTACCATTCCCCTTGCCGTTAGGCGGGATCGCGGCCAGCGGAGCCAGCTCCGCATCGGCGACCCCTTACGGCTCGGTCGCCGCGCCGTGACCGGCATCGTCACCAGGATCGGATCGCTCGCCACATCCGCGCCTTACCTCAACAGATCCGCCGGGAAACGCGCCTCCCGTTCCCGCCGGAGAATTCGCGCCTCCCGCCGCCGCAAGGGCCTACTCGGTTGCGCCGGATTCCAGCCCTTCGGATTCGGCAGCACCGCCGCGAGTAAGGCCGATTGCTCCCGCGTGAGCCCGCGCGCACTCACGCCGAAGAAATGCTGCGCCGCCGCTTCCACCCCGTAGACCCCGCGCCCCATTTCGATCACATTCGCATACAGCTCCAGGATGCGCCGCTTCGGCAGCAGCGCCTCCATCCAGAGCGTGTAATACGATTCGAGACCTTTCCGGAGCCATGACCGCCCCTGCCAGAGAAAGATCGAGCGCGCGCATTGATTCGTGATCGTGGACGCGCCCCGCACCGGTTTCCCGGTCCGCTCCGCCTTCTTCATCGCCAAGTCCATCTCCTTCCAATCGAAGCCATCATGCTGGAAGAACCGTTCATCCTCCGAGACCCAGAGATGCTTCAGGAACATTTCCGGCATTTGCCGCAGATCGATCCAGCGATAGCGCAGCGGCGTCCTCGGACCGCTGGAGAACAACTGGCCGCCTTCTCCGAGTAACATCGGCAACGTCCGTGGCGGGTTGACGAATCGCACCGCCGCCACCTCCAGCGCCGGGATCAGGAGCAAGGCCGCCAGCACGAGCAGGCACCACTTCCAGCCCCGCGTTATTTTCCGATTCTTCGCTCCCGGCGCTTTCCTTACTTTGGCCATGAAGCAGACCCTCGGCCCCGCGAATGTTCGCTTACCGTTTCACCGGCAAATCCATATTGTGCATCACCGCGATCCCCCAGCCGTCCTTCTCCTTCGTCGCGACCAACATGAGCAGACCCTGCCGCGGCCCCATATCCTTCCCATTCTGCACCGCCCCGGTCTGCGTCCAGATTACGTCCATGGAGGCGACATCCGGCCGGAGAAAACGCGCCTTCGTCTCCACCACCTTAAACTCCGCATGCTTGAAGGAAGGGATCGGCCCCGCCCCGTCGCCCTCCAGGAGCGGGCGATGAAACTCCTCGATTGCCTTCCGCCCATGGGCCGACATGCCGAAGACATTTGTGAAGTCCGCATCCTCGTGAAAAATCAGCGAAAAAGCATGAGCATCGAGCTTGGCAAACGCCTCCCCGAAGGCGGTCATTAACCCCCGCACCGCCGCTTCATCTGCACCCTGGCCGGATGCTTCGGCCGCGCGCGCCGCGGCCGAGCAGGCGCAGAAGGCGCCGAAGAGAGCGAGCGCCGTCAGTCGGGCGAAGGATAGTTTCATAGCGGGTGGAGTCTTGTGAGAAGCTTTCCTCCGCATCATGGCAAAAGTTTAACCGCGCGCCAGAATAAAATCAGCCGGCTATGACTAAGCCGCTGCGGACTCGCCGCTCCCGAACGCGATCGCGACTGACGTCCCTAGCGCAAAAACCGACGCGGCCCCCGAGCCAGTCGTGTATCTAAACCGGGAAATGAGCGAGATTTGGAGCTATCCCGATCGTCGATCCCCTAAACAAGGGAAAGGCGCAAATGATGATCGGATGCATTCGCTCAAGACTTAAGAACAAGACCAGCCACAACTGGTGAACGGAAGGGACCGGTAAGCCCTGACATAGACCCTAGGCTGTAGGCTAAACGAGTCGCGCGAGTGAATCAACCGAATGCACTGCCAAGAAATGACCTAGACCCAAGTCCGCAAAGCAACAAGCCAAGAACAGAGACACAGATCGACGAAACGCGCATTCATCTAACGTGTGACCTGAGCGGCGGCCGGCCAGGGAAGCTGGCTGGACGACGTCCGCTTGATGGGGTGGTTAGGTGTCGTGTTTCAAGACGTTGTCCGCACGGCAAGGGTAAGGCAGGATGGTGGTGGATCAACACTCAACCCAACGCCCTGCCGCACGGACAACATGCACGCTAATGCCACTCTTACTCCTCTGACGCGAGCCCAA
>JBBSUP010000177.1:0-2860 GCA_038234295.1 Chthoniobacterales bacterium
CCCCCCCCCCCCCCCCGCCGGCCCCCCCCCCCGCCCCCCCCCCCCCCGCCGCCGCCCGGGGGGTCCCCCGGCCACTGCCAGGGACGGCCTCCCGTCGCCGCCAAGCTCAGGGGATCACCAGCGTCTGCCCCGGTTTCAAGTCGGTCGGCTTCGCCAGAATCTCCGGATTGGCCGCGAGGATTCTCCCCCAGCGCTCGGAGGACTTGTAAAACTTCCGCGAAATGGAGGCCAGGGTATCGCCCCGTCGCACCGTGTAGGTGCGCTCCTTGCCGGTCAGCTTCCGGGGTTCGCGCGGCGGTCGCACTGCCGGGGCCGAACCCGTTCCCGCCGCGCGCGCCGCTTTGTCCTCGGCCCAGCGATCTTCGATCTTCTTGCGCAATTTCAGGTTGTCGTTGCGCAACTGCGTCGCCTCGCGCTGGGTTAAAATCGTGTCGCCGGAGAGCTGCGTGATCAACGTGAGCTCGTCGCGTTTCATAAAGCTCTTAACTTCCTCCGCGCGTTTCCCCGTCGGGCTGAGAGTGAGGAATCGCTTGAAATGATGCAGCGCATTCAGCGGATCGTTCATCTTGTCGTCGTAGAGTAAGCCGAGCTGGTAGTGCACCTGCGCCGAGCTCTCGCTTCCGTCGAGAGCGCCTTCGTAGAGATTGATCGCCTCGAGGTATTTACCTTCCCCCACCTTCGCCGCGGCCTCTTCGGTCAGCTGCTTCTGCCGCGGCAGGATCATCCGGTCACAACTCGTTAGGCAAAAAAAGAGCAGCACGAGCAGACTGCCGCCGGTGCGCTTAATATCGCGGGACATCGGGATCAATTTCCGTCGACCAGGCATCGATGCCACCGGCCACGCTTGCGACCCGCGGGAAGCCCGCGCCCCGCAAAAATTCCGTCGCGTGCAGACTCCGCACGCCGCTATGACAGAGCACGAGAATTTCCTTTTTCCGATCGAGTTCGCCGAGTCGCGCCGGGAGTTGGCCTAACGGGATCAACTTCGCGCCTGCGATCTGCGCGAGCTCGGTCTCAAACGGCTCGCGGACGTCGAGGAGAAGAGCGGGTTCCGTGGCGGTGAGTTTGCGCTGTAACGTCTCGACGTCGACTTCGAGATCGGTCTCCGCTTTTGCCGTCGGCGGTCCCGCACAAAAGGCATCGTAGTCGATCGGCTCAGTTATTTGGGGCTGATCACCGCAGACTGGGCACTCCGGATCGCGGCGGAGATTGAACTCGCGGAATTTCATTCGCAACGCATCGAAATGAAGGAGCCGACCGAGCAGCGTTTCGCCGATGCCGAGGATGAGTTTTAGTGCCTCAGTCGCCTGAATCGTCCCGACGATTCCCGGGAGCACGCCGAGCACGCCCGCTTCCGCGCAACCGGGCACAGACCCGGGCGCGGGCGGTTCCGGGAAAAGACAGCGGTAACAGGGTCCACCAAGATGCGGCGCGAAAACCGTCGCCTGTCCCTCGAAGCGAAAAATCGAGCCATAAACGTTCGGCTTCCGCGCGAAAACGGCGACGTCGTTGGTCAGATAACGCGTCGCGAAATTATCGCTCCCGTCGAGGAGGAGATCGTAATCGCGCAGGATCTCCGCGGCGTTGCTGCTCTCGAACCGGCACGGGTGCAAACGCACCTCGACTTCCGGGTTGATCGCCGCCAGTCGGTCACGCGCCGACTCCGCTTTCGGGCGCCCGACGTCGCCCGTGCCATGCAGCAGTTGCCGTTGCAGGTTCGAGAGTTCGACCTGATCGAAATCAACCAGCCCGATCGTGCCCACGCCCGCCGCCGCGAGGTAGAGCGCGGCCGGCGAACCGAGCCCGCCCGCGCCGATGCACAAGACGCGCGCGGTTTTCAATTTCGCCTGACCAGCGAGCCCGATCTCCGAGAGCAAAAAATGCCGGGAGTACCGTTGCCGTTCTTCCGCGGAAAATTCCGCGCTCGGGTTTTCGTTAGGCAACGAAGGGGTCATAAAAAAAAGACCGCCAGAGAACTACGGCAAAGAGGATCAAACTACCGTTGCTGCATTCCTGCCCTGGCGGGATTCGTACGTCCTCAGTCCATAGCCCCTGACGGAGTCGAAATTTCCCGCGAAGCGACCGCGCACGCAATCGTTTTTCTTCCGGGGCGCAGCCGTTGACACCCTCTGGCGCTTTTGCTTCGATGCGCCGTGAAGTTTTTCCTGCTCCTCGGCGCGGTCGCGCTCTTGGCGACCACCTCGTGCACCACGCTCTCAAACCGGCGCGACCTCTACAATCCGACCGAGGACGCGGGCCCCTACAATTCGCTACCGCCTGGGCACCCGAATACTCCCGGAAATATTTCCACGCCGGTCCAGGAACCGCTTCCGCCGTCGCGGCAATAGCGGCGCTCTGGAGGGACAGGCGCTGTCCATCGCCCACCGCCAGAGCCAGCAACTGTAGGGCGGGCGCTCCGCCTGCCCCGCTTCATGAACCGAGGCAACCGAAGCGGTCGCCCTACAATTTCCGTCCAGCATTCTTCAAGCGCGCATTGGAGGGACGGGCGCCGTCCCGTCCGTGTTTGATCGCCCACCGGCCACGCCGACCTACCGCGGTCGTCCCTCCAGGGTGAGACCCAGCGGGTCGCCTAACGAGCTCAGACTTCGAGCAGCTCGCGCTGCCACTCGACGAGAATTTCGCCGCTGCGGCTTTCGTCGCCCGCGATGCGCTCGAGCGCACCGCGCGAGGCGATGAAGGAAGGATCGAGCTCAAGCGCGGCGGCGTGCTTGTCGCGGCGCTGTTTGAGTTCCTCCACGCGCTTCTCGAGATCGCGCACGCGCGGCTTGTGCACGCGTGGCGGGCGCTGCGGCCATTCGGACTCGGGCAACGCGAGCGCCACATCGGCCGCCGAATAAAA
>JBBSUP010000178.1:0-2576 GCA_038234295.1 Chthoniobacterales bacterium
ACCATGTTGTAGATCATTCCAAAAATCCGGCCACGATAACGACCAACCAGCGCATCGAAGGCCTCGGTGTCCCCCTTTTGTGCCTGCAGCACGAGGGTGGAATCCGGGACATCGGCCTGCGCCGCAGTCGCTTCCGTATCCCTGGTTTGACGGGGGCGGGCCCGATTCATTCAACTCCGAAAGCCTTCGGAGCCGTAACGGCGCATCCATTCGCCGCGGAACTCCCCCATCAGGAGGATGATCCCATCGCGCACCTGAAAAAGCCGCTGCTGCAACGCGCCATGTTGCGCGCGCGCGATCGACTTCTCCGCGTGCAGTTGCGCGGCCGCATCCATCGCCACGGTGATCGCCTTCAGCGAACGCTTCAGGTAGGCGATGGTCATGCCGAGTTCTTCGGCTTCATCGTCGCTGAGCGCGGCCGCGAGCTTGGCCGCGGCCAGCGCCGCATGAGTCGCGAGACGCACGGCGGCCGGGTCGTTCTGCAACGCGGAGTTGCTCTCAAACATCCGATCGATCCAGATCGTGAGGTTAAAGGAAGCGCGGTAGAGCACGTGCTGCTCGAAGCTTTCGCTAGAGTCGTTGATCAGATCCACGGGTGAGCGCTCGTCTACTTCAGTCTCGAGATCTTCCTCGTCCTCGCGCCATTCCTCGTCCTGCTCCTCCACCTGCATGTGGGTCCAACCCATTTCACGGGAGACGATCTCGTCGCGGTTCGGATCGTCGATGTATTTCTCGAGCAGCTCCATGTATTTCTCCGTCTTCTGATCCTGCTGCTGGAGAAACCGCTCCCACTCGTATTCATCCCAGGCGCGGTCTGAGTCGGGCTCGGACATGTTTTAACTATGGCCACCTTCCCGGGGCGCGCAAAAATATTCCCGCTGGGTTGCACGGTGAGTGGCGTGCCGGTGAGCAGAGGGGACCGGAGGAGGTCGGCGCCGAAAGGTCCCGCGGATTTTTATTGCCCATGCAACTCAATTTCGACAAAGCCGACAGCCTCATCCCCGCCGTGATCCAGGATCACGCCAGCGGTCGTGTCCTCATGGTCGGTTATATGAACGAAGAGGCTTTTCGCCAAACCCTGGCGACCGTTCAGGTGACCAGGCCTACACGAATTTCATGGAGACGTTTCCGTTCTTCGCCGCGCTCCTGCTCGCAGCCCATTTCGTCGGGCGACACAACGCGCTCACCCTTTGGGGCGCGCAACTCTATTTCTGGGGCCGGCTCGGCTACATGCTGGCCGCGGCGACTGGCCTCAGCCTGTTGCGCTCGGCGGTATTCTTCAACGCCGCGGCCCTCGGGATCGTGCTTTTCTCATCGCGCTTCTGCGCTAGCCGGCGTCTCCGCGCGCTTGGTTTGCAGGCGCAGCTGCCCGCAGGCCGCGGCGATGTCATGGCCCTTTTCGCGCCGCAACGTCGCGATCCCGCCGTGCTCGCGCACGATCCGCAGGAACGTCTCCTGCCGATTGCGCGACGGCCGCGTCCATTCCAAACCCTCGACGGTGTTGTAGGGAATCAGGTTCACCTTCGCCGAGAGCCGTTCAGCGTGACGCGCGAGGAGATGCGCCTGCTCGTCGCTGTCGTTCACCCCGGCGATGAGGATGTATTCGAACATCAGCCGTTTCTTTTGCCGCACGTATTCGTCGCAGGCTTCGAGGAGTGTCGCGAGCGGGTATTTGCGGTTGACCGGCATGATCTGATCGCGGACCGCGTCGGTCGCGCCGTGGAGGGAAATGGCGAGCCGGAACTGCGTCGGCTCTTCGGCTAGCTGGCGAATCTGCGGGGCGAGTCCGCTGGTCGAGATGGTGATGTGGCGCGCGCCGATTTCCATGCCCCAGGGCGCGTTAATAATGCGGATCGCGCGGAGCAGGTTCGTGAGGTTAGCGAGCGGTTCGCCCATGCCCATGAAGACGATGTTGTCGATGCGCTCGCCACTCTCCCGCTCGATCGCGAGGAGCTGATCGACGATCTCGCCGGCGTCGAGATTGCGGGTAAAACCGTCGAGCCCGCTCGCGCAAAATTTGCAACCGTAAGCGCAGCCGACCTGGGTGGAAACGCAGGCGGTCCGGCGATCGGAGGTCTCGCCGTAAAGCGCAGGTGAAGCCGGAATCAGGACCGACTCGATGAGGTTCCCGTCGGCGAGGCGGAAGAGGAATTTGCGCGTCGTGTCTTTGGAACCAAGGACGCGGACGACCTCTGGCCTAACGAACGAAAAAGCCTCCGTCAGCCAGTTGCGGATGCTCGCCGGGAGATCGGTCATCGCGGCGAAGGAATCGACGCGTTTTTTGTAGAGCCAGTCGGTGATCTGCTTCGCGCGATAAGCCGGCTGGCCTTGCGCGGCGAGGAGCTGGGTCAGCTCATCAAGGGGAAGCGTTTTGATCGATGGTTTCGACACCCGGGAACTTACCGAAGTAACGGGAGGGCGTCGAATGCGGAGGGCTCCCTGCTCGGGTAGCGCCTGCGTTCCGCAGGCTGGTGACGGTGTTTCACCGTCACGAACTTTCCTGGAAGCGGCGTTTAAGGTGACGACTCAGTCGCTCGGAAAGTTCGTCGTGGTGGAACACCGCGACCAGCCTGCGG
>JBBSUP010000179.1:0-2562 GCA_038234295.1 Chthoniobacterales bacterium
AAACACATGATTACTTTCTTGCATGGCCGCCTCGCGAGCGCGCTCCCGACCCAGGCGACAGTCAACGTCGGGGGCGTCGGCTACGAAGTCTTCATCCCGCTCTCGAGCTACGACAAACTACCCGAACCGGGCCAGCCGGTGGAGATCCTCACCCATCTGCACGTCCGTGAAGACGCGCAGATTCTCTACGGGTTCATGACCGCGGCGGAGCGCGATTTGTTCCGGCTGCTCGTGAACCACGTCAGCGGCATCGGCCCGAAGCTCGCGCTCGCGGTCCTGAGCGGAATGAGCGTGAGCTATTTCAAAAACGCGGTCGTGAACTCGGATGTTGCGTCGCTCTCGAAGATCAGCGGTCTTGGCAAAAAAACCGCGGAACGGATCGTCCTCGAGTTGAAAGACAAGCTCGGCGTCGCGGCCGCGTGGGAAGTCGCGAGCGGAGCGCATGCCCCGACGCCGGAACAGGAGCAGGCAAACGAAGCGGTGCTCGCGTTGATCTCGTTAGGCTACAAGCAGGTCGATGCGCACAAAGCCGTGCGCGAGGTGCAGGCGGCGAATCAGGAAACCACGAGCGCGGAAGATCTCGTGCGGTTGACCTTGCAGCGCCTCGCCTCGGGCAAGTAACGCGGCGCGACAGAGGCGTCCGCCGGGCTGCGCGATCTGAGAGGCGTCTAAACCTCGGTCATTCCGAGCGGATCCCGCGGAAGCGGGAGCAGTCGAGGAATCCCGTGGAGGGAGCTTTAAGCTTTCGCCACGGGATCCCTCGACTTCGCTCCGCAGCCGCGGAGGCTCCGCTCGGGATGACTCGACTTAGCAGACGCTCTCTAAGCCGCCGATTACGACCATGGGGCCTGACCGTCTGTTGTCGCAAAGTGGTCAGTCCGGTTAGAAACAACCCGCGATGACAGAGCATGGCGCGCCAACGTCGCCTAACGAATGAAAACCCGCTACGATGTGGTCATCCTCGGCGCTGGTCACAACGGCCTCGTCGCCGCCAGCTACCTCACGCGCGCCGGCTTGAGCGTCCTCCTGCTCGAGAAAAATAACTACCTCGGCGGCGCGACCACTTCGCAGCAGGTCTTCCCCGATTACGACGCGCACCTCTCGCGCTACTCCTATCTCGTCAGCCTTTTTCCCGAGAAAATCATCCGCGACCTCGCGCTCGATCTCGAGCTGCGCCGGCGCGCCACCGGCTCCTTCACTCCCTACGAGAGTCACGGGCACCACGATGGTCTTCTTCTGAGCAATCTCTCCGACGAAGTGAGCCGCGCCTCGGTCGTGCAACTTACCGGGAGCGATCGCGAGTTCGAGCAAATGAAGAAGTTCTACGAGCTCCCGCGCCTCTTCGCGGAAGGCATCTGGGACAGCATGCTTGAACCGCTGCGCTCAAAGGCGGAGCTGCGCCGCCGTTTCGAGGGAAACGAACAGGCGCGCGAAGCCTGGCGTTGTCTCGCGGAAGAGCCGCTCGGCCTCGCGCTCGAGCGCTACCTGAGCGACGACCTCCTCCGCGGCCTCGTCTTCACCGACGCGAAGATCGGCGTCAGCACCTACCCCCACGATCCGACATTGTTACAGAATCGCTGTTTTCTTTATCACCTGATCGGGAACAAGACGGGCGAATGGAAAGTCCCGGTCGGCGGGATGGGCGCGGTCGCGCGCAAACTCGAGGACGCGGCGCGCGCGAACGGCGCGCAGATGCTCACCGCGGTCGATCTCCGCCGACTCGAACTCGAGGGCGCGGAGCGCGTCGTCGAGTTCGAGCGCGACGGGAAAACCGAGACGGTGGCCGCGCGGTTTCTCCTCGTGAATTTCGGCCGCAACGTGCTCGCCCGTTACAGCGGCGAAGTCTTCGAGCCGGACCCGACCGACGAGGGCTCCGTCTTCAAGATCAACCTTCTCCTGCGCCGGTTGCCGAAACTCAAAGCGACGCGCTACGCCCCGACCGAAACGTTCTGCGGCACCTTTCACATCGACGAAGGCTACGAAGAGATGAACCGCAGCTACGAGCAGGCGCAACGCGGGACGCTGCCCGAGAAACTGCCGTCGGAAATTTACTGCCACACCCTCACCGACGACAGCATCCTCGCGCCCGCTTTGCGCGCGCAGGGCTTCCATACGCTCACGCTTTTCGGCATCGACACCCCGTGGCGGCTCTTCGCGCGCGACAACGCGGCGGTGCGCGCCGCGGCCGAGCGCCGTTTTCTCGAGGGCATCAATCGCTGGCTGGCCGAGCCGCTCGAAGATTGTCTCGCGGTCGCGCGCGACGGCAGCCTCTGCCTGGAAAGCAAAAGCCCGGTCGACATCGAGGAGTCGTTAGGGCTTTTTCACGGCAACATCTTCCAGTCCGCACCGAGTTTTCCCTTCGCGACGAACCCGGAGCAGGTGGGGACGTGGGGCGTCGAGACAGAATGGGAAAACGTTTTTCTCTGCGGCTCGAGCGCGCACCGCGGCGGCGCGGTCAGCGGCATCCCCGGCCACAACGCCGCGCAGAAAGTGCTCGACTCGATCTGACCGTTTTGCGTTGACGCATGCAGACGTGTAGCGCACGCTGATCTGCATGAGGAC
>JBBSUP010000180.1:0-2515 GCA_038234295.1 Chthoniobacterales bacterium
CAGGTCGTGACCGAGGTGCGCGAACATTTTTTCTATCGCGTTTACGACACCGTAATTCCGCGGACGGTGCGGTTGAGCGAAGCGCCGAGCTTCGGCCGCTGCATACTCGAGCACGACCCGCACGGCATCGGCGCGAAAGCCTATCGCGCGATGGCGAAGGAATTCCTGCGGCGGCACGAGCCGGCCGACGACGCGAACCCGCCGAACCCGTCGTTGTAGCCGGGGGCGGTGACCCCGGCAGGGGAGTCCGATTGGCTGTACCCTCCGGGGTCACCGCCCCCGGCTACAACGCACTCCGCTACGAGCACCTCGACGGCTGCTGGCGTTTCTTCTGCAATCGCAGAAACTAGATACCTCAACGATGGAACTCGAACGCAAACTCGCCATCCTCGCCGACGCCGCGAAATACGACGCGTCGTGCGCGAGCAGCGGCACCATGAAGCGCAACGCGCGCGTTTCCGGCGGGATTGGATCGACGACGGGCTCTGGGATTTGCCACAGCTACACCCCCGATGGCCGCTGCGTTTCGCTCCTGAAAATTCTCCTCACGAATTTCTGCATCTATGACTGCCTCTACTGTATCAATCGCGCGTCAAGCAATGTGCAGCGGGCTCGTTTCACGCCGGAAGAAGTCGTTAAGCTGACGCTCGATTTTTACCGGCGGAATTACATCGAGGGTCTCTTCCTCAGCTCAGGCATCATCCGTAATCCCGACTACACCATGGAGCAGGTGATAGAAGTCGCGCGGACTTTGCGCGTCGAGCACAAGTTCCGCGGCTACATCCATCTCAAGACCATCCCGGAAGCGTCGCCCGCGCTGATCGAGGAAGCCGGGCGCTGGGCGGATCGCATTAGCATCAATATCGAACTCCCGACTCCGGCCGCGCTGCAAGCGCTCGCGCCGGAGAAGAACTTCGCGAACACCGAGCGCGCGATGAACGGCATCAAGGGCCGGATCGAGGAAGCCAAAGCGGAGCGGAAACAATCGCGGAAAGCTCCGGCCTTTGCCCCCGCCGGACAGAGCACGCAGATGATCGTCGGAGCCACGGACGCGCCTGATGCAGTTATATTGCGGCAGGCTTCGTCGCTTTACGCGAAGCAAAAACTGCGGCGCGTTTATTACTCGGCCTTCAGCCCGATTCCGGATTCTTCGAGCAAGTTGCCATTGCAGGCGCCGCCGCTGGTCCGGGAACATCGGCTTTACCAGGCCGACTGGCTGGTCCGCTTTTATGGTTTCGCCGCGCACGAACTCACTACGGAAGCGGCGCCGAATCTCGATCTCACGATCGATCCGAAGCTCGCCTGGGCGCTGCGTTACCGGCAGCTTTTCCCGGTCGATCTGAATAAGGCCCCGCGACATTTACTGCTGCGCGTGCCGGGCCTCGGGACGAAAAGTGTGGAGCGAATTTTGAAAATTCGTCGGTGGCACAAGCTGCGGCTCGAAGACCTTGTGCGCCTGCATTTGCCCTTGAAGAAGCTGCTGCCGTTCGTTTCTGCGGCCGATCCGAATCCGGAAGCGCACCGGCTCGAGCGCGAGGATTTTGGCGCTTCGTTAGTCGTTAGGCCAAAGCAGCTCGACCTCTTCGCGAGCGAGCCTTCGGTGATTACCGGTCAACTCTGATGTTGTAGCCGGGGGCGTTGACCCCGGCCGGCGCTGCCGTTGATTCCCAGCGGCCGGGGTCACCGCCCCCGGCTACAGTGCCCGATGGAACAAATTTCGTTTCTGCCCACGTTCGCCGGCTGGCAAAAAGCCGCGCGGCGCGCGCTGCAAAACGAAATCCCGCCCGCGGCGATCGCCTGGGAAGAGCTCGGGGACGAGGCGCCCTCGTTGCATCTTTTCGAAGAAGCAGAACCTGCAACTGCCGCAAAACCCGCGCCGCGATTTCGGGTGCCGAAACGTTTCCTCGCACTCGCGAAACTGGTCTCTCTGCACCGTTCCGCGAGTCGCTGGCCGCTCCTCTACCGATTGCTTTGGCGACTCACGCATGGCGAGACGCATCTGCTCGAGATCTCGGTCGATCCCGATGTCGCGCAGGCGCATGATTTGGAGAAGGCGATTCGCCACGACATCCACAAAATGCGCGCCTTCGTCCGCTTCCGCGAAGTCGAGCACGCGGGTGCGAAATGGTATGTCGCGTGGTTCGAGCCGGCCCACCACATCGTGGAGCAAAACGCGCCCTTTTTTGCGGATCGTTTTGCCTCGATGCACTGGTCGATTCTCACACCAGATCGTTGCGCGCATTGGGATGGCGCGACGCTCTCGTTCACTGCCGGCGTCACCCGTTCCGCCGCGCCCGCCGCCGACGAGATGGAGGAAATGTGGCGCACCTATTACGCGAATATTTTCAACCCGGCCCGCGTAAAAGTGCACGCGATGCAGGCGGAAATGCCGAAGAAATATTGGCGAAACCTGCCCGAGGCGACGCTCATCCCGTCGCTCCTGCGCGAGGCGCCGCGCCGCGTCGAAACGATGATGGAAAAAAGTGCCGCGAAAATCGCGCAGACGGATGGCGAC
>JBBSUP010000181.1:0-2428 GCA_038234295.1 Chthoniobacterales bacterium
CGCTGGTCGGCGCCGATGTATTGGACGAAGCAGGACGGCGTCTGGTGGAACTTCACCCTCGCGGGAATGCGCCCGGTCAACCTCGCGGAGCCGGTCACGCACATCAGCTACTTCGAAGCCGACGCGTTCGCGAACTGGAGCGGCGCGCGCCTGCCGACCGAGTTTGAATGGGAACGCGCCGCGACTGGTCTGCCGATCGAGGGAAACTTCGTCGGCAGGGAACGTTTCCAGCCCGCCCCGGTCGGTTCTTCGCCTAACGAAAAGCTGGAGCAAATGTTCGGTGACGTCTGGGAATGGACCCGAAGCGCTTATCTCCCCTACCCCGGCTACCACGCTGCACCTGGCGCGCTCGGCGAGTACAACGGCAAGTTCATGTGCAACCAAATGGTATTGCGCGGCGGATCTTGTGCGACCTCGCAGAACCACATGCGCGCTACCTATCGTAACTTCTTCCAGCCCGAAAAACGCTGGCAATTCACTGGCCTCCGCCTCGCGCGTGATCTCTCATGAGCGACGCTCCGGGCGGCGTCACTTTGCTTGATCTCGAGCCCGCCGCCGCGGATTTCCTCGAGCAGGCGATCGCAGGTCTGTCGAGCGATCCGCGGACGCTGCCGAGCAAGTTCTTCTACGACGAGCGCGGCTCCGATCTCTTCCTGAAAATCTGCGAGCTGCCCGAATATTACGTCACTCGCACGGAGGCGGAAATCCTCCGCCACTATGGCGCGGAGATGGCCGACTCGATCGGAGAAAATGCGGAGCTCGTCGGTTTCGGCACCGGCGCGGGCATGAAGACGCGCATGCTCCTCGGTCACTTGCGCAAGCTGATCGCCTACGTGCCGGTCGACATCTCGAAACAGCATCTCACCGAATCCGCCCAGTCACTCAGCCGCGAGATGCCGGAGCTCGAGATCCTGCCCGTCTGCGCCGACTACCTGCAGCCGATCGAGCTGCCGACGCCTTCGCGAAAACCGGATCACATCGCGGTTTACTTTCCGGGCTCGACGATCGGGAATTTGCGGCCCGAAACCGCGCTCCATTTTCTCACCCGCGTCGCTCGCCTCTGTGGGAAAAGCGGCGGCCTGATCATCGGCGTCGACCTGCAGAAATCGACGGAGACATTAGAGTCGGCCTACAACGACAGTGCCGGCGTGACCGCCGCGTTCAATCTCAATCTCCTGGCGCGCGCGAACCGCGAGCTCGGCGCAGATTTTGATCTCGCGCAATGGCGACATCGCGCGATCTACAACGAGGAAGCGTCGCGCATCGAGATGCACTTGATCAGCACCGCGGACCAAACCGTCCATCTCGGCGACCGCAAATTCGTCTTTGCGAGCGGCGAGAAAATCATCACCGAGTTTTCCTACAAGCACAGCGTCGAAGGGTTTAGTGCGCTCGCGGGGAAAGCCGGCTTCCAATTCGCGAAGGTCTGGACCGATCCGCAGAAGCTCTTCGCCGTTTTTCATTTCACGACGTTGTAGCCGGGGGCGTTGACCCCGGCCGCCGAAGGAGTCTACGGGTTGCCGGGGTCAGCGCCCCCGGCTACAACTTCAGTCGCAGATGAATGCCCTCGTTCGATTGCGCGGCGTCAGCAAAAGCTTCGGCGGCACGACCGCGCTCGCGCCAACCGATCTCGCGTTCGCTTCTGGCCTCACGACGGCGCTGATCGGCCCGAGCGGTTGCGGAAAATCGACGCTCCTCCGGCTCCTCATCGCCCTGCTCGAGCCGGACCGCGGAGAAGTTATTTTCGACGGGGAGAAAGTGAACGCCGCAAACGCGCAGGAACTCCGCCGCCGCGTCGGTTACGTCATTCAGGAAGGCGGCCTTTTTCCCCATCTTACCGCGCGCGCCAATGTCCTGCTTATGTCGCGCCACCTCGTCCGGCCCGAAAAGGAATCGGAGCAACGACTCCAGGAACTTTGCGAGCTCTCGCGATTTCCCGGCGAGGCGCTCGATCGTTATCCCGCCGAGCTTTCCGGCGGCCAACGTCAGCGCGTCAGCCTGATGCGCGCGCTCATGCTTTCGCCGGAAGTGCTCCTGCTCGATGAGCCGCTCGGCGCGCTCGATCCGCTCGTGAGGTCGGCGTTGCAGCGCGACTTGAAGGAAATTTTCGCGCGCCTGAAACAGACGACAATTCTGGTCACGCACGACATGAGCGAGGCCGCTTACCTCGCCGACGAGATCGTGCTCCTGAACGAGGGCCGCATCGTGCAGCGCGGGAGCGTGACCGACCTGCGCGATCATCCGGCGAGCGAGTTCGTGACCGAATTCATCAATGCACAAAGGAGCGCGGCGTTTTGAAAAGCGCGCTCCTGCTTTTGCTCTTGGCCAGTTCCGCGCTCGCCGAGCCGCCGGAGGTGGTCGTCGGTTCGAAAAAATTTACGGAATCGTATGTCCTCGGTGAAATCGCGAAGACGGTCTTGGAGCGCGC
>JBBSUP010000182.1:0-2405 GCA_038234295.1 Chthoniobacterales bacterium
ATCGCCGATCGGCAAGTCGAGGCAGCGAATGTCGAGATTGCGCGCGAGCGCATGCGCGTCGTCGATGCTGCCCGGCGAGGAATATGGGCTCGGCATGGAAACGCCGAGGACGTTCTCCTTGCCTAACGAATCGACCGCGAGGGCCGCGACGACCGCGGAGTCGATCCCGCCGCTCAGGCCGAGCACGGTGGATTTGAAATCGCACTTCGCGAGGTAATCGCGCAAGCCTAACGAGAGCGCGCCATGCAGTTCCGCCAGCGGCGCGACCGGCGCGGACGGAACCGATTCGCGCGTTTCCGTTTCGACGATTTCCTCGGCGGGGGCGAATTGCGGCAACTGCGCGATGAGCTCGCCCGCGCCGTTGTAGGCGAAAGAGCTGCCATCGAAAATGAGCTGATCGTTTCCGCCCAGGACGTTGCAATAAACAATCGGCCGCGCATGCAACCGGGCGAGGGCGCCGACCATCTCGCGGCGACGGGCGGGTTTGCCTAACGAGAATGGTGAGGCACTTAAATTCACCACAACCTCCGCGCCGCGCTCGACCAGGCTGCGCACCGGATCGACGTCGTAGAGCTGGCGCGACAGGTAATTTTCCGTCCAGATATCCTCGCAGATCGTCACGCCGACGCGTCGCCCGGCAATCTCGAAAACTTCGCCGCCCGTGCCCGGCTCGAAGTAGCGATCCTCGTCGAAGACATCATAGGTCGGCAGCAGCGTCTTGAAGCTCCTGCGCATCGGCCGACCGCGCTCGAGCAGGGCCGCCGCGTTATAGAAAGGCTTCCCGCGTCCTTCGTTGCGGTCGACGTAGCCGACGAGCAGCGGCACCTCTGCGACGGCGCGATGCAGTCGGTCAAGCGCCTCGAGATTCTGCGGAACGAAACGCGATTTAAAGACGAGATCCTGCGGGGGGTAACCGGTCAGGGCCAGCTCCGGCGCGAGCACGAGTTCCGCCCCGGCGGCCGCCAGCCGGCGATAGGCGGCGAGGATTTTCTCAAAATTTCCGCGGAGATCTCCCACCGTGGGATTTATCTGCGCGCAGCCAATCCTCATGGGTCACGGCAAACTAGCCGCGCGACACCGAGGGGCAATGGCTTTCGGCGGGCGCTAGTGATCGGTGAGCGCGGTCCGGTCCTTTTTGTAGGAGCCGTTAAGGGCGTCATCGGCACCTTCCACGAAGATTTTGCCCCATTGAATCAGGCAGGCAGCACAGAAGCTGACGACCAGACATATGAGCACTTTTTGGATGAAGGTGGAGCGCATCCCGGCATCTGGGAAAGCAGATGCGGTGCCACCCCGCAACGCTCCGGTCTGCGCAGCGTTGATGGCACAAGCTTATCGTCCGTGAGAAATCTGGCTCAACTTCATCTGGAGCTCGAAGTTGTTGGCGAGGCCGGCGCGCACCGACCAAGTCTTACCGAGTCGTCCGGCACCGAGCTCGAGGTCTTTCCAGGTGCCATCCATTTGCTGCACCGCCAGATTGGCCGCGCCGTAATATTCAAACTGGGTGCCACCAGGCTCATCGAAAAACGGCAGGGAAAGCGCCATCGTCCCGTCGGCAATCTCGAAAATGAGGACGTTAAACACCACCGGAGTAGTCGGACTGATTTTATCCAATCCAAAGTGGCCGTTCATCCGCCAATCACGAGCCAGCTGGAGTGCGTATTTATCGTAGGTGCCGTTTAACTCGGAGTGGATGATTCGAGCGCCAAAAATATGATCTCCGCTTAACTGTCCGCGCACTGCAATCCAGCCCTCGACGGGCGAAACGGCGATATGTTTATAGATGGTCGCGCTGAGGGTTCTCTGGAGAACAGGCAGGGATAAACCGGGGATGTCGGCAACGGTGCGGATCTTGTCGGCAGCGGAGACCGCGGACAAGATCGAGAAACTAACCAGCAGCAGGAGGAGAGTTTTGCAGGTTTTCATATAAAATATTGTAAGACCCCACATCGGCGAAGGTCAAGCCGATTGTCCTAAACGGTTGATTAGTTGCCGCGAGCGGGAGTGGCGCCCGCGGCCCTCTCTCCCATGGGAGGAGGCGGCTGACAGGATCACCGAGCGGGCGGAAGCTCGTCCCTCCGAAGGAACTCGCTCGGGCGAGTCCAAGTCTCAGCGGACGACTGAATTCAGTTTCTTCTCGATCTCGAAGGTATTGAGGCGGCTTCGAATAGCCCACACTTTGGTCAGTGCTCCCGCGCCGAGCGGGAGGTCTCTCCATTGCCCGTTGATTTCCTGTACTGCGAGATTGGCTGCACCGGCGTAATTGTTTTGAGTGCCACCGGGTTCATCCAAATACGGGAAGGTGAGCACCATAGTTCCGTCAGCGATCTCATAGATGAGGAAATCGAACACGATCGGGGTGGTAGGATTTGTCTTGCCCAAGGGAGAATATCCAACCGTCCGCC
>JBBSUP010000183.1:0-2297 GCA_038234295.1 Chthoniobacterales bacterium
GACCTACTTTCTGGTTGCGCAGACGCAGGTGATTCGGCGCGGCATTCGAGAACTTCACGCCTACATCGAGCGAAAAACCGCTGAGGTGCGCGAGGTGGAATCGCGGATGCGGGCGCTAGATCTCTTCAACCACCGGCAGGTCGAGATCATCCGGCATGCGCTGAAGCATCCTGGCCAGCGTTACTCTTTCGCCAGCCACCAACAGAGCCATAACGTGGTCTATCAAACGGCGCGCACGGATCTGCTCGACCTGAGCGAGCGCGGAGTCTTGCAGAAGCGAAAAAAAGGAAAGCTGATGATCTTTGTTGCTCCCGCAGATTTGTCGGCGCGATTGATGGCGCTCGAAAAGGCCGCGCGAGCATGACAATCAGTGAATCACCAGTCGAAGACGCCGCGTTGAAGAGCCGGCGATGGAGAATTCCGACTCTGGTTTTCCTGACGGACCGGAAGGACTTGGACGATCAACTCTTCGGGCATTTCCAGCGTTGCCACGAAAGCCTGCGACAGACTCCGGTGCAGGCGGATTCGGTCGAGCATTTGCGGAAACTGCTCAACGTCGCGAGCGGCGGCGTGGTTTTGACTCCCGCGCGGCCCCGCTTGGTCGGGCTTCGCCCCGCGCTTCGCGCAGTCTATGTCGGTCGGCCCCGCCTTCCTCCATTCACCACCATCCAGAAGTTCATGCCCCGGAGAGAATAGGTGGCCGTAACGCGGGTGAAGGAGCGGCCGGGCTTTCAAAGGCCAAGATCGTTATCACCGGCAGCGCTCGAACGATCTGACCGTCAGGCCCACTTCCAAACTCACTCCCGTTCGAAGACCGTCGCCAAGCCTTGTCCTACCCCGACGCAGAGCGACGCGATGCCGCGCGAGGCGCCGGTGCGAGCCATCTGGTGGATCAGCGCCGTGGCCAGGCGGGCCACTCCTCGTCCGTCAGCTGTTCGGTCGCGTCATAATGGAGAACCACCTTCAGCGTCGGATTAGTTTTCAGGGGATCCCGCACCGACTTGGCTGGCGCCTTCAATTCCGCGACTGGTTTCCCATTGCGGCACCTCGTTCTGCTCCTCCACAGCCTTGAGAAGCGCCGAGAGGCGGGTTTTCGCCTCGTGAGTGTTGACCGTGATCATCGGCGGGACGCTAAACTAAGCCTAGCCCACTTCCAAACTCACTCCCGTTCGAAGACCGTCGCCAAGCCTTGGCCTACTCCGACGCTTCCACCAGTTTGCGGCAGCCGTCGGGCCGCGGCTGCATCGCCAGTCGAGCGGTTGCGCGCAACAAGCTCCGTTCAGTCCCAGCACCGAGCGGACGAAGGTCCTTGTCAGTCGAGCGGCGAAGACTAACGGCGTAATCGGCCATTGCGCTTCAGACGGCGTTTCACTTCAGCGAGCGGGATAAGTGGCTCGTCCTTGCGGCGCGCAATGACTGCGAGGTCGTGCAAATCCTCTAGGAGCTCTTCATACTCGGCGATCGGCAAGATGACGGCCGTCGGTTTGCCGTTTCTTGACCAGATATTCTGCTTTGGGATCGAGCGTCTTCATCATTGTAAATTTAGGCCTGAGCTGATTGCGCGACAACCGCATCACCGGATGAATCTCCCAGACCTGCGAGAAGGAGGAAGGACGAATGCGGAAGGTAGAAATCGAGTGGCGCAGCTCAAAAGCGGAAGTTGTTGTACTCCTCGTGCGTGCCGATCCAGAACCAGACGATCAGGTCACCTGAGCGTTTCCCAAGGGCGCGGTAGTGATCGCCAATGCGAACGGACCAGACGTTTTTCCCGAGCGGCTTAAACATCATCGATGGGTAGAAGGGATCGCGCGCCCAGAGCCGATACTTGTCGCGGGCGAGCGCCTGCGCATCCGCGGGTAACGATTCAAAGAGACGCCAGAAGCGCGCTTCTGTCCGCGAAATCACGGCGTTTCGCGCAGCCGCCCAGCATGGACATCTTCATCCACTTGGCGCAGAATCTGGTCGAGCTTGCCAGAGGCGATGTCGGCTTTTATCTCCGCGTCCCATTCGTCGTCACCCCAGCCGTGAAACCACGCCGCTAGCTCAGCCCGTTCCTCCAGGGACAACTCTGCGATCGCGGACTTGATTTGTTCGACGCTCATCGCACTCGATTCTAGCTTTTTTCACCGTGGGCCGCAATCTTCCTGCTCGGTGCAAACGATCTGACCGTCAGGCCCACTTCCAAACTCACTCCCGTTCGAAGACCGTCGCCAAGCCTTGTCCTACCCCGACGCAGAGCGACGCGATGCCGCGCGCGGCGCCGGTGCGAGCCATCTGGTGGATCAGCGTCGTGGCCA
>JBBSUP010000184.1:0-2224 GCA_038234295.1 Chthoniobacterales bacterium
ACCGGCGTGGCCTTGGTCGAGATCTATAGCGTAAACCAATAGATCCACGGGCTCCGCTGCTTAACAAGCAGGTTAAATCGACTCAGCGAGACGGCAGGCCAGCACTGGCCTGCCGTTTTTGCTTTCACAAGCCCGGCCATCTTGGAGGGATGAGCTCCGCGAATCCGCGTCCGAAGTTTACGGTTTCCCCGAGCTCCACGCGGCGTCGCGGAGCTCCGCCCGCCAGGTGACCGCCACCCGGGTTGACGCGCCGGGCGGTCGCATCCATATTCGCGCTCCTCAATTTGCAGGGTGACCGCCTCGGTCGCCCACGCCGCTTTTCGGCGGCGTCACCTGCAAGATTTCCTTGGGGAATTCATCTCATGGACAAAATCCGCAACATCGCCATCATCGCCCATGTCGACCACGGCAAGACCACGCTCGTCGATCAACTGCTTCGCCAATCCGGCACCTTCCGCACCAACCAAAAAACGGAGGAACGGATGATGGACTCGATGGATCTCGAGCGCGAAAAGGGCATCACTATCCGCGCGAAGAACGCCGCTTTTAACTGGAACGGCTACCGCATCAACATTGTGGACACGCCCGGCCACGCCGACTTCGGCGGTGAAGTGGAGCGCATCATGAAGATGGTCGACGGCGTCCTCCTCGTGGTCGATGCGCACGATGGTCCGCAGGCGCAGACCCGTTTCGTGCTCAAAAAAGCGCTCGAGAACAAAGTGAAACCGATCGTCGTGATCAACAAAGTCGATCGCGAAAACGCGCGCCCGCACAAGGTGCTCGACATGGTTTTCGACCTTTTCGTTGAGCTAAAAGCGAACGACGAGCAGCTCGATTTCCCGATCATCTACGCCAGCGCCAAGAACGGCTTCGCCATGCGCGAAGTGCACGAGAACAGCGAAGACATGACCCCGCTCTTCGAGGCGATCGTGCAATACATCCCTGCGCCCACAATTGCGTCCGAGCCGTATTTCCAGATGCTCGTCTCGAACCTGCACTACAGCGATTACCTCGGCCGCATCGCGTTAGGCCGCATCGTCAGCGGGCGCGTGACCGTCGGTGATGCGATCGTTTGCATTCATCGCGACGGACGCCGCGAGCGGAGCAACGTCACCGCGCTCTTCACCTACGCCGGCATGGCGCAGGTCGAGACGCAGCACGCCAGCGCGGGCGACATTGTCGGGCTCTGCGGGTTTGAGGAAGTTTTCATCGGCGAAACCCTGACCGATCGCGAAGAGCGCACTCCGCTTCAGTTTGTCGACATCGATCCGCCCACGATCCGGATGCGCATCCTCGTCAACGACTCCCCGTTCGCCGGACGCGAAGGCAAGTTCGTCACCGCCCGCCACGTGCGCGAGCGCCTCATCCGCGAGACGCGCGGCAATGTTTCCCTCTCGGTGAAGGACACGGAATCCTCGGGGGCGTTCGAAGTGAACGCGCGCGGGGAAATGCAGATCGCGGTCCTCGTCGAACAAATGCGCCGTGAAGGTTTTGAAGTCATGGTCTCCCGGCCGGAAGTCATCTTCCAGCGCGACGAAAATGGCTCCCTGCTCGAGCCGATTGAAACTCTCTACGCCGAAGTGCCTAACGAAAACCTGGGCGATGTCCTGCAGGCGATCGCGGGCCGCAAGGGCGAAATCGTCGGCATGGATCACCACGCCACGCGCGTAAGCGTCGAAGCGATCATGCCCACCCGTGGCTTGATCGGTCTCGAAAGCGACCTGGTCAACCTGACCCGGGGCGAAGGCATCATGAGCCACATCTTTCGCGAGTATGCTCCCTTCAAAGGCGAACTCGAAGGTCGTAATCGTGGCGTGATGGTTTCGATGGAAGCCGGCACGAGCAAGGCCTATTCACTGAACAATATTCAGGCGCGCGGCAAACTTTTCATCGGACCGCAGGAGGAAATCTATGCGGGGATGATCATTGGCGAAAATGCGCGCCCGGAGGATCTCCCGGTTAATCCTTGCAAGGCGAAAAACCTCACCAACATGCGCAGCCAGGGTGACGGCAAAGGCATTCAACTGGAAGCGCCCCTAAAGATGACCCTCGAGCGTGCGATCGAGTACATCGGAGCGGATGAGTACGTGGAAGTAACTCCGAAGTCCCTCCGCCTGCGCAAGCGCGTGCTCGATGCCAACGCCCGCAAGCGCGCCGCCAACGCCGTCGCGGCCTAACGACCGAAGATGTTGTAGCCGGGGGCGCCGACCCCGGCCGCGCCACC
>JBBSUP010000185.1:0-2183 GCA_038234295.1 Chthoniobacterales bacterium
AGCGGACCTGGCTCGGGGGCGACATTCGCTACGGGCATGGGTCGGATGGGGTGGAGAAACCGGGCGGCGTGCTCGTGTCGGATGACGACGCGGATGGCGACATCCACTCGCGGGATCTGGAGAAGCCGCTGGCCGCGGTGCAGATGGGTCTCATTTACGTGAACCCGGAAGGTCCGGACGGGAATCCCGATCCGCTGCTCGCCGCGGTCGATATCCGCGAGACTTTCGCGCGCATGGCGATGAACGACGAAGAGACCGTCGCGCTCATCGCGGGCGGTCACACTTTCGGCAAGACGCACGGCGCGGCCGATTCGTCGCATGTGGGGGACGAGCCGGAATCGACCGGCCTCGAGGCGCAGGGACTCGGCTGGAAAAACAGCTTCGGCACGGGCAAAGGCGCGGACGCGATCACGAGCGGCCTCGAAGTGACCTGGACGAGTACTCCGACGCAGTGGGGCAACGGCTTTTTCCAGAACCTCTTCAGTCATGAGTGGGAACTGACGAAGAGCCCGGGCGGCGCGCACCAGTGGAAGGTAAAAAACGGCGCGGGCGAAGGGACGATCCCGCACGCGCACGATCCGAACAAAAAGATCGCGCCGACCATGCTCACGACCGATCTCTCCCTGCGGTTCGACCCGATCTACGGGAAAATTTCGCGGCGTTACATGGAGAACCCGGACCAGTTTGCGGACGCGTTTGCGCGGGCGTGGTTCAAGCTAACCCATCGCGACATGGGTCCGCTCTGCCGCTATCTCGGGCCGGAAGTGCCGCAGGAAGAATTTGTCTGGCAGGATCCGATTCCGGCGGTCGATCATCCGTTGGTTGATGCGGACGACATCGCGTCGCTGAAGAGCAAGATCCTCGCGGCTGGTCTGCCGATTTCACAGCTCGTCTCGACGGCGTGGGCTTCGGCTTCGACCTTCCGCGGGTCCGACAAACGCGGCGGCGCGAACGGCGCGCGCGTCCGTTTAGCGCCGCAGAAGGATTGGGAGGTCAATCAGCCAGCCCAGCTCGCCAAAGTGCTGCAGAAGCTGGAAGGAATTCAGAAGGACTTCAACGGCGCGGCCGCAGGCGGGAAGAAAATCTCGCTCGCCGATCTGATCGTGCTGGCCGGTTGCGCCGGCGTCGAGCAGGCGGCGAAGAATGCCGGGCACGAGGTCGCGGTGCCGTTCACGCCGGGTCGGATGGATTCCTCCCAAGAGCAGACCGACGTCGAATCCTTCGAACCGCTCGAGCCGATCGCTGATGGTTTCCGCAATTACGTCAAAGCGAAATACCCGATCCCGGCGGAAGCGTTGCTGATCGACAAGGCGCAGTTGCTCGGTCTGACCGCGCCCGAAATGACGGCGCTGGTCGGCGGCATGCGCGTCCTGAAAACAAACGTGGGCGGGACGAAGCACGGCGTCTTCACCGATCGCCCGGAAGCCCTAACGAATGACTTCTTCGTCAATCTCCTCACGATGGCGACGGAATGGAAGTCGGTCTCGGACGACGCGACCGAGTTCGAAGGAGTCGATCGCAAGACGGGAACGAAGAAGTGGACCGGCACCCGCTACGATCTCATCTTCGGTTCCAACGCCGTCCTCCGCGCTCTCGCGGAAGTTTACGCGAGCGCCGACGGCGAGAAGAAGCTGGTGCACGACTTCGTCGCCGCGTGGGACAGGGTGATGAACCTCGATCGCTTTGACCTTGTGGCGGCATGAGATTCTCTGTCCGCCAAGCGCTAACTCCGCCTAAGAGAGAGTCTAAAAGGTCACGCTGAGCGCGCCCTGGAGGGAAGAGCTCCGCCCGACTTCAAAGTTATGTTTGTGCTCGTGTGTGCGTCTCTCTCTCTCCAAGTTTCGCTACTTAGACGCGTTCTAAGAGCAACAGCTAGAGAGCGGTCCTGTAGCGTGCGCTGTCTCAGCGCACCGAGGAATACGTCATGGTCGGCGGAGCGATCCGCTGAGGACAGCGGACGCTACAACCCAGAAACCGGAGTTTAGTTTTGGTGATCGCTCAGTAAGACAAACGTCAGAAAGGTTTGTCGGCCGCGGGGTCGAAGGCTTCGTCGATGACGCGGTCTTCGGAAGATCGAAGTGGCGACGGGGAGAATGCTTCGCGCCGGCCAAGTCGTGAGATCGCTCGACCGGCCCATCGAGACGGCACGCCGAGTGGAGCGAAAAAGTGAAGCCGCGCGTTCC
>JBBSUP010000186.1:0-2147 GCA_038234295.1 Chthoniobacterales bacterium
GCAGTATGCCACTGCCGCCGCCCGGGTGGCCCGCCCGGGTGTCGCGGTTTTTCTGCGGGGACTGCTGCCACGCGGCGGGGGTGGGGTTGGGCGCGGGGGGGGGGGGGGGCGCCGCGGGGGTTGCCCGCGCCGCTTCGGCAATTTTGTTCTTCACAAACTGGAGCCGCTGCGTGGTTGCGGGATCGTCCGGTTTCAAGCGCAACGCCGCTTCGAGGTCGGGTTGCGCTTTGGCAAATTCCCCCTTGGTCACGTAAACGTCGGCACGCCGATTAAAGGCGTTCAGATCGGTCGGATTCTTCTCCAGCGCCGTGGTGTAATCCGCGATCGCTTCGTCGAATTTCTTCTGGTGGTAAAGCGTCAGCCCGCGCCGGTAATACGCGTCGGGGTTTTCCGGGTTTAACTCGATCGCCTTGTTCAGATCGGTGAGCGCGGGGTCGTATTGATTTTGCGCCAGCTCCGTCTTCCCGCGTTCAAAATAAGCCGTGTCGTTCTCCGGCGCCATCTCGATCGCCTTGCTGAAATCGGCCACCGCTTCCGCCATCTTATTGGCGACGCGATAGATGCGGCCGCGGTCGATGTAGAAGCGCGGATCTTTCACGTCTTCTTTGATCGCGAGCGTGAATTCGGCAATTGCCTCGTCATACTTCCCCGCCTGCGCGAGGGCGTTGCCTTTGTTGCCGTGCTCCGCCGCGGCGGGAGCGACCGCGTGGAGCGGTGCGGTCAGAAACAGGAGAAAAATCGTCGTCGCGGCGGCGACCCGGCCAAGATGATTAGGTAGATAGTGCATGGGTTTCCTCTGGTTGATTACGTTTCTCCGCGATCCATTGCTTGTAAGCCAGCCAAATAAAACCGCCCGCGCCACCTTTCATGTCGAACGCCCACGCCCAACCTCGCGACGCTTCCGCGCGTCATTCGGAAGGTTACGCCGCGGTTTTTGCGACGGTCGCGATCTGGTCGACGCCCTCGCTTTTCCAGTTCTACCTGAATGCCTACTACGAGCCGTTCGCGCAAAATTTCTATCGTTATTCCGTCGGTTGCCTCGCGATCTTGCCCTTCGCGATCTACCGCTTTCGCAAGAGCGGGCCGCGGCTCGATCTGCGCCTGCTCGGCGCCTGTCTCGTGCCCGCGATTCCAAACGTCATCCACCAGGTCACGCAGACGCTCTCGCTCTATTATATGGGTCCGGGCGTTTACGCGATCTTCGGCCGCTCCAGCGTGATCATGACCGCGCTGCTCGCGCTGCTCTTTTTCCCCGAGGAACGCTGGGTCGTTAGGCAATGGCAGTTTCAGGCCGGCACTCTGCTCGGGTTGATCGGTGCTGTCGGCGTCTTCTATTTTCAACCCGGCTGGACCGCCGGCCATGTGCCGATGAAGGGGCTCGCGATCGCGTTCACGGCGACGTTCTGCTGGTCGCTCTATGGCGTGCTCGTGAAACGCCCATCCGCGCGACTCGGGTCGATCCGCAGTTTCGGCGTCATCAGTTTTCTCACCTCGGCGATGCTCGGTCCGCTGACGTGGGCCTTTGGAAAAATCGACACGCCGCTGCACGCCGGGGCGCAGGTCAACGGCATCCTCGTGCTCTCCGCGGTCATCTGCATCAGCCTCGCGCACGTCCTCTACTACATCGCGATCCGCGAGCTCGGCGTCGCGCTTTCGCAGACCTTGCAACTCCTCAGCCCGGTCGGCGCGATTGCGCTCTCGGCGTGGATTTTCGGCGAGCGGTTGAGTTCCGCGCAACTCTGGAGCGCGGGTGTGCTGCTCCTCGGTGCCTTCCTCGCCACCCGGGTGAAACCGTCGACGGTGCTCGAGACGACGGAAAATCTCTAGCGCTGTAGACGCTTCGCTCTGAGAAGCGCGGGAGTTGGATGACTCGGAGAGACGCTCTCTGTGCGCGGTCTAACTCCCGCGTCTCGCAGAGCGAGACGTCTACAGCGCTTTTAGCTGCCCGGCTTTGCGCACGAGTTCGAGGAATCCGGTGCGATAGCCTTCTGTGTCCGCGCCTTTGCCTTCCTGCGCCCAGACTGCGACCGCACCTAACGAACCGTTGCCCTTGAACTCGGAATCCCGCAGGATCATCCCAACGTCCGCGACCGCGGCGGCAAATTTCAGGTCCGGCGCAGCGGTCGCGAATGGCGCGCCACGATCCA
>JBBSUP010000187.1:0-2139 GCA_038234295.1 Chthoniobacterales bacterium
CTCCTCGAAATACGCCTTCAACGTGCGCGGCTCGCGGCCCAAGATCGCGCGCAAGGTGAGCGGGTTGCCGAGGAGGCCGTGCGCATCGTACCAGTCGAACATCTGCTTGAGGCCCGGCCTGACGGGACCCTCCTGCGGAACCCCGGTCTTCTCCGCCCATTCGTCGAACGGCGGCGCTTCCGCCTTCACCTCGCGGCCCAGGACCTCGCCGATAAGCGCGGCGACAGAGTGCCGGTCGAGGTCGCCCTCGGCGCAGAGTTCGAACGTGCCGTAGAGCAGTCGATCCTCGGTGAGCGCGATAGCGGCGACCTCCGCGACGTCGCGGTAATCGACCCGAGTGACGCGCTTGTCGACCGCGTAGGGTTCCGCCAGCACACCTGTCCTCGCGACTACGGGCCAGCCTTCCGCATAGTTTTGGAAGAAAAGCGTCGGGTGGAGAAAGCTGTATTCCAGGTCCGAGCCGAGCACGGCTTCCTCGACCGGCCCCTTGGCGGCATGGTTGCCGAGCGTGGTCAGGATCGGATGGATTACCGAGGAGAACACGATGCGGCGCACGTTCGCGGCCCTAGCCGCTTCGACCATATTGCACCCGAGCCGCACCTCGTTGGGCGCGAACACCGGCGCGATGTAGAACACCCGATCGATGCCTTCGAGGGCCGCCCGAAGGCTGTCGACATCGCCCAAATCGCCCACCGCGACTTCGGCAGCACCATTCTTCCGCACGGAGTCGGCGTGCTCGGCATCCTTGGTCAATCCGCGGACGATCGCACCGCGTCTGACGAGTTCGGGCACGACCAGTCCGGCAAACTTACCTGCGGCGCCGACGGCAAGGATCTTCGGGCTCATCGTCGTCAGGGCTCCGGGTTATCGAATTTCTTAAGAAACGAAATCAGCGCGCCAGCGTTTCTGATTAAAATCTAACTTAATCCATTAGTGGGATTTACGAATGGATCAGGTGGTCGCAATGCGGAGCTTCGTTCAGGTAGTCGACCGGGCAGGCTTTGCGGCGGCCGGCCGCGTTCTTGGCCTGTCTGGCCCGATGATCGGAAACCATGTGCGCTTCCTTGAGGCACAGCTCGGTGGGCTTCTGCTGAATCGAACGACCCGCGCGCAACAGCTAACAGAGCTGGGTGACGCATATTTGAGCCGCTGCCGCAGGATCCTGGCAGAGATCGACGCCGCCGAAAGCGAGGCGCATGAGATGCTCGGCGCGGCGCGCGGTCGCCTGCGCGTGACCGCGTCGCAATCCATCGGATCAAGCATCCTGCCGCCGGTCATCGCAAAATTTGCGAGCGAGCATCCGGCGGTGAAGATCGATTTATATCTCGATGACGGCCGTAAGAACCTCCTCGTGGACGGGTTCGACGTCGCGATCCGCGTGGGAGACTTGGAGGATGCCGCCCTGATAACGCGCGCCCTTGCGCCGCTTGAACTCGTCGTCTGTGCGGCTCCCGAGTATCTCGCCCGACGCGGCGCTCCAAGCGAGTTGCAGGATTTGTCCACCCACGACTGTCTGGATTTCGTTGGATCTTCCACGCCCGGTTTCTGGTGCTTTGAAGTTGCCCAGGGGAGCGAAGAGATCGCAATCTCAGGACCGCTTCAGGCAAACAGCGCATTCGCACTCCGTGCTGCGGCACTCGCTGGTCTCGGCATCTCCATGCTGCCGAGAATACTTCTGATGGAGGACATTGAATCGGGACGCCTGGAAGTGCTGCTCGACGGCTACTATCCGCAGAGCCGGCCAGTCCAGCTGCTTACATTACCGGATCGGCACCCGACGCCTAAGCTGCGGTGCTTTACCGAGATGCTTGTACGGGAGCTTGGGGGAAGAGCCGCAAGCTAGCCTACTCCAATACCTATCTCCGGGTGAGCGTCAGATAGCAGTGGCATTCGAACGCTAGGCGGCGTGGACGAATTTGAGCAGGTAGCGGGTGGCCGCGATCTGGATCATGCTGAGGACGCTCTGGGCGAGTTGGTCGTAGCGGGTGGCGACGGCGCGGTTGATCTTGAGATGACCGAACATGCGCTCGATGCGGTTGCGCTCCTTGTAGAGGGCGCGGTCGTGGATGATCGGTTTCTTGCGGTTCGAGCGGCCCGGGATCACGGCCTCGATCCTGCGTCCGCGCAGATCGTCGCGGA
>JBBSUP010000188.1:0-2043 GCA_038234295.1 Chthoniobacterales bacterium
GCGAGATCGTGCAGGCCCGGCCGGGGGAAACCGCTGAAATCTCCCAGTGCGAGCCGGCCGTTGTCGAGCAGCTCGATCACACCGGGCGCGGTCCGATGGAGGCAGATAAAACAGAGGCCGCCAAGGATGCGCTCGGCGCCGAAATGTTCCGCGAGAAATTCCTCGTTCCCGAGGCCGTTCTGCAAGGTGAGGATCATTGTCTTCTCGCCTAACAATGGCCGCACGAGCTCGGGCAGAGCGGCATTCGCGGTCGTTTTCACAGCCACGATGACGAGGTCGCACGGGCCGATCTCTTCCGTCGTGCGATAGGCGTTCACCTTCGGGATGTGGATGTTCTCGCCCTTGCTGCGGATGCGCAGACCACGTTTGCGCACGGTCTCGTAGTCGCTGCGCATGAGGAAATGCACGTCGCGGCCGAAGCGCGCGAGCTTGCCGCCGTAGTAGCTGCCGATCGCCCCGGCGCCGACGATGGCGATGCGGAAATTCGGCAGGTGATGACGTTGGCGCATGCTGGACGGATTATTTAACCGCAGAGAGCGCAGAGGTCGCAGAGAGGGAAGAAGAGAAAAAGGAATTTAATAACCAGAAAACCAGTAAGGGAGCCGGGGTATTCCCCTCTTATTTCTGGCTTCCTGGTTTCCAAGTTTTTCCCTCTTCCTCTGCGTCCTCTGCGTCCTCTGCGGTTAACTTCCTCACCCAACCGGCCGCTGCTCGGCCTGGAAGTTCCGCGTGATCAGACGCGCGCCTTTATTAAACGTGAGATAAGCCCACGCCCATTGCAGCAGCACCGCCACGCGATTGCGGAATCCCACGAGGTAGAGGACGTGGATGAAAAGCCACGAGAGCCAGGCGAGGAAGCCGCTGAAGTGAATGAAGTTGAGGTCGGCGACGGCTTTGTTCCGCCCGATCGTGGCCATGCTGCCCTTGTTCCAGTAGTGGAAGCGTTGCGGCTTCGCGCCCTCGATCTGGTGAAGAACGTTGTGAGCGGCATGACGCCCTTGTTGGATCGCGACCGGCGACACGCCCGGAAGCGGCTGCCCATCTTTTGAGGAAGTAAAATTCGCGAGGTCGCCGATGACCTGCACTTCGGAGTGGCCCGGAATGGTGAGGTCGTCCTGCACAATTACGCGCCCGGCACGATCGACCGGCACCCCGAGCGTCTTCCCGACAAACGATGCGGTGTTCCCCGCGGCCCAGACTTTTACCCGGCTCGGGATAAATTCCGCGCCGACTTCGACCCCTGCTTCGGTGACGTTTTTCGCGTGCGTCCCGAGGATGACTTCGACGCGGAGATCCTGCAATTGCCGGAGCGCGCTCGCGGAAAGATCCTCGGGAAAGCCCGAGAGTAACCGGTCGCCGCCATCGATCAGGATCACGCGCGACTTCGAGGGATCGATGTTGCGGAAATCCTTCGCCAAAGTCTCGCGCGCGATCTCCGCGATCGCGCCTGCCATTTCCACCCCGGTCGGCCCGCCGCCGATGATGACGAAATTCATCGCCGCCTGGCGCGCGACCGGGTCGGAGGTTTTCTCGGCAAACTCAAACGCCATCAGGATGCGCCGCCGGATCTCGACCGCGTCCTCGAGGCTCTTCAGGCCGGGCGCGAGTTTTTCCCATTCGTCGTGGCCGAAGTAGGAATGGCGCGAGCCGGTCGCGACGATTAGATAGTCGAAGACAAAGACGCTTTCGCTCGTGCGCACGGAGTGGGCCGCGAGATCGACCGACTGCACTTCCGCGAGGATGACCTCGATGTTCTCGAACTTCGTCAGGATCCCGCGGATCGGCGCCGCGATGTCGGCCGGCGAAAGGGCCGCCGTCGCCACCTGGTAGAGGAGCGGCTGGAAAAGGTGGTAGTTGGTGCGATCGATCACGGTCACGCGGACCGGTTTGTCGCCGAGATGCTTCGCCGCTTCGAGGCCGCCGAAGCCCGCGCCGATGATGACGACATGCGGCCGGGCGGGGTGGTCAGTTTCCATCGGCAAATCATCGTCGGATTCGCCCACGGGTAAACCGGGAATCGCGAAAACGGGTTGCAGCCCGCGC
>JBBSUP010000189.1:0-1993 GCA_038234295.1 Chthoniobacterales bacterium
CCGCGCTGCTTCAGGTAGTCGCGGGCCGGCTTCGCCAGATCGCGCTTCATCAGGTTGTCCTGAAACCATTCCGCGGCTTCCGCGTGCAGCTTCAGGAGCGTGTGCCGCGCCTCGTGCTGCCGGTCGTCTTCCGAGTTGCTGCCGCGCTCCTCGATGATCGGAATCCCGGCACGCGTCGCTAATTTTTTCACCGCTTCGGGAAAACTGATGTGCTCGTAGAGCCCGACAAATTTAAAAACCCCGCCGCCTTCCCCGCAGCCGAAGCACTTAAAGATCTGCCGTTGCGGATTGACCGTGAACGACGGTGATTTCTCCTGGTGAAAAGGGCAGAGCGCCTTCCAGGTCGAGCCGGTGCGCTTCAGCGGGAAATAGGAACCGATGACCTCGACGATATCGTTCGCGGCGGCAACCTGTTCGAGTGTGTGGTCGGGGATTGTGCCCATGCGCAGCGATGTCAGATTAACGCATGTTCCGTCACCCGCTGCGCGTTTTTGCATTCCTCCTCGTCTGCGTCTTCTCGTTAGGCAGCGCGGCCGCGCGCGAGGTCGCTATTAACCGCGGGGACGTCGTCGTGGTGCCGTTGCAGGGCGAAGTTTCCTCCTCGCTCGCCGTCTTCCTCCGGCGCGCGGAGAAGAAAGCCGAGAGCGCCGGAGCTTCCGCGCTCGTGCTCGACATGGACACCTATGGCGGCCGGCTCGACGCCGCGGAGGAGATCACCGGCATCCTCACGCACGCGACCATTCCCACCTACACCTACGTGAATACCAACGCCGGTTCGGCCGGCGCGCTCATCGCTTTGGCGACGCGGCACATTTACATGGCACCCGTCAGCGCCATCGGCGCCGCCGCGCCGATCCAATCGACCGGCGAAGATTTGCCCGCGACGGCGAAGGAGAAAACCATCTCCTATTTCTCCGCGCTCATCCGCGGCATCGCGCTGCGGAACGGCCACAACCCCGACATCGGCGAGGCCTTCATGAACAAGGAGAAGGAAGTAAAAATCGGCGCGAAAATCGTCCACGCCAAGGGCACACTCCTCACGCTCAACGCGCAGGAAGCGACCGAAAAATTCAACGGCCAGCCGCTGTTCGCGGACGGCGTCGCCGACTCGATCGCCGATCTCAAGCAGAAGGCAGGATTGAAAGGCGAGGTCGTGCAGTTCGCCCCGAGCGGCTTCGAGCAGCTCGCGTTTTGGCTCACGAAACTGGCGCCGCTGCTATTGTTAGGCGGAATCATCGGCGCCTACATCGAATTCAAGATTCCCGGCTTCGGCGTCTTCGGAATTCTCTCCGCGATCTGTTTCGCGCTTTTCTTTCTCGGTCACTATTTCGCGGGACTCGCCGGCTGGGAAGTGGTCGCGCTTTTTCTCGTCGGCTTTGTTTTTGTGATCGTCGAGGTGCTCTTCTTCGGGCACTCCACGATTGTCTTCGGCGTGGTCGGCGTGCTCCTCATGCTCGGCTCGCTCCTCTGGGCGATGATCGATCGCTATCCTGATCAAAGCTTTTTCCCGAGTGGCGGCATGCTCCGCGTGCCGGTGATTAATCTCTTCGTCACCCTGATCGCAGCCGCGCTCGTGATCGCCCTCCTCGCGAAGTTTCTCCCGCAGACCAGCATCTATCGGCGCTTCATTCTTTCCGCCGACATCCCGTCGGGGCCCTCGCTCGCCGGACTGCCGCACGCCTTCGTGCCGGCCGTTCCGCTCACGCCGGGCATGCGCGGCCGCAGTCTCACGAACCTGCGCCCGAGTGGCAAAGCGGAGTTCGATAATCGCGTCGTCGATGTCGTGAGCGAGGGAGAATTCATCGCGCCGGAAACGCCGGTGACGGTGATCGCGACCGACGGGATGCGTGTAGTCGTGCGCGGCGTTGCCGCCTAACGAGCGAACGCATTGTCATCCCGAGTCGGCGAAGCGCGGCGAGGGACCTCCCAAGCGTCCGGGCGGCGCGCTTGTGCCTAACGACGTCGAGAGGACGCTTGCGGGATCCCTCGCCGC
>JBBSUP010000190.1:0-1931 GCA_038234295.1 Chthoniobacterales bacterium
ACGCAATCCTTCCCGCCGAGCGAAAAGTGCGCGTCGTTAGGCAATCCCGCGCCGGCGGTGGCGTCGGTCACCAGGCAAATCCCACCCGCGCCTTTCGCGCGGTAGAGCATCCGGAGCAGCGTCTGGGAAACGTGATGACCATCGGCGATCAGCTCGCAAAAAATCTCCGGCTCGCCGAGCGCGAACTCGAGCAAGCCTGCTGTCCGTGCGCCCTCGCGCCGGCGCATGGACGACATGCAATTAAAGGTGTGCGTGACCTGCCGCATTCCGCGGTCAAAACCGGCAGCTGCTTCAAAATCCCACGCCGCGCTATGCCCGCCGCTCGCGGCGATTCCGCTTTTCGTTAGGCGCGCAATCAGCTCGAGCGCGCCCGGCGCTTCCGGCGCCAGGGTCACGCGCCGGATCGCGGTGGGAGCTTCGAGCAGTGGCCTAACGAACTCGGCGCGCGGTTCGACGATGTGCTCCCGCGCCTGCGCCCCGGCTTTCTCGCGCGAGAGGAACGGCCCTTCCACATGCGCCCCGCGCAGTTGCGGCAGGTCATTCATCGCCGCGCCGATCGCCCGCACCACGTGCACCACCTCGTCGAGCGGCGCGGTCACGGTCGTTAGGCAAAGCGAAGTCGTCCCGCCGCTTGCGTGGTAATCGCAGATCGCCCGAAACGCTTCCGGCGTTCCCTCCATCGTGTCTCGCCCGACCGCGCCATGCACGTGCAGGTCGATGAACCCGGGCGCGAGGAAGTTGCCGTGCAGATCAATAACTTCCTCACCGCTCGCCGGCTCGATCCGCTCGCGTAGTTCCACGATTTTCCCCTCGGCGACGCGGAGCGCGAGGCCGACCGCCACGCGCTCAGGAAAAACGAGACGACCGTTGGTGAAGATCACGCGGCTGTTGTAGCCGGACGCGGCGGCCGCGGCAAACGTGATCGCTGCGGTTGTAGCCGGGGGCGGTGACCCCGGCCCGGTCCGTGCTCCCGGCTAATCCTCGGCCGCGAACGGAACCTTCGGCCGGCCGGGGTCCCCGCCCCCGGCTACAAAGCCGGACGGAGACGACAGCTTGCTTGCGCTGCGGGCGCGGTCGGGAGAATGCTCGCGCTGCTTATGTTTGTTCGCTCCTGGTTTCGCCAATTCGCCGTCCGCGGCGTTTTCTGGCGGCGCTATCTCGACTTTGGCGTCACGAACGTGCCGTTCTATCTCCGCTCGGTCATGATGATCTTGTGGACCTGCTTTTTTTACTTCTTCGCGGCGCCGGCGCGCCGGGCGGTGATGCGGAATCTCGAGGCGATTCTGCCCGGCTCTTCGCGCCTCGCAAACTACGGCCGCGCCTGGCTCACGCTCTTCCATTACGCCTGGACGATCGCCGACGCGGCCGATCACAAACTCGCGCAAACCGAGTTCCGCTACACGGTCGAAGGCGCGGAGAATCTGGAGAAATTAGCTGCCGCACAAGGCGCGATCCTGCTCACCGCGCACATGGGCAGCTACGATCTGGGCGCGGCGCTTTTTGCGGATCGCTACCGGCGTGAAATTCGTATGGTGCGTGCGCCGGAAGCCGATGAGAAAACCGCGCAGCACGTCGACGCCTCGCTCGCGCGCGCGACCGCAGGGGCGGTGAAGGTGGCGTATAACACGGCCGGGATGGCGCTCCCGTTTGAGCTGCTGAATGCGCTGCGGGCGGGGGAGATTGTGTCCATTCTCGGCGACCGCACCACGGAGGGCAGTTCGCAGCGCGAGACGCGGCTTTTCGGCGAACTCGTTAGGCTACCGGACGGGCCGTTCACCCTCGCGCTGGTGGCGCAGGCGCCGATCTATCCGGTCTTTGTTTTGCGAAGCTCGTTTCACCATTACAAGATCGTCGCGGGCGAGCCGTTTTATTGCCGACGGACCGAGGCTTCACGCGAGACGGCGGTCGATGCAGCGCTCGCGACCTGGTGC
>JBBSUP010000191.1:0-1906 GCA_038234295.1 Chthoniobacterales bacterium
GCTCGGAGTGGGGGTCGGCGTCGGCGTTTGCTCCTGCTTCTTTTTCAGGTCTTCGATCTTCTTTTTGACGTAGTCGTAGTTCTCCTGCGCCTCTTTGTTTTTCGGCTCGGTCTTTAACGTCTCGGAGTAATGCTGGAGCGCGCCTTCCCAGTCGGTGAGTTTTTTCGTCTCGTCTTTTTCGGCCTCGCCGCGCTGGTAAAGTGTGTTCCCGAGATTGTAATGACTCGCCGCCTCGAGGTGCTGATTTTTCGAGAGCAACGCCTGGCTAAAAGACTGCATCGCCTTGTTGTAGTCCTTCATTTTGTAAGCCGCCGCGCCCGCGTCGAACTCGATCCGGTCGGCCTGGCGGGTGTCCGGATTTTCCTTCAGCGTTTGCTGGAAATGCTCGTAGGCCTCGGGGAATTTCTGCTGGTCGTAGAGCTCGAGCCCGGCCGAAGCCGCCTGGGTTTGCCTAACGAGGGTAAGACCGAGCAGAAGAGCCGCCGCGACGCTGGCGGGACGGGCGCCGTCCCGTCCTCGCTTCTTCGCCCGGGACGCCACAGCGGGCGTCCCTCCAGCGCGCGAACGCTTGCGCTGCCGGTCGTTGATTAACAACGCCACCGCGAAGAGCAGGATCGCCACCGCCAGCGGCCATTCGTAACGCTCGATTGGCCGGCGCGACGTCCGCGCGTTGATGTCGGCCGCGGTCATCTTGCTCAGCCCTTCCTTGAAGAGCTGCTGCATCGTGCGCGGACCGTTATCGAGGTGGAGATAGAACCCGCCGGTCGCCTTCGCGATCGCGTGCAGGCTCGCTTCGTTCAGTTTCGATTTCACGACCTGCCCCTGCTCGTCCTTCACAAAAGCCGTGCCGCCATTCTCGCCCTGGATGGGAATGAGCGACCCCGCCGGCGTGCCCACGCCGACCGTGAAAATGCGCACGCCCGCTTCCGCCGCGGCCTTCGCCGCGGCCTCCGCATCGCCGTCGAGTTCTTCGCCGTCGGTGAAAACGATCAGCGCGCGATTGCCCGTCGCCGACTTTCCGTAAGTCCGCGTCGCGAGCTGGATCGCTTTCGAGATATTCGTGCCGCCCTCGGGAATACTGTTGGTGTCGAGATCGTTGATCGAATCTACGGCCGCGCCGTAGTCGATCGTGAGCGGCGCCTGTAAAAACGAGCGCCCGGCAAAAGCAATTAAACCGACGCGATCGCCTTGGAGTTCGTTGATCAAATCCTGCGTCGCGAGCTTCACTCGCGCGAGACGATTCGGCGCGACGTCGTTCGAGAGCATGCTCCGCGAGACGTCGACCGCGAAGATGAGATCGAGCCCTTTGCGTTTTACTTCCTCGAAAGCGTAACCCACCCGCGGCCGGGCCAGACTGACAATGACCAGCGCGAGCACGAGCAAGAGGAGCGCGAAGCGAAAAATGCGCCGGCCGCGATTCACCGTGCCGGCGAGCTGCGGCAGCAGACGCGCCGCGACAAACTGCGCGAGCCGCGCTGTCCCCCGCTGTTCCGCGCGAGCGAAGAAGAACGCGAGCAGCGGCAGCACGAGCAAAGCCCAAAGCCAGAACGGAGAGCCGAACGTCATCGTGGACTCCTTTGCTCGTTAGGCTGTTGTAGCGTGCGCTGTCCCCAGCGCACCGCCCGATCCGCTGAGACAGCGGACGCTACAGCGATGGGGGGACGGTTGCGGCGGCGCCTCATGGCAGCTTCTTCCAAATGGTTTGCGCGAGGAGCAGCTCCGCGAGGAGCAGGCCGGCGCCAGCCATGAGACAGGCCGGGAACAGGTCGCGGTATTGCTGGTATTTCTTCACCGCGATCGTCGACTTCTCCAGCTTGTCGATGTCGCCATAAATGTTCTCGAGCGAGTCGGTGTCGGTCGCGCGGAAGAAATGGCCGCCGGCGATCTGCGCGACTTCCTTCAATCC
>JBBSUP010000192.1:0-1881 GCA_038234295.1 Chthoniobacterales bacterium
GTTGCGCGAAGCCAGCCGGCTCGATGTGCACGAAGTCGAAGCGCTCAATCTGCTCGCGGAATTGCAGGTGAATCAAAACCACCTCGGCGAGGCGATCGCGGCCCAGCGTCGCGCGGTGTGGCGCCAGCCGAATCTGCCGCGCGAATATCTCTATCTCTCGCGGATTCTCGAGAAAATGGGGCGCACCGCAGAAGCCCAGGAAGCGATCGCGAGGGTCACGCGGCTCCAGCTGGCGGCGCAGTCTTACGGAGCGGTTGTGGTCGATTGACACCGCCTCCGGCGGCGTTAACATCGCGGCGTTTTGCCTGCGAAAATCTTTAAGGACAAGGACGTCGATCTCCGGCCGCTGCTCGATAAAACCTGCGCCGTGATCGGCTACGGCGCGCAGGGCCGGGCGCACGCGCTTAACCTGCGCGACAGCGGCGTCTGCGTCGTGGTAGGTCTTCCGCCGAAGAGTCGCTCGCGCGCGGTCGCGCGCCGCGACGGTTTGTGCCTAACGACCACCGCGAAGGCGGTGAGTCGCGCCGACGTGATTTTCCTCGCGCTGCCCGATACGAAAATGGGCGAAATTTTCGCGGCGGAAATCGCGCCCGCGCTGCGCCCGGGGCAGTTGCTGCTCTTCGCGCACGGCTTCGCGATTCACTACCGCACGATCGTGCCGCCGAAAGATGTCGATGTCGTGATGGTCGCGCCGAAAGGCCTCGGCCCGATGGTGCGCACGCAATTCGTCGAGGGCAAAGGCGTGCCCTGCGTTTTCGCGATCGCGCAGGACGCGACCGGTCGAGCGCGGCCGCTGGCTCTCGCCTACGCGAAGGCGATTGGCGGTACCCGCGCGGGCGTGATTGAGACCACTTTCCGCGAGGAAACCGAGGCCGATCTTTTCGCGGAGCAGGCGGTGCTCTGCGGCGGGATGAGCGCGCTCGTCGCGGCTGGTTTCGATCTGCTCGTGGAGAACGGTTACCAGCCCGAGGTCGCTTACTTTGAATGCCTGCATGAGTTGAAATTCATCGTCGACCTGATGCATCGCGCCGGCATTAGCGGCATGCGCGCGCGCATTTCCGAGACGGCGAAATGGGGTGACGTCACCGCCGGTCCGAAGATCATCGACGCGCAGGTGAAAGCGCGAATGGCGGAGGTGCTCGAGAAAATCCGGAGCGGAAAATTCGCGAAGGAATGGCTGCGCGAAACGGCGAACGGTCAGCCGCGTTATCGGAAGTTACTCGCCGAAGGGAAAGCGCAGCCGATCGAGCAGACCGGCGAACGCCTCCGCGCGCTCATGCCCTGGCTGCACGAAGAAACTTAGTCATCCCGAGCGAAGCGCAGCGAAGCCGAGGGATCCCGCCGGGCTTCCCGGAAGATTTCGCTCGCAAAGCTTTCCAGTTGCGCCACGGGATCCCCGCTCGGGATGACTACTCGTCCCAGAGAAAATGCTCGAGCCGCAGCTGCGTCAGGCGGGTCTTCGCTTCCTCGCTCCTTGCGCCACCGACCGCGGCGAGCTTCCGGTAAACCGCGACCGCGGCTTTCCAGTCCTTCGCTTCTTCGAGCAGATGCGCGGCGCTGAAGCCCGCCTTGTAGAACCAGAAAAACTCATGCTGCCGCGCCGGCTCCGCGCCTTCCTCGAGTACGGAATAGTAGGTCGCGAGCGCGCCCGTCGGGTCCTTCAATTTCTCGAGCGCTTTTCCTTTTTTAAACTCCGCCTGGTTCCGCCAATGCGCCGGCACACCGGGCTCGTGCGCGAGATCTTCGTAGAGCGCGATCGCGCGTCGATAATTCTCCGCGTCCGCCGCGCCCATCTCGTAGAGGACATCGCCTTTGCCGCAAAGCGCCTCGCGGCGTTCCGGCGGTTTGGCGTCGTTCTTGAGGACCTCTTCAAAGATGGCA
>JBBSUP010000193.1:0-1655 GCA_038234295.1 Chthoniobacterales bacterium
GTTGACTCAGCTGGACGCCGGGGTCACCGCCCCCGGCTACAACAACGGCACCACCGTGAGCGTGAGATCGTTCCCGCCGCCACCTTCGTAGTCGGCCTGGAAGTTATTGCCGTTCACCGCGAGGATGCTGCCGTCCGGCAGGTTGCTGAAGGGGCCGGCAATCGGCGGCGCGGCGGTATTACTGATGACTGGCAGCACGTTGCCCGGAGTTGGAATTTCCTTGCGCCTGCCCGCTCAAGTTGAAGGTCGCGCCGCCGTTCTCGATGGTCACCCCGCTGGCTACGACCTTGTCCGTCTTCGCTTGGTTGCGTCGCACTTTGAAGGTGTAGGTATAAGTGCTATCGGATACGTTCGTCCGAACTACCGTGGAGGTCGCGCGGAAGCATGACCTCCGGAGGGAAGCTCTTCGGCGCGTCCAGTTTCATCGATAACGTCGCACTGGAGCGTTGGGACCGATGAAACGGAACTGGCGCGGGAGCTTGGCGCGTAGGGTCCGCTTTCCGCAACGGACGGGGCGAGGTGTTTTATCCGCCAGAGGGCTGCGCTGAGGACAGCGCACGCTACAATGACACGCTCAGGATTAGCGACCGGAACCTCCGGCGATCAACGTATCGAAGCGCGGCGACGGCCGCGCGTAGGGCGGATAAGCGCGCGCCGCGGCCTGCGGGAGGTAGCGCCAATACTTATACATCCACATCCAGGGCGCCGGATCGCGGCGCACGATCGGCTCGAAACGATCCCAGCACAGTTGCGCCACCTCCTGATGCGACGCGCCGGCAGGAACCTCCAGCTTCGGATGCAGGATCACGCGAGTCCGCCCGCCCGGGAGCGGCATCGCATGGGCGGGCACAATCGGCGCTCCGGTTTTCTCCGCGAGCCAGGCATGCGCGAAGGTCACCGAGGTCTGCAAACCAAAGCAGTCGATGGCCACGGTCGGTTGATGCAGTTGCAAGGCGAGATCGACTAAAATCGCGACTGAACCACCGCGGCGGAGCGCTTTGTAAAGGCGCACGATCCCGCCATCGCGGGGCACGATCGTGTGACCGGAGCGGGTCCGGAGCTGGTTGAAAATCGGATCGAGCGCCGAATTTTTAAACTCCTGCGTGATGATGTGCGGCGTGATCCCGACCCAGCCGCAGGCGAGGCTGAGCAACTCGAAATCGCCGTAGTGGTAGCACGCGAAAATGTGCGGGTTCTTGCGCCCCACGGTGCGCTCAAATTCGTCGAGCCCCTCGAACTCGATCAGGCGCCGGAAATTGGTCTCGTCGACCCGCGGACTCCAGAAGAGGTCGACCATCGTCCCGGCGAAATGCTGATAGGATTGCCGCGTGATCTCCTCGCGTTGGGCGGCGGAATATTGGTCGCCGAAAGCCGCGGCGAGGTTCGCGAGCGCGACGTTGCGCCCATGGCGATCGAGTGCCGCGGCGAGCGCGCCGAGCGCGCGCCCGAGCTGAAAAGCGAACGGCCGCGGGAGCTTCGGGATGACGGCGACGAGGAAGCGCACGCTCCCCACTTCGAGGCGGTAGCGAAATGATTTCCAGCGCGACTTCATGAAGCATCTTCGTCGTAGCAAGCGCCGTTGTATACCGGGGCGGATAACCCGGCGCGCAGAGCAATAAAACATGTGCCGGGGGGAACACCCACCGCTAAAACGA
>JBBSUP010000194.1:0-1647 GCA_038234295.1 Chthoniobacterales bacterium
GATTTGCTTGAGCTTGCTCATGGCTTGCGACGCTTTCGAGGCGACCTGGCGGAAGCGATCGTAGAACTCGCGCAGACGCGCGATTTCCTTCTGCTGGTTGTTGTAGCCGGCGAGCTGCTGCTCGTAGTTCGCCTCGCGCTGACGGAGGAACGCGGAGTAGTTGCCGGTGTAGGCGACGAGCTTCTGCTCGGCGATGTCGTAGATGCCATCGACGACTTCGTCCATGAACTGCCGGTCGTGCGAGATGAGGAGAAGCGCGCCGGAGTATTTCTTGAGGTAATCCTGCAACCAAAGAAGCGAAAGCAGGTCGAGGTGATTGGTCGGCTCGTCGAGCAGGAGCAGATCCGGCTCCATCACGAGCAACCGCGCGAGATGCGCGCGCATGACCCAGCCGCCGCTCATCTCATTCGCTTTGCGTTCGAAGTCCTGCTCGCGGTATCCGAGCCCGCGCAACATTTTCTTCGCCTTCGCATCCACTTGGGGATCGCTCAACGCTTCGTGCTTGGCGTGCGCTTCGAGATATTCGGCGCTGCTGACGTCGCCCGACTTCTCGAGTGCGTGCAGTTGTTTCTCGAGCGCGGGAATTTCGTTCGCGCGACCGGTGGCAACATCCATCACCGTCTCGTGGCCGACCGGCTCGCTCTCCTGCGGGAGATAGCCGACCATGGTCCAGTCGTCGCGCTCGATCGTCCCGGCATCGGCGGCTTCCTTTTTCAGGATCACATTAAAAAGCGTGGACTTGCCCGCGCCATTCGGCCCGACGAGGGCGACGCGTTCGCCGTAGTTCACGGTCAGGCCGGCATTCTCGAACAGAGTCCGCCCGCCCATGGTCTTGCGAAGGTTGCGAATAGTCAGCATAACAGGTCAACGCCGCGAGACGCGGGGCCCGCACGTTACAGGCGATCGGTCCCAATTTCAAAACCGAGACAGCCAGCGTCTGGATTTCCGCGAGCGGCGCTCAACTTGAGCAGCCCACGAGCGTGTGGATAATTCGCCGCAAAGTTAGCAGCCGACCTTCCGCGGGTCGACGTGACTCGGGCCACCGCAACCGCAAACGCACGCTCACCCGATGTGCGGCGCCAAGTCGCGGTTGCGCGCCGGGGAAATAACGGCAGCTTGGTAGGCCGTTCATTCTTATCCATCTATGCAACTCTCTCGTCGTCTCTTTCTTTCTTTTTCTCTCTCTTTGGCCGCAATCTTTGCGGCCAGTTTTGCTTCCGGGCAGGGACTACCGAACACGACCCGTCTCCTGCGTTTTCCTACGACCAACGGCGAGCAGATCGTCTTTTGTTACGCGGGTGCGCTCTACACGGTCGGCAAGGATGGCGGCACCGCCCGCCGGCTGACCAGCGGCCCGGGTTACAGCTCGTTCCCGCGCTTTTCCGCTGACGGGAAACAGCTTGCGTTCACCTCGCACTATGATGGCAACACCGAGGTCTACGTGATGCCCGGTGAAGGCGGCGCGCCGAAGCGCCTGACCACGACTGCGACCCTCGGGCGCGATGATGTGTCTGATCGCATGGGGCCGAATAACCTCGTCATGACCTGGGAAAACACCCAGCCGGTGGTGGTCTTTCGTTCTCTCAAAAAGTCCTACAACTCATTTAACGGCGAGCTTTACACCGTCGGTTTGGACGCCGAACTACC
>JBBSUP010000195.1:0-1609 GCA_038234295.1 Chthoniobacterales bacterium
GGGACGCCGGGGAGCTCGAAGCGCAGCTTCCCGTTCACCTCGATCAGCGGCTGCGAATTGTTCCCGCCTTTGCTGCCGCTGCGGATGATTTTGCCGGCGACGATGGTGTCCGGTTGCGACGGTTGGTGCACGAGGAAATCGATCGTCTGCCCCTCGAACTGCGCGAGCATCGAGCCCTGCGTGAGCGTGTCCACGCGATAATTTTGCTCGACGATTCGGAAGTTGTTTTTGCCTGCCGGATCGCGGAGCACGACCGAGTTCGCATCGGCTTGTGCGGTTAAATCCGCGAAGTGGATCTGATTCACGCCCTCCTTCAAGTCGAGCGGCACGGTCCCGCGCACGACCGCGAAATTCTGATGGTAAATCGTCAGGCTCGGTTCCGCCGCGGCGGCGGCAGCGAAGGGTAAGAGCATTAAAAAACGGATCGTGCGCAACATGCTTCTCTCTAACCGCAGACGGCATCGGCGACGAGGTTTTGTTCGACACTGCGCAGCGACTTCATTATCAAGGATGCGCGCCTAACGACGGCGGTGCCGCACTTTATGAATGCCGAAGAACAACGCCTGGCCGAAAACGACGATCGCTCCGAACGCTGGCATCTCTGGGGTCCCTACCTGAGCGATCGGCAGTGGGGCACGGTGCGCGAGGATTACAGCGCGAACGGCGACGCCTGGAATTATTTCCCGCACGAGCAGGCGCGCTCGCGGGCCTATCGCTGGGGCGAGGATGGCATCGGCGGCGTTTCCGATTTCAAGCAGCGGCTCTGCTTCGCCTTCGCCTTTTGGAATGGGAGCGATCCGATCCTGAAGGAGCGGCTCTTCGGCCTGACCGGTCCGCAGGGGAATCACGGCGAGGACGGCAAGGAGATTTTCTTCTACGAAGACAACACGCCGACCCATTCCTATATGCGGATGACTTATCGCTATCCGCACGCGGCTTATCCCTACGAGGAACTCGTTCGGCAAAATGCCGGGCGCTCGAAGCTGGAGCCGGAGTTTGAGCTCTGGGATACCGGCGTGCTCCGCGAGGATCGCTACTTCGACATCACGCTCGAATATGCGAAAGACGGCACGAACGATCTTCTCATCCGCGCGACGGTGAAGAATTGCGGCCCCGAAAGCGCGACGTTGCATCTCCTCCCGACGCTCTGGTTTCGTAACACCTGGAGCTGGGGGAACAACGACCGCCGGCCGAATCTGCGCGCCGGCAAGCCGCATCCCGCCGAGGTCGCGGTGATCGAGGCGAGTCATCACGCGCTCGGCGAATATCGGCTGGCGTGTGAGGGCGCGGAGGAAATCCTCTTCACCGAGAACGACACGAATCTGCAGTTGCTCTACGGCGTGGCGAACCAGGCAACGTACGTAAAAGATGCGTTTCACGATTACGTCGTTCGGCAAAACCTGAGCGCGGTGAACCCGGAGCAGACCGGGACGAAAGCCGCGGCGCTCTACCGGCGGGAGATAGCGGCCGGTGAAGCAGTAGTCATTCGATTACGGCTCGCCGTTGTAGCCGGGGGCGGTGACCCCGGCCGCAAGTCCAAAACGCCGCACCCCCCCGGGTCACCGCCCCCCGCTACAACGCCCGCTTGCGCCATCGACGACATCGATGA
>JBBSUP010000196.1:0-1549 GCA_038234295.1 Chthoniobacterales bacterium
ATGCCGGAATGCGTGCCCTTGATCAGCCGCGCGTTGCCAGCTTCCTGCCCCGGCACGATTTGGTTGATGATCATCGGGCAACCGGCCGCGATCGTTTCCTGCACGGTCGCGCCACCTGCCTTGCTGATCAGGATGTGGCTTTCGAGCATCAGACGCGGGAGCTGATCGGTCCAGCCGACGATCTCAAACTTCCGCCCCGTCTCGAAGCGCACCGCCTCCGCCGCGCGCCGTAGATTTTTATCGCGGCCGACCGTGACCGTGAGTCGCGTGCCCGGAAGCTCGGCGAGGCCGCGGATGATCTCCGGAGCGATCACGCGCCCGGCATTGATCATGTAAAGAATCCGCCGGCCGTAGCTGTCGGAGGGCGGTTGCCGGAGAATTCCGAGCTCGGCAAACTGCGGCGTCACCGGAAAGCCGGTCACGCGCACGCGGTCCGGCGCAATCCCGGCTTCATCGAGGACGGCGGCGGTTTCATTGTTAGGCACGAGAAGGTAGTCGCAATTTCCGCGCGTCCAGATGGCGTTCACGCTGATCGAATCGGTGATGCAAACAATCCGGCGAAAGGGCGGCGCGCGCTCGCCAAAAATCTCGTCGAGGAGATGGGTGTAGGCGGGAAAAACCGAAACCACTACGTCCGGCTGGAAGCGCGTGAGCAGATCGCGCAGGCGATTCCGCGCGAGGAAAAAAATGCGAAGCCGCTCCCGCACATCCTGTTCCTGGTCGAGCCAATCGTAGACCTCCGACCAGAGATCGGGCGCGCGATTGATCAGCCCAAGATAGGTGCGACGCACGAGGTCGTTCGCGAACCCGTAGGTCTCGGCAAAAATATCGTGCACCTCAACCTGCGCGTCGGGCGCGAGCCGCGGCGCCACGGTCGCCAGGCCATCGCGCAGCCCACGCGCGGCGGCGTTGTGCCCTTCCCCGAAACCGGCAGTCAGAATCAGAATGCGTTGCGCCATTCGTTAGGCAGATTGGCCGAGACTTTAATGGCAATCACCGGACGGCAAAGTAAACTTCTCGCGTCGATGAAAAAGCTCCACCTCTTCGGCCGCGTGACCCGCCGGCTCGTCTGGGAAACCGTCACGGACGAGACCATGGGACTCTCCGCGCAGATGGCTTACCAGATGTTGTTCACGCTCGCGCCCGGGCTGCTCTTTCTCTGGCATCTGCTCGGGCTTTTCGGCACCGACCCGGCGAAACTCCACAGCATGCTCGGCGTCGTCCGCGCCTTTCTCCCGCCCGATCCGAAGGTGCAGGAAATCCTCGATACGGTGGTCGCGAACGTCATCGTCACTGGAAGCAACGGGAAGCTCGCGGTCGCCGGCGTTATCCTCGGGATTTATCTTGGGACGATTTTCATTTCCACGATCTCGCGCGCGCTTAGTCACACCCACGGCGTGACCGAGGACCGCAACTGGTGGTCGAAATACATCATCTCGTTCTTTCTGCTTTTCTGGTTCGGTATCGTTATTTTTCTCGCCTTTAACATCACTGTTTTCGGCGAATCGCTGGCGGGTCTCGCGGAAGTTAATTTCCAACTTCACGTTCC